>CANKRG010000019.1 GCA_947485165.1 Comamonadaceae bacterium
CATCATGAACACGTTGATGGCCGCTGCCAAGTCACGTGGCGACGCAGAAATCGTCCTGCACGCACAGTGCAGTGCTATAAATTTCTATTCAAAACAGGGGTTTACCGAGCGTGGCTTGCCTTTTGATGAAGTAGGCGTGCTGCACATTGAGATGTTTAAGTTGCTTTAAATATCTTACAGCGTCGTACCAGAAGCACCGAAACGTAACTGAGCAAGCCGCTGGCGACAGTCAAACCCAAAACGGTGGGACTCAGGGTGCAGGCGCTCTGTTCCTTGCAGATGCTGCCCGCCCAGTTCCACGATGGCCGGCTCCATCGGGTCGGTCGGGCGGCTTTCACTGGCCAGCATGGCGTATTCCAGTAGTTCGTGCAGCTCAGGCAGAACGGGTGACGGGGTTTTGCTATCTGCGCTTGCCAGCCAAACATGCGCAATTTGGCCAAAGCCGTGCGGTTCATCGTCAGGGTGCCGGTTTTATCGGTACACAGCACCGTGGCGGAGCCCAGGGTTTCAACCGTCGCGCTTTGCCGTGTCAACACCTGGTGTTTTGAAATCCGTCAGGCACCCATCGCCATGAAAAAGATCAGCCACACCGAACGCGGTGGCTTGTGGGGAAGTTCGTTGGCCCCGTCCTGCGTCAATAGTCGCAATGCCTCGGCCTCGGTTAAACCAGTCGATGAAGCAGACGATTGGCCAAAAGATGTGTCCATGAGGCCATTCTGCGTCACCTCAACACTGTCGGCATGACATTTTTCAACGATTCAGCTTTTAGCCGCTAAATATCCTCAAGCAAAGGGTAGGGCAGTGGCAACAACGTAATATTTGCCCCGTTTGCGGCCCCCAAAGTCAGCTTCCCGCCCGCGCTTGCGGAGATCTGCATCGATACAATCGCCGAATAGCCGCCATTGGGATCCGAACTTGGGTTTTTGGCTACTTGCACCACCGTTCCGCAGGGTTGTTCAGCATCCGAATCGTGAAAAATCTCTTGACTGACAAAGGGTTGCGTATCTGTAGCGTCAATTTGAACCACAAAAGCGCGTCGCTTCAAAGTACCGCGAAACTGGCTCCGCGCCACCACTTCTTGCCCCGGGTAACAGCCTTTTTTGAAGTTCACCCCGCCTACCGACTCGTAATTCAGCATTTGCGGCACAAACGCTTCAACGATGGGCGCTGTGATGGTGGCAATGCCGGCCTGCACTTCGCCCCAGTGCCACAGCTCTGTAGGTAGCGCATGACCTACAGGAGCAGCATCGCCCACAGGTGCGAGGCACAAGGCGCGGCTTTGCCCCAGTGCAGGGCGTAAAGCAATTAAAAATAAGGTGCCAAAAGTGGCGATAGCCGGCGTATTTATTGTCTGAGGTGCTATTGATAATAGAGTGTCGCCAGTCACCCCGTAGATGTTGAATTCAGCGGTTGCATCCGTCAACTTGGCTTTCGCCCGCATCACAAACATGCTCAAACGCTTCAAAGTGGGCGCCAAAATATCGTGGCTGCAAATCATCAAAATGTCATGTGTCGCTTGTGTGGCATCCAAAGGCGCACACTTGATGATGGTGAACGACGCCTGCATGCGCCCCTTGGCGGAGCAAAAAGCCGCCAAACGTGACTCAGTTATGCCTAAAAGCACCACATCGTTGGTCAGCTGGCCTTGCAGAAACGACGCGGCATCTGCACCCGTGACGCGAATCACGCCCAAATGTTCAAGTTTGGCGACGCCAGAAGGTAATAGTGTATTTTTCGAGTTTTCTAGCTGCATAGGTGAATTATCATCGTCATTCAGGTAAATTATTCAGCGTACAGTCAATCCTGCTTATTAAATAAAGGTCAATGTTCCATGTTCAAGAGATTGCTCACCCTCATCGCGCTGATAGGCCTGTTTGCCGCAGCTGGCGCGGGTGCGCTGGCGTGGTGGGTGCATCAGCCTTTGAGTTTGGCGTTTTCTACGGTTGAGTTCACCTTGGATAAGTCCAACACAGGAAAAACCGTCGCCCAGCAGGTCGTCGAAGCGGGTGTACAAACCCAGCCTAATTTGCTGCAGCTGTGGTTTCGCCTCTCAGGCGATGCCCGCAAAATCAAGGCTGGTAGTTACGAATTAGAAGCGGGTGTGACGCCGCGCAGCTTGCTGAAAAAATTGGTCAGTGGCGATCAGGCTTTCAAAACGGTGACCTTGGTGGAAGGTTGGACTTTTTCTCAGGTGCGTGATGCACTCTCAAAAGCAGAGCACCTTAGGCAGGAAACACGTGGGTTATCGGCTGATTTAATCATGGAAAAGCTGGGTAAACCGGGCTTGAAACCCGAAGGCCGCTTTTTCCCAGATACCTACACCTACACCAAAGGCAGCAGCGACTTGGTCGTTTTAAAAAGCGCCCTGCAGGCCATGAACAAAAATTTGGTAGCCGCGTGGGAGATGCGCGCCAACGATTCCCCGCTGAAATCCATGGACGACGCGTTGACGCTGGCCAGCATCGTCGAAAAAGAAACCGGCAGCAAGGCTGACCGCGACATGGTGGGCAGTGTCTTTAACAACCGCCTGCGGATGGGCATGCCGCTACAAACCGACCCCACGGTCACCTACGGCGCAGGCCCGGCCAAAGGCAAAGACTACGACGGCAACTGGCTGAGTGCCAAGGCAGACGACAACCCGTGGAACACCTACATGCGCACCGGCCTGCCGCTCACCCCCATTGCCATGCCCGGCAAAGCCGCGCTGTTAGCCGCTGTGCAGCCCAAGCCCAGCAGCGCCCTGTATTTTGTCGCCAAGGGTGATGGCACCGGTGCCAGCCAGTTCAGCGACACGCTGGAAGAGCACAATCGGGCGGTCAACAAGTACATTCGGGGTAAATAAGATGACAAGCGTGAAAGAGGGACTTTTCATCAGCTTTGAGGGCATAGACGGCGCTGGAAAATCAACGCATATCGACGCCTTGGTCGCCGCATTTAAGACGCAATACGGCGATTCAAAAGTCGCTAAAAACGTGATCCAAACCCGCGAACCCGGCGGCACGCCCTTGGCTGAAAAGTTGCGCCAGTTGATTTTGAACGACGCGATGGACGCGCTGACCGAATCGTTTCTGGTTTTTGCAGCCAGGCGTGACCATTTGAATCTGGTGATTGAGCCGGCCTTGGCACGGGGGGACGTGGTCTTGAGCGACCGCTTCACCGACGCCACCTTTGCCTACCAAGGCGGTGGGCGTGGGTTTGACCTCAAAACGCTATCAACTTTAGAGCAGTGGACGCAACAAATACGTTGGCTAGATGCCAATTTTACCGGTAAAAATGATGAGGAAACGATTCGCCAGCCTGATTTGACCATCTGGTTTGATTTGCCGCCTGAAATCGCCGCCCAACGCCTCGCCGGTGCCCGCGTGCCCGATAAGTTCGAAGCCCAGCCGGTCGAATTCTTCCGCCAAGTTGCCGCTGGCTACCAAAAGCGCATGGACGACAGCCCATCCCGTTTCGCCAAAATCAATTCCAACCAGAGCCGTGAAGCGGTCTGGCGTGACGTGCTGGCAGCGGTCAAATCTAGAGGGTTCCTGGCATGAAAGCATCAGAAGCTGTCGCTGAAGAAACCGTTGTCGCCACCAAGCCCCCCGCGCCGTGGATCGCCGCGCAAACCGACACCCTGCTCAAACAGCGCGGCCACGCTTGGCTGCTGCAGGGTCCGTCTGGTTTGGGGCAATACGAGCTGGCGTTGCAACTCGTCCGCGCTTGGCTGTGCGATGCGCCGACTGAGCACGGCGCCTGCAACACCTGCACCAGCTGCCACGCCATCGACGTGCGCAGCCACACCGACTTCTGTATTTTGATGCCAGAAACGGTGATGTTGGAGCTGGGCTGGCCATTGTCTGAGAAGGCGCAGGCCGATATCGACGACAAAAAACGCAAACCCAGCAAAGAAATCCGCATCGACGCCATGCGCGACGCGGTCGAGTTCGCCCAGCGCACCGCAGGTCGGGGTCGCGGCAAAGCCATGTTGGTCTACCCAGCAGAGCGTATGAACCACATAACAGCCAACGCGCTGCTGAAAACACTGGAAGAGCCACCGGGCGACCTGAAATTCGTCCTCGCCAGCGAAGCCGCTCATCAGCTTTTACCGACTATTCGCAGCCGCTGTTTGACCCATACGATGACTTGGCCACAAGACGCAGAATCTTTAAGTTGGATGGCACAGCAGGGCATAAAAAAAGCCGATGCCGAGCCCTTGTTACGCGCCGCCGGTGGCCGCCCCGCCGATGCGCTGAACTTCGCCAATTCCGGCCGCAATCCGTCAGATTGGCAAGCCTTCCCCAAAGCCATGGCCAAGGGTGACGTAGCCTTGGTCTCCAACTGGCTCCCGGCCGACCTGCTTGACGCCCAGCAAAAGCTCTGCCACGACCTGATGGCGGCCAAATCCGGCGCAGAACCGCGTTTCTTTAAATCAGCAGACCTTCCCGCAATGGCAAATCTGCCTACTTATTCGGCCTTGGCTGGTTGGCACAAAACCCTGTCAGCCACCGCCAGAACGGTAGAACACCCGTTCAATGCTGGTTTGATGCTGGAAGCGCTGGTGAGCGGCGCGCAGCAGGTGATGACGGCGAAAAGTTAACGCAAAACACGATAAATAATAGTGCTATTAAAGCAATAAATACGCTGGCTATAGCCATATATAGCCTCTAAATAAACGATTTTCCCTAAATATACCCGACTCCCATGTTCACCGACTCCCATTGCCACCTCGTCTTTCCTGAGCTGATCTCCCAGCTGCCGCAAATCCGCACCGCGATGGCGGAGGCGCAGGTGACGCGGGCTTTGTGCATTTGTACGACGATGGAGGAGTTTGAGTCGGTGCACAACTTGGCGACGAGTTATGACAACTTCTGGGCGACGGTGGGGGTGCATCCGGACAATGAGGCGAGTGACGAGCCGGGTAAGGAGTTGAGAGAGCCGACGTTAGACGACCTGGTGCAACGCGCTGGCTTGCCGCGTGTGGTGGCGATTGGTGAGACGGGCTTGGACTATTTCCGACTCGGCGACCGTACCGTGGCCGACATGGCATGGCAGCGTGAGCGTTTTCGCACCCATATCCGCGCGGCGCAGGCGGTGAAGAAGCCGCTGGTGATCCATACCCGCGCGTCGTCTGCGGATACGATTGCGATTTTGCACGAAGAGGGCGAAACTGAGGGAAACTTGGGCGCAAAATCTGCGGGCGGCGTGTTTCATTGCTTCACCGAGACGGCAGAAGTCGCCCGTGCAGCGCTGGATTTGGGGTTTTACATCTCGTTTTCAGGTATTTTGACCTTCAAATCCGCGCAAGACCTGCGCGACGTCGCGGCTTTTGTGCCTATGGATAGAATTTTGATTGAAACCGACAGCCCGTACTTGGCTCCCATGCCGTACCGTGGCAAGACGAACAACCCGTCCTACGTGCCGTGGGTGGCGAAAAAGATTGCTGAAATTAAGGGCTTAGATGTCGAAGAAGTGGGGCGCGTGACCAGTCGCAATTTTGACAATTTGTTTCAGGGTGTTGTGTCATGATGCGAGCTATGAATGCTTTGAGAAAACTATCGAATGCCCTCATCTCGTCATTCCCGCTAAGGCGGGAATCCACGCGTACCACCCTAGATTCCCGCCTTCGCGGGAGTGACGGATCGTTTGGTTATTTTCGTTTAAAAACAAGGACTTGCAGATTTCTTGCTGCGCTCATGTTTCCTTTAATAGCCATATCAGCACCCATTGACGATTTCTTCACTGCTATCAAAAACGACAACGACGGCGCTTTGGTCACTGTGCTGTTTCGCGGCTTTGATGCTAATACGTTAGATAGCGAAGGCCGCCACGGTTTGCATATCGCGCTGATGGAAGGCTCGCTCAAAGTGGCTAAAACACTGCTTGATTTGTCGGGTACCAAGGTGGATACCCGCAGCAAAAACGACGAAACCCCGCTGATGATGGCCGCTTTGAAAGGCAATACCGTGTTTGCCAAACGCCTGATCGCGCGTGGCGCCGACGTCTACAAAACCGGCTGGACGCCGCTGCACTACGCCGCCACGGGCGGGCATGTGGAGATGATCAAGCTGCTGTTGGAAAACCACGCCTATATCGATACCGAATCGCCCAACAAAACCACGCCTTTGATGATGGCGGCGCAATACGGCACGGCTCGTGCTGTGAAACTGCTGATTGATGAAGGTGCAGACATCGCTTTGAAAAATGATGTCGGGATGACTGCTTTGGACTTTTCACGATTGGGCGAAAGCCGCGCTAGTTTTGATGTTCTCACTGCTGCGCTGAAGGAGGCTTCAAAGCCAGAACCTGTAGCTCAGCAGCCTGCACCGGCTGCTGTACCCGTTGCACCGGCTGTGCCAGCCGGTAATCAACCTTTTAAAACACGCTCTGATTAACTGGCCGCCGAATTGATCGGTGAATTAATCGACGAATTAACCGCCGCGACGCATCATCTCAAAAAACTCGCCATTGTTCTTGGTCGCCTTCATTTGTTTGAGCACCATTTCCATGGATTCGATCTCGTCCATGTTATACATGAACTGACGCAGGATACGGGTTTTCTGCAGGATTTCGGGGGCGAGCAACAGCTCTTCGCGACGGGTGCCGCTGCGGTTGAGTTGGATACTTGGGAACACACGTTTTTCGTACAAACGGCGGTCCAGATGAATTTCACAGTTGCCAGTGCCTTTGAATTCTTCAAAAATAACCTCGTCCATGCGGCTGCCGGTGTCGATCAAGGCGGTAGCGATGATGGTTAACGAGCCGCCTTCTTCGACGTTACGGGCGGCACCCAAGAAGCGCTTTGGCCGTTGCAGCGCGTTGGAGTCTACGCCGCCAGTCAGCACTTTGCCAGAACTAGGCACGACGTTGTTGTAGGCGCGGGCCAGGCGGGTGATGGAGTCCAGCAAAATCACCACGTCTTTTTTCAGTTCCACCAGGCGCTTGGCACGCTCGATCACCATTTCGGCGACGTGCACGTGGCGGGCGGCGGGCTCGTCGAAGGTGGAGGCAATGACTTCGCCTTTGACGGTGCGCTGCATCTCGGTCACCTCTTCTGGCCGCTCGTCGATGAGCAAGACCATCAAGTAGCTGTCGGGGTAGTTGGCCGAAATGGCGTGGGCGATGTGCTGCATCATCACGGTTTTACCGCTTTTGGGCTGGGCTACGATCAGGGCGCGCTGGCCTTTGCCGATGGGCGCGATGATGTCGATGATGCGGCTGGTGATGTTTTCGTTGTTCTTTTCGTCACCCTTGACTTCACGTTCCAGCTTCATCTGCACGTTGGGGAAGAGCGGCGTCAAGTTCTCAAACATGACCTTGTGTTTGTTCTCATCGGCACCGCCGCCGTTGACCTTGTCCAGCTTGTTCAGCGCAAAGTAGCGTTCGCCGTCTTTCGGGGTGCGGACTTCGCCTTCGATCATGTCGCCGGTGTGCAGGTTGAAGCGGCGCACCTGACTCGGGCTGATGTAGATGTCGTCCGTCGATGCGGTGTAGCTGGTGTCTGGGCTGCGTAAAAAGCCAAAACCGTCGGGCAGAATTTCCAACACACCATCGGCAAAGACCTGTTCGCCAGCGCGGGCGCGCTTTTTAATGATGGCAAACATCAGCTCCTGCTTGCGCATGCGGCCCGTGTTTTCAATTTCAAGCTCTTCGGCTTGTTTGAGCACTTCGGAGACGTGGAGGGCTTTGAGTTCGTTTAAATGCATGTGAAATTTATGAGTATTGTCCCAATACGGGCGATAGAAAAAACAGAATTTGGGGATGGGTGCTGAGGGCTTCGATAGGAGCAGCTCAGAAAATTAACTTGGAAACTTAGATTGGTTCAAAGTGCCGTTTTGGAAACCTTAATTTCTACGGCTAAAACTTGTTATGGACGAATTATGACAGATTTTTAGCCTAAAACCGTTTCAGATTTGTTCCCCTTCCTTGGAAGGGATGGCAAAAACGACGAGGCGAAGCGACGGGGTAGTTTGTTCGCCTGCAGCTACCCTGCCCGTTGGGCACCCCTTCAAATTGAAGGGGAATTTGGATTTACGCCATCTGCTGGTCAATAAACGCGGTCAATTGCGATTTGCTCAATGCGCCCACTTTGGTTGCAGCCAATTGGCCGTCTTTGAACAACATCAGTGTCGGAATGCCACGAATGCCAAATTTCGCTGGAATGTCGCGGTTTTCGTCCACATTCATTTTGGCGATTTGCAGCTTGTCGCCGTAGGCGGCAGCCACTTCGTCCAAAATCGGAGCAATCATTTTGCAAGGACCGCACCATTCAGCCCAGTAATCCACCAGCACTGGTGTTTTAGAACCGAGCACTTCGGCTTCAAAAGTTGCGTCAGTAACGTGTTTGATGAGGTCGCTGGCCATGGTGAGATCCTTTTAAATTGGCAAAAATGTGCTAAGAATGAGCTAAAAGTGCAGATACATTAGAGTAAGTGCATTGTGACAGAAAGCAAGTCCCCCTTGATTGATATCGCGTCAGATTTTGACCCCCTCAACTTAAACACTGCTTATTGGCACCGTCTGTGCACTGATATCCAAGCGGTCAGCCTGCAAAACGGCGTGCATTTGTCGCGCTGCGTGGTGTTGCTACCTTTTGCGCAGCTCATGCCGCTGGCCAGACGCTATTGGGCGCAAATCTACCCATCCGGCTTTGTGCCGCAGTTTCAAACCACGTCGAATTGGGCGAACCAGCTGCGGCCTTTCTCGCATGAAATTGGCGATATCAGCTTTGAGATGGCGCAAGACGTGCTCAAAGCCGCGAACTTGCTGAAAACTGCCAAGTTGGACATTTTTGCCAGTTTGGACGCCACTCAGCAAGATTTGATCACCACGCGCTTGGTCGAAGCCGCGCACCAACTTGCTGCCAGCGCCGCAGCTGTTGAACCGCAAAAGCGCTTAGATTGGGCGGCCGATATGCGGCGCGACGTGTTTGGCGGCATCGTGTCGCCGACGTTTGCCAACGAATCTTCCCTTGCGCAGCTCGCACTTTACTGGGCATCTACCAGCGGTTACACCAGCGATGTGTTGTTTGATGATGCGTTGGTAAAAAGTCAAACCGATTATTTGTTCGTTTTAGAAGGCTTACAGCGTGACCCGTTGGTGCGGGCTTTAGCAAATCATTGGGGTGAAAACACGTCACTTTTGGCGCAGCCCGATACTCAACTGCCAGATAAACTTGCCGGAATCTCCCTGTACCCAGCGAAAGACGCGCATGACGAGGCGCAACTTGCCGCTGCCTGCGTGCTTAGCCACATAGCAGCAGGGCGAACACCCGTCGCGCTAGCCGCCACAGACCGCGCTTTGACCCGACGCATACGCGCCATGCTGGCCACGCAAAACGTGCAAGTGCGCGACGAAAACGGCTGGATTCTGTCCACAACCCGAGCTGCTTCCAAGCTGATGGGCTACCTCAAAGCCTGCGCTTGGAACGCGAGTACCGACAGCGTGCTGGATTTTTTGAAAAACAGCGATGCTCATATTGTTGCGGCTGACGAGCTAGCCGCGCTTGAAAAAACTGTGAGAAAAGCAAACCGAGCCTCTTGGTCAAGCTGGGTGGCGTTGATAAATCAAGAGGGCGCATCAAAGAAAGAGGGCGCATCGGAGCTGTCATTTGCGCACACTCCGTCATTCCCGCGAAAGTGGGAATCCACAAGCGCCACCGTAGATTCCCGTCTTCACGGGAATGACGAACTGTCAGCTTTAACGCAAAAAATCGAAACCGCCCGCGCTGGTTTGCAGTCGCCTCGTATTTTGAGCGCTTGGCTGGTGGCATTGCGCACGGCTTTGGAAAGCAGCGGTTTATTACAAGTGCTTGAAGACGATTTGGCAGGCGTCAACGTGCTGGAAGTTTTGCATATTCAAGGCAACTCAGCGCAAAATTTACCCCACACTGGTGAGCGCTGGAGCTTGGCCGAATTCACCGCTTGGGTGAACACCGCCTTAGAGTCTGCCAGCTACAAACCGCCGTATCCCGATCAAGCGCAGGCCGTGATTTTGCCCATGAGCCAACTCTTGGCCCGCCCGTTTGCGGCGGCGGTGTTGGCGGGCTGTGACGAAGCACGGTTCGACCCATCGCCCATGCTGCCCGGCCAGTGGTCACCCGCGGAGCGCTTGGCGTTGGGGCTCATCACCCGCGAAGAGCAAGATGCCGCCACTCGCGCCGCCTGGCATATCGCCCTGCAAACACCGGTGTGTGACGTGCTGTGGCGACAGTCTGAGAGCACGGGCGAGCCGATTTTGCCCAGCAGCTTGCTGCAAAGTTTGCAGCTGACATTGAAGCTGAATAAGGCAGAAAAAATATCAACCGAGCCTCGCATCAAGCAAGCTTTAGAAGCCAACCCAACGCCCAGACCGCAGCCCAACGGCAGCCAACTACCCGTCACCCGCCTGTCCGCCAGCGGCTACAGCAAGCTGCGCACCTGCCCGTACCAATTTTTTTCGCTGCAGCAGTTGGGCTTGAAGGAAGACGACGAGCTGCAAGAAACGCTGGACAAGCGCGAGTTTGGGCTGTGGTTGCATGCGGTGCTGAGTCATTTTCACGAAGCACTGAATAATTTCTCAGAAATAGACTCAAATATGCCATCAGCCGACGTATTTATTTCTTATACTGCTATGTTAAATATAGCATCAAAGGTGGTAACTTCGGCGCAAAATATTCCTGATGATGCTTTTCTGCCGTGGGCTGCAATGTGGCCCAAGTTGCGCGATGGCTATGTGAACTGGTTGATGGGGCATCAAGCAGCGGGGTGGACATTTGACCAAGCGGAAGTTTGGCGGGAGCTATCGATTGGCAATTTTGGTTTGAAACTTGTGGGGCAGCTTGACCGCATTGACGTGTCTGCAGACGGCACGTCTATGGTGTTGGACTACAAAACAGAAAGCACGTCCAACACGACTAAACGGCTCAAAAACCCGCTCGAAGATGTGCAATTGGCGTTTTACGCTGCTGTGGTGGGCGCTGACCCGATTGCGGCCGCTTACGTCAACATCAGCGAAAAAGAGAGCAAAACCTATGCGCAAGCGGATATTGACCACAGCCGCAGTGCTTTGATTGAAGGCATTTTGGACGATATGCAAAACATCAGCCAAGGCAAGCCGCTGCCCGCCTTGGGTGAGGGCACCGCTTGTGACTACTGCGCGGCGCGTGGGCTGTGTCGGAAGGATTTTTGGGTATGACGGCCGCTTACGAGCACAACGGCAAGTCCGTTTCTAGCGCCCAGTTTTACGCCATTGCATGCGACCCAAGGCGCAGCGTTGCGGTGGAAGCCTGCGCGGGTGCGGGAAAAACTTGGATGCTGGTGTCGCGCATCATTCGGGCTTTGCTGGAAGACGAATCGCCCAACGGTGACAAGGCTGAAATCAAAGCGCACGAGATTCTAGCCATCACCTTCACCAAAAAAGCTGCGGGTGAAATGCGTCAGCGTTTGCAGGAGTGGTTGGCAGAGTTTACTTTTGCGACACCTGAAAAGCTGGAACAAGAGTTGGTTTTGCGGGGCATTTCAAGACAAAATTTAGATCCCAAAAACAGCCTGCAGACGGCAGATTCATTGCCCGCGCAGCTGCAAAATTTATATCAAAAAATGCTCTCGCAAGGACGCGGTGTGCAGATCAAAACCTTTCATGGCTGGTTTGCCTCACTGTTGCGTACCGCGCCGCTGTCTGTGCTGGAAGGCTTGAATTTGCCGGCAAATTACACGCTGCTGGAAGACGATAAATTGGCCGTGCCCAGCGTGTGGCGGCGGTTTTTTGGCACCTTGTTGAAAGACGAAACGGCCAAGCGCGATTTTGAGGAGTTGGTCGCTGAGCACGGCAAATCCCAAGCGCTGAAGGCTTTGGAAGAGGCGCTGTCTAAGCGGGTTGAGTTTGAATTAGCAGATGAAAAAGGGCTGGTTGCTGCCTCTGTGCCGCATTTTGCTGAGTTTTTCCCTGATCTCGTAGGTTGTGATTCACCTGAAGCTGCCTTTTTAAATACTGACGCAAACAACGACATTCGCCGCCAAATACTGGTCGATGCAGCCAAAATTCTAGGCGCAGTATCGCAAAAAACCTTTAGCGCCAAGGGGGTGGAGCTGGAAAAAGCGATCACTGGCAACGACTTAGCTGGTGCAATAGCCGCTTTACTGACCGAAAAAGGCACGCCGCGCAAGTTCAACGCCACCTTGTCGGACAACGAGTTTGTCGCGAGGGCGCAAGATTTAGCGCTTCGCTTCCAAGCCGCCATGGCCCAGCACGCCGCCTGGCAACACCAGCAGCGCATGGCGCGGTTGACGCGGATTTTGATCGCCGAATTCGCAGCTCTGAAACGCCAGCGCGGCTGGGTGGACATGAACGATGTGGAGCGTGCTGCGCTGGTGATGTTATCCAGCTCCGAGCTGAGCGGCTGGGTGCAAGAGCGGCTGGACGCGCGGGTGAAGCACCTGATGATTGACGAATTTCAAGACACCAGCCCGCTCCAGTGGCAGGCTTTGTACGCTTGGTTGTCTGGCTACGCGGGTGCGGGTGGCAAGCCGCCGACGGTGTTTATCGTGGGTGACCCTAAGCAGAGTATCTACCGCTTCCGTCGTGCCGAGCCGCAAGTATTCATGGCGGCTCAAAAGTTTGTTCAAGACGGTTTAGATGGCGATTTGTTGAGCTGCGACCACACGCGGCGCAACGCGGTGCAGGTGGTGCAAGCGGTGAATACTGTGATGTTGCAGGCGCAGGATGTGAAGCAGTATTCAGACTATCGAGCCCACAGCACAGAGCTTGTTGAGGTGGGCTCTGTCGTGCGTTTGCCGCAAATTGAACGCATAGAAAAAGATAAAAATGCAGAAGAATCTGCAGAAATCGTGTGGCGCGACAGTTTGACCGAGCCACGCGAAGAAGTCGAAGAAAAAACGGTGACCTTGGAATGTCGGCAAGTAGCGCAGTTCATTCAGCAGCTTTTGGAATCGGGTAAAAAACCCAAAGAAATCATGGTTTTAGCGCGTAAGCGGGCGCGTTTGGCTGTCATGCAAACCGCGCTGCAAGCGCGCAGCATTGCCAGCCAGCAACCTGAAAAAACCAACTTGGCCGACGCGCCCGAGGTGCAAGACATCATCGCGCTACTTGATGCGTTGGTGTCAACGACGCATGATTTGTCACTCGCCCGCGCGCTGAAGTCGCCCCTGTTTGGGTTGACGGATGATGATTTGGTGGAGATTGCAGTAGTACAGAAAGCGAATTCTTCAAGTTCGAATTCATGGTTTGATTTGCTACAAAATTCAGAGCACTTTAGGTTTGAAATACGCCGGCTAGGGTCTAAATTAACCCTCTGGAAGGGGTGGTTGGATCGCTTGCCATCGCATGACGCCTTGGACGCTATTTTTCACGATGGCGACGTGCTCGCCCGCTACGCCAGCGCCGCACCGGCAACGCGACGGGAAAGCGTTTTGTCGAATTTGAATGCCTTGCTCAGTGCGGCACTAGACATTGACCAAGCCCGGTATTTGACGCCGTATGCCTTTGTCCGCGCTATGAAAGCGGGATTGAGTGCGGCTAGTTCGGACGGTGACTCTGACATGGCGGACGCCACACAAACGGTGAAATCGCCCATGAAAAGCGATGACAACACCATTCGGTTGCTGACGATTCACGGCGCGAAGGGCTTGGAGGCCGATATCGTCATCATCTTGGACACCGACGCTGCGCCTTCAGCAGCAGCGACGATGCGGGTCTTGGTCGATTGGCCGGGTGAGACGGCAACGCCGACCAGTTTTGTCTTTCTAGCCAGTGAAAGCCGCCCCGCGCCTAGTGCCGCTGCTGCGTTTGAGATTGAAAAGCAGGCGAGGCTACGCGAAGAGTTGAACGCTTTGTACGTGGCGATGACGCGCGCGCGGCAGCAATTGGTTATCTCCAGCAGCCAGCCGCGCCATGTGAACGCTGAGAGCTGGTGGCAGCGCATGCAAACTGTGGCTGAGCCGACCCCTTCCGTTCACCCTGGGCCTGTCGAAGGGTTTAAGCAGGCAAGTCAGCAAGCTCAACCCGAACGGGGGCTTATATCGAACACGATTGAGCTTTGGGTGCTTCCTATCCTTGAAAGTATAGAAAACACCTCAAAAAAGACATCAAATTCGACTGTATCCGGCGTATATATTGATTACGGTGCTATTGAAAGTGTAGTATATTCTGCTCAGAAAGTGGCTCAAACATCGCTTGAATCCCTAGAATCCCTAGAATCCCTAGAATCCCTAGAATCCCTAGAGTCTCGCATTGGCCAAGCCATGCACCGCTTGCTGCAGCGGGCTGATGTCACAGCGGTGGATGCCGTGGCGCTGGAGTTTAAGCTGAGCAGCCAAGAAGTCGAGCAAGCCGTGCAGATGGCGCAGCGCATCATGGCGGGTGAGGGCGCTTGGGCTTGGGACCATGCCGTGATTGGTTGGCAAGGCAATGAAATCGAGCTCACCGCCCACGGTAAGCTCTTGCGCCTAGACCGCTTGGTGCGCCGCAGTGACACGGGTGACTGGTGGGTGCTGGACTACAAATCTGAATCGCAACCGCAGAGTAAACCTGAGCTTGTGTCCCAAATGCGTGGTTATGTCGCTGCAGTGCAAGCTTGTTATGCGGGTGAATCAGTGCGGGCGGCATTTTTGACAGCGACGGGGAAAATGGTTGAAGTGATTTAGCTGAAAAAATCCACACGCCGTCATTTGTCTTTTCTGCTCGCTTTCCGTTATTCCCGCTTTCGCGGGAATAACGGATCTTTGCTCATGGATAATCACTCCTAATGACTAATAAAACAAAAAAACAAGTAGCTATCATCGGCGGTGGCCCAGCTGGGCTGATGGCAGCGCAAGAAGCCATCAAAGCAGGTTTGCAGGTCGATGTCTATGACGCCATGCCCTCGGTCGGGCGCAAGTTTTTGCTGGCGGGCAAGGGTGGGCTGAATTTGACGCATTCTGAGGCTGCTGAGCCGTTTGTGTCGCGCTTTGGGGCTAGAAGTGGGGAAATTGGGGTTTTGTTGAAGCAATTTGGGGCTGCAGAGGTGCAGACCTGGGCGCAGGGCTTGGGTGTGGAGACGTTTGTCGGTTCGTCGGGGCGGGTGTTTCCTAAGGATATGAAGGCTGCACCGTTGTTGCGGGCTTGGCTGCATCAGCTGCGCGTTGCGGGGGTGCGGTTCCATATGCGGCACCGTTGGCTGGGGTGGGTAGATACAGCGTCAGAGTCGGTTACAGCAGGGCATCATTTGCAGTTTGCAACGCCAACAGGTGATGTCACCGTACATGCAGATGCGGTGGTGTTGGCTCTGGGCGGCGGCAGCTGGGCGCGGCTGGGGTCGGACGGGGCTTGGGTGTCTGTGTTGCAGCAGCAAGGCGTGCAAATCAAACCGCTTTTACCGGCTAACTGCGGGTTTGATGTGGGCTGGAGCGGCTATTTCGCGGAAAAGTTTGCGGGTCAGCCTTTCAAAACTGTGGCAATCACGGTGCAATCTAATGATGCTGACGATTCCGAGTATTCCGTCAAACCGCGATTTCAAAAACAAGGTGAGTTTGTAGCGACCACTACCGGTGTTGAGGGCAGCTTGGTTTACGCGGCGTCGCGTTGGCTGCGTGACGATATTACGGCTATGGGAACTGCAACTTTTTACCTTGATTTGTTGCCTGATAGAACGGCTGAGCAAGTGTTGGCTGAAGTACGGCACCCGCGTGGCTCGCGCTCGTTGGTGAGCCATTTGAAGAGTCGTTTGAAGCTGGACGGCATCAAAGTGGCGTTGTTGCATGAAATTTTGGGTAAAGATGCTTTGCATGACGCCGTTGCTTTGGCCGCTGGCATCAAAGCTTTGCCGATCACCTTGAAAGCTGCTCGCCCGATTGACGAGGCGATCAGCAGCGCGGGTGGGGTGGCGTTTGAGGGAATGAGTTCAGCGCTCATGCTGAAAACGAACGAAAAGCTACCCAGTGGCGTATTTTGCTCGGGCGAAATGCTGGACTGGGAAGCACCTACGGGTGGCTATTTGCTAACCGCCTGTCTGTCTAGCGGTTTTGCGACAGGGCAGGGAGTGGCTCAGTTTTTGGCCCCTTAGTTGAATGCGCTAGCCTAGCGTCTAAGCTGCAATGCGCCTGGATTGACGATATTGGTGGGCGTGCCTTTGACGAAATGAAGAATGTTGTCAAAGGCAGCGCTGAAGTACATTTCGTAGGTATCTTGCTCGACGTAGCCAATGTGTGGGGTGCAGATACAGTTTTCTAAACGCAACAGCGCTTGACCTTGCAGCACGGGCTCGGTTTCAAACACATCAACCGCAGCCATGCCGGGCCGCCCACGGTTGAGTGCTGAAATGAGGGCATCGGGTTCGATAAGTTCAGCGCGAGATGTATTCACCAAAAGTGATGTGGGTTTCATCAACGACAACAATTGCGATGTCACCAAGCCACGCGTTGCATCGTGCAAGCGCAGGTGCAGCGTGATGATATCGCAGGCCGTAAAAAAGGCTTCTACCGAAGTTGCAGAAGCGTAACCATCATTTCTGGCTTTTTGACGCGATTCTTCACTGCCCCAAATCATCACATTCATACCAAAGGCTTGGCCAAAGCCAGCGACCAATTGTCCGATTTTGCCGTAACCCCAAATACCCAAGGTACGGCCCTTGAGATTCATGCCTAGACCAAAATTTGCCGGCATGGATGTTGTTTTTAAGCCTGATTGCTGCCAGCCGCCGTGCTTGAGCGTGGCGATGTATTGCGGCAAGCGACGCATGGCAGCCATGATGAGTGCCCAGGTCATTTCTGCAGGTGCCGTCGGTGAGCCTGTGCCGTCGGCAACGGCGATGCCGTGCTCAGTGCAGACATTCACGTCAATGTGAGAACCGACTTTGCCGGTTTGCACGATCAGCTTGAGTTTGGGCAGTTTTTCAATGAGCTGTCGGTTCAAGGGGGTGCGCTCGCGTATCAGCACAATGATGTCAGCATCTTTCAATCTCAACGCGAGCTGACCAACGCCTTTGACGGTGTTGGTATAAACCTTGGCATTGAAGGCATCTAACTTGGCAGCGCAAGGGAGCTTGCGGACAGCATCTTGGTAGTCGTCTAGGATCACAATATTCATGCCGATATTGTGCCTAAATCTGGGCGCATTATTTGATTCGCCCTCAAGTTTACTTAATATTACGCAACTGGATTTCGCCTCGTCCGCTAATGCGGCAGATTTTTGAGTGGCCACTTTCTAATCAGCGTCTAGGAAAAAAAACAGAGGACAGCAACCACCAGTCATGTAGTTGCTGTCCTATAGAGCGAATAAGGTTACAAAATCAGGCTGCTAATCGGTCTAATTCAGCGCAAACATCAGCCATACGACCAGAAATAACCATGCGACCAGCCATTTTGGGCCCATTAGCTGCTGCCGCTAGCTGTTGGTTGGTGTCTTTGACGCGAATGACTCGCAATGGATAGACGTTGTTAGTTGCGGTTTGAGGCTTTGCCGCCGTTAAATTGGGTGAGGGCGTGGTCCAAATACCAAAGCCAGCTAAACATCCGGAAATGACGTCGCTGAATAAATCGCCAGAACGAACCGATGGATGAACGGTTGATTTTTCGGAACATTGATTGAATCCCATGTGAAACTCCTAAATAGTCAGAGGTAAAACATAGGCAGGATTGTTAAGAAATTGCTGCAGCAGGGTGATGTCAGCCCCACCCGCGATAAAAATCACGAGAAAACACGGTTAAATTCCATGCTGAGGCCACCATACGCCCGCCACCTGCTGCGGCAACGGGTGAGTTATTTACATCAAGAAGGTATTACGAATCAAGCCTACGGCTAGGCCTTCGATGGCAAACGGCTCTTCGGGGTCAACGGTGATGATTTTGAAGTCAGGGTTTTCTGGCAACAATTCGATCAAGTTTTGTGTTCGGCGGTAGCGTTTCACGGTGACTTCTTCACCCAAACGGGCAACAACGATTTGACCGTTGCGGGCGTCTTTGGCAGACTGCACTGCGAGCAAGTCGCCATCCATGATGCCGGCATCGCGCATGCTCATGCCTTTGACTTTGAGCAAATAGTCGGGTTTGTGGGCAAACATGCTGCTCTCAAAACTGTAGCTTTGTTCGACGTTTTCTTGGGCTAGGATGGGGTTACCTGCGGCTACACGACCAATCAACGGTAGTTGCAAAAGGCTAGATAAATTCGGATGGGGTAGCGAAAACTGTTCCTTGAACTGCTTTGAGCGTGAGGCGTTGATGGATTGCAACGAGTCACCTTTGAGGCGAATACCGCGCGAGGTGCCGCTGACCAGCTCAATCGCACCTTTACGAGCCAAGGCTTTCAAATGCTCTTCAGAGGCGTTGGCAGACTTGAAACCAAACTCTGTGGCGATTTCAGCACGTGTTGGTGGCGAGCCCGTACGAGCGATGGAATTTTGAATCAGCTCTAAAATTTGCTGCTGACGCGCGGTTAGCTTGATGGTGAATTTATCGCTGAAACTTGGCATGTCGCTGGCCATATTCTTAGTTGTATTGCTCATCGTGGCTCCTAAAGTACAGTGAAGTTAAACTATATTTGCTGTTTGTTTGCACAGTAGCTGTATTTTTAACCAGTTTTTATGGCAATGCAAGCATTTTTTGCAAAATTATCAAAATAAATAGCAAACTTGGTACAAAGCACGTAATAACTCCCTGCAAAATAACGAACATGGAAACTCAAAAGCACAAACAAATCATCGTTAAACAAATCGTTGTCTTGGGTACGGGCGGCACGATTGCGGGTAAATCCAGCTCAGCAACGGACAATGTCGATTATGTCGCTTCAGAAGTTGGCGTAGCGACACTTTTAGAGGCTATTCCTTCCCTGACGGACACTTTGGGAATTGCGGGTCAGGCTTCCTATGCTGGTTGCGAGTTGGTTTGCGAGCAAGTGGCGCAAGTTGACAGCAAAGACATGACTTTTGAAGTCTGGCAGCGCTTGCTGGAACGCTGCATGCACTGGCTCGCGCAGCCGCAGGTGCAGGGCATCGTCATCACGCACGGCACGGATACGTTGGAGGAAACCGCATTTTTCCTGCATAGTGTGTTGGAGGCTAAGAAACCTGTCGTTCTAACCTGCGCCATGCGCCCATCCACAGCAGTTGCGCCGGATGGTCCGCAGAATTTGTTGGATTCTTTGGCAGTTGCTTCAAGTGACCAGATCAAAGCGGTGGTTGCCGTGTGTGCCAGCACGATCCACAGCGCTGTTGCTGTGCAAAAAGTGCATAACTACAGGCTGGACGCCTTCAGCTCAGGCGATGCAGGTGCTTTAGGCTATGTGAAAGAAGGAAAACTCGTTATTTATCGAAAATATGAGTCAAATATGCCTATAGCCGATGTAAATGTTGCCTATGCTGCTATTAATAATAAGGCAAATTTGAATCAACTGCCACGAGTGGAAATCGTTTTAAACCACTCAGGAGCAGCTGGGGACGGCGTGCAGGCGCTGCTGGCACAACGAACTGCGGCCACTGTAAATATATTACGTGGCATTGTGGTTGCCGCAACTGGCAATGGCACCATCAGTCAAGAGTTAGAGCGCGCCTTACAGGCCGCCGAAGCTGCTGGCGTCGTCGTTTGGCGCAGCTCGCGCTGTGCATTTGGCGCTTTGGTGGGCAAGGCGGATGCGCAGTTTGGCGATTCCGGTGGTTTGACACCCGTCAAGGCGCGGATTGCGTTGATGTTGCATTTGGCTTTGAAGTAACCAGTTGTTGGCTATTCGTATTTAATTTACTATACTTATGATAGCATTTTAGGTATTAATTACGCCGGCTACAGCGATTTTAAGGGCGCGTTTCAAATCGTCCAGCAAATCATCCGGGTCTTCCAGCCCGATGCTGAGGCGGATCGTGCCTTGGGTGATGCCGCCAGCGGCCAGTGCCTCGTCC
Source organism: Comamonadaceae bacterium (assembly GCA_947485165.1). Lineage (GTDB taxonomy): Bacteria > Pseudomonadota > Gammaproteobacteria > Burkholderiales > Burkholderiaceae_C > Aalborgiella. The sequence goes on from CANKRG010000019.1 coordinate 19,844, forward strand.
GTCATGCGGAAATGCGTGGTGCTGGCGGGGTGGATCACCAAACTGCGGCAGTCACCCACATTCGCCAAGTGGCTGAAGATTTTGAGCGCTTCGACGAAGGCTTTGCCTTGCTCGCGGCTGCCTTTGAGGTCAAAGCTGAAGACCGAGCCTGCGCCGCGCGGCAGCAGCTTGTTGGCGAGTGCGTGGCTGGGGTGCGATTCCAACATCGGGTGGCCGACGCGGGACACAAAGGGGTGCGCGGCCAAAAATTCAACGACTTTTTGCGTGTTGCTCATGTGCCGCGCCATGCGCAGCGGCAGGGTTTCGATGCCCTGCAAAATCAGCCAGGCGGTGTGCGGGCTCATGCAGGCACCAAAGTCGCGCAGCCCTTCGCGGCGGGCGCGCAGCAAAAACGCACCGACGGTGGATTCTTCGCTGAACACCATGTTGTGAAAGCCGTCGTAGGCCTGCGTCAGCTCGGCAAACTTGCCTGCCGTGCCTGAGCCTTCCCAGTCAAACGAGCCGCCATCAACCACCACGCCGCCAATGACGGTGCCGTGGCCGCTCAAAAACTTGGTGGCCGAGTGGTAGACCAGATCTGCCCCAAAATCCAGCGGCTTCATCAACCACGGGGAGGTGAGGGTGCTGTCCACCAGCAGCGGCACGCCGGCTTCGTGGGCTATTGTCTTGACGGTGGGGATATCCAGCACGTCCAGCCCCGGGTTGCCCACGGTTTCGCCAAAAAAAAGTTTCGTGTTGGGCCGCACCGCCTTGCGCCAACCGTCAATGTCGTTGGGCTTGACGAAAGTCGTCTCAATCCCAAAACGCCGCATCGTGTAGTGCAGCAGATTCTGCGAGCCACCGTACAGCGCGGTGGACGCCACGATGTGCGAGCCCGCGCCCATCAGCGTGGCGACGCTCAGGTGCAGCGCTGCCTGGCCGCTGGCGGTGGTGATGGCGCCAATGCCGCCTTCCAGCGCGGACACCCGCTGCTCCAGTACCGCGTTGGTCGGGTTGCTGATGCGGCTGTAGACGTGGCCGGAGCGTTCCAGGTTGAACAGCGCGGCGGCGTGGTCGCTGGACTCAAACACGAAGGAGGTGGTGAGGTGAATCGGCACCGCCCTGGCACCCGTCACGGGGTCGGGTGATGCGCCTGCGTGCAGGGCGAGGGTGTCAAAACTGGGGTCTGAATAGCCGGGCATTTAAATTTTCTCTGCTTTTCCTAAATTAGCGACAGCCTACATGGTATCTGGTTGATATCTACTTACGAATAAACTTATCGATAACCATGCACATGGCGGCATTGTGGGCTATATTATTCTCATTATTTACACATTTTCCATCTTCTTAGATAGGAGCTCATCATGAAAGTTAGCGACATTCTTCGCGTCAAAGGCAGCACGCTTTACACCTGCACCCCAGAAGACAGTTTATCCAGCGCGGTAAGCCTGATGGCAGACAACGACATTGGCTCTTTGGTGGTGATATCGCACGGCAAAGTCGTCGGTATGTTGACGTTTCGCGAGGTGATCAAGTCAGTCGTCAAAAACAGTGGCAGCATTGGCGACACCACTGTTTGGCGTGCTATGGACAATGGCCCGTTGACCTGCACGTTAGAGACGGAGTTGGACGAAGTGCGCCGCATGATGCTTGATCGCCACGCCCGCTACCTACCCGTTATGGACAAAATGATGCTGATGGGTGTGATCAGTTTTTACGACGTTGCTAAAGCGGTTGTAGAAAGTCAAAATTTCGAAAACAAAATGCTCAAAGCCTACATCAACGACTGGCCGGCGGATGATCAGAATCAAAGTTTGAGTTGAGCCCTAGGGCTTACCCTTGGTTTGCGTGAATATCCATCAAACTTGACCCGAGTCAATCATTTTTTAGTCAACATGCGAGAGTATGAGCACGTTATTAGAGAGTCGGTGCACTTAACCGATTTGAACTGAATCGATCAACTATTTAAGTCTGGAGACTTTTGCATGAAACGTTTTACAAAAACACAATCTGTATTTAAAAAAACCATCACCGCCATCTTGGCTGCTGGCGCGTTCGCAGCTGTTATGACGCCGGCGCAGGCTGCTTGGGAGCCTACCAAGCCAGTAGAATTCGTCGTGCCTGCGGGTACAGGCGGCGGTGCTGACCAAATGGCACGATTTATCCAAGGCGTGATCATCAAGTACAAATTGATGAAAGAGCCGATGATTGTTGTTAACAAATCTGGCGGCGCTGGCGCCGAGGGTTTCTTGGCAGTGAAAGAGGCTAAGGGCGACCCGCACAAAGTTATCATCACGCTGTCAAACTTGTTCACAACGCCAATGGCTACTGGCATACCGTTCAATTGGAAAGACATGACGCCAGTGACCATGATGGCATTGGATCAGTTTGTGTTGTGGGTGAACGCTGATACGCCCTACAAAACAGCTAAAGAATACTTCGCGGCAGTCAAAGCAGCTGGCCCCAGTAAGATGAAAATGGGCGGCACGGGCTCTAAGCAAGAAGACCAAATTTTGACAGTCGGAGTTGAAAAAGCCACTGGTACAAAGTTTATCTACGTTCCTTACAAGGGTGGTGGTGAAGTAGCTGTGCAGTTGGTCGGTAAGCACATTGATTCGACTGTGAATAATCCGATCGAAGCTATTGCCCAATGGCGCGCTAACCAGCTGCGTGCTTTATGCGTGTTTGACGATACACGCATGCCGTACAAAACCAAAGTGACTGACACGATGTCTTGGAACGATATCCCAACTTGCCAGGAGGCTGGTGTTCCGACTGATTATGTGATGTTGCGTGGTATTTTCATGGCGCCTGGTGTTACCAAGGATCAAACTGACTTCTATCTCGATTTGCTTAAAAAAGTGCGCGAGACACCTGATTGGAAAGATTACATGGAAAAAGGTGCTTTCAACCAAACAGCATTGTCAGGTGATGCTTTCGTCAAATGGCTGGGTGCGAATGAAACATTGCATCGCAATCTGATGCAAGAGGCTGGCTTTATCGCCAAGTAATGCGGGCAGCAATCTGACTCATCCAAAAAATGATTCAGATTGCACTATTTGCATATTGAATGCCCAAAGGCTCATTCTTCGGTGTGTCTTTTCGCTGGTATCCCCAAATAAATAATTCTGAGACATTAATCTAAACCTGGATGTAAGATGACTAACAAGAAAGAAAATGAAGTTCAACGCCAAGGTGTTGCGACCTACAAGGTAGAGGCTGTCGTAGCCTTTTTAATATTTATATTAGGTGTCACTGTCATCACGGGCAGCTGGAAATTAGGTTCAGGATGGACGTCAGATGGTCCAGGTGCTGGCTATTTCCCTTTTTACATTGGCATTTTGCTGTGCATTGCAGGCATGGGTGTGATGTACCAATCTTTGTTTGGTAAAAGTAAAAACACAGACATTTTTGTTGACAATGAGCAACTGAAGCTGGTGCTCTCAGTGTTTATTCCTGCTTGCGTATACGTGCTTGCTGTGCAGTTCTTGGGAATGTATGTTGCATCTGCTGTTTACATTGCGTTGTTCATGATTATTTTGGGTAAATTTTCCAAGGTTAAAAGTATTTTGACGGCGACTGCCGTTGTCGTACTGTTTTTCCTGATGTTTGAAGTTTGGTTCAGGGTGCCGTTGTTTAAAGGGAAATTTGATCCTTTGGCTTTTCTGGGCTATTGATTCGTTTGCATGATTTTGAATCAATAAAAAATTACATATAACAAAATAACAACTACTGGAAGAGACAATGGAAGAACTAAACGCACTATTTCACGGCTTCAGCGTCATTTTGACGCCGATGAACATTTTGTTAATGTTTGTGGGCATTATTTTGGGTGTACTGATTGGCGTTTTACCTGGACTAGGTGGTGCTAACGGCGTTGCCATCTTGTTACCGCTGACATTTACGATGTCGCCAACCTCGGCGATCATCATGCTGTCTTGCATATATTGGGGCGCGCTTTTTGGTGGCGCGATTACCTCGATTTTGTTCAATATTCCAGGTGAACCTTGGTCTGTGGCAACCACATTCGACGGTTACCCGATGGCCCAACAGGGTAAAGCTGGCGAGGCGCTCACAACCGCCTTCACCTCATCTTTCATCGGGGCTTTCGTAGCTGTGGTGATGATCACGTTCATGGCGCCACTGGTGGCAAAGTTTGCACTCAAGTTTGGACCAGCTGAATATTTTGCAGTTTACTTGCTAACATTTTGTAGTTTTGTTGGTATGGGCAAAGGCTCACCCTTCAAAATTTTGGCATCCATGGCGATTGGTTTTGCATTAGCTGCAGTAGGCATGGATACGGTGACGGGGCAGCTTCGTTTGACTTTTGGTATTCCAGATTTGATGCGCGGTTTTGACTTCTTGATCGGGGTGATCGGACTGTTTGGTATTGGCGAGATTTTGCAATCCATGGAAGAAGGCTTGGAATTCAAAGGTAAGAGCGGCAAGATTGATTCCAAGATCGTCTTGGCAACTTGGAAGAAATTGCCGCATTATTGGATGACTTCAATTCGCAGCTCATTGGTTGGTATCTGGATGGGTATCACACCTGGTGGCGCGACTCCAGCATCCTTCATGAGCTACGGTTTGGCGAAGAAAATGTCAAAAAATGGCGCTAATTTTGGCAAAGGCGAAATGGAAGGCGTGATTGCGCCTGAAACAGCAGCGCATGCTGCAGGAACAGCCGCATTGTTGCCTATGCTCGCGCTTGGCATTCCTGGTTCACCAACAGCTGCCGTGCTGTTGGGTGGTTTGTTGATCTGGGGCTTGCAACCTGGTCCTTTGTTGTTTGTTGAGCAAAAAGACTTTGTTTGGGGTTTGATCGCCAGCATGTACTTAGGCAACTTGGTCGGCTTGATTGTGGTCTTATCTACCGTGCCATTGTTTGCGTCTATCCTTCGCATTCCTTTCGCTATTATTGCGCCAGTCATCATCGTTATTTGTGCGATAGGTGCTTATACAGTACACAGTGCGATGCTTGACATCTGGTTCATGCTGTTTTTTGGCGTGATGGGTTATATGTTCAAGAAACTGGATTACCCCTTGGCGCCGCTGGTGTTAGCCTTGGTGCTTGGCGACAAAGCAGAGGACTCGTTCCGTCAAGCCATGTTGGTTTCTCAAGGTGAAGTAAGCGTCTTGTGGTCTAACCCACTGGTTGGTACGATTTCTACACTGGCGATTGGCTTGCTCTTATGGCCACTGTTGTCGAAATTGATCGCTAAAGTACGCCCGCCAAAGAAGAATGAGTTTGCTGTAGAGCAACCAGTCGACTGATCGAATCATTTAAGTACTAAAAAAATCCCGCTCTATCGTTGCATAGAGCGGGATTTTTATTTGGAAATAGCTTTTTTAAAGATCGTTCGTTTAAATCTTGCCTTTTTGTTTGAGTCTGCTCAGCGTTTCAGCGGACAGGTTCAAATAAGAGGCCAGCTCTTTTTTAGGCAATCGTTCAAACAGTTCAGGTTGTTTACGCATAAAGCGGTTCACACGGCCTGGCGCATCTAGCAAATGCAAAGTGATGGTGTGCGCCATGATTTCACTCATCAAACGCATCACGCTGTATTCAAACGATGCTTTGATACTGGGATGCTTGTCCATAAACGCGACCCACTGCGGCAGCGGTAATTTGGCTACACGCGCCTTGGTGACGGAGACAATGCTGTACGGCGTGGGAGAGCCTAATCGCCATGCCGCATAGCTGGTTTCCATGTCGCGTTCATCAGAAAACCGCAAAATCATTTCTTTGGCTTGGTCGTTTGAAACCACGCGTTTCAAAATGCCGTCCAACACAAAATATTGTTCCATATCGTGCACGCCTTGGTGCAACAAAAAGTCACCTTTTGGGCAGTCAACCACGACAAGAAGTTGTTCTAATTCCTTGCGTTCGGCATCAGTGAGATCACTCAGAACGGCGTTTTGCGTCAGTTGTACCCGAATGACATTTTTTTCGGGATGATTCTCTATGGAAGACATGAAGTTATTGACCACGGTCAATGAAAGAGTTCTATTAGCCTTCTATGATAACTCATCATTATCTATGAAGAGACTTTCAATATGACAACAGACAACACAAGCACCGAAACCATTGATGGTTTTCAACTCGTCATCGATGCGCTTAAGCTCAATGGCATTAAAAACATTTACTGTGTGCCAGGTATTCCTATCACCGATTTGTCACGCAAGATGCAAAAAGAAGGCTTGCGCGTCATCTCTTTTAGGCATGAGCAGCATGCTGGCTATGCAGCATCAGCAGAAGGCTTTTTGACCAAGCTTCCTGGCATTGCGCTGACCGTGTCTGCCCCTGGCTTTTTGAATGGCTTGACGGCTTTGACCAATGCCACGACCAACTGCTTCCCTATGATTTTGATCAGCGGTTCGTCTGAGCGCGAAATCGTCGATTTGCAACAGGGTGACTACGAAGAAATGGACCAGCTGGCGATTGCCAAGCCGTTGTGTAAGGCTGCTTTCCGCGTGTTGCATGCTGAAGACATTGGTGTAGGTATCGCTCGCGCCATTCGCGCCGCCGTGTCTGGCCGTCCTGGTGGCGTGTATCTAGATTTGCCCGCCAAGTTGTTGCCGCAAGAAATGCCGGTTGAGGCGGGTCGGGCTTCCTTGATCAAGGTGGTGGATGCTGCACCTGCGCAAATTCCTTCAAATGAGAGTATTCAGCGTGCCATTGACTTGTTGAAAAATGCCAAGCGCCCGTTGATTATTTTGGGAAAAGGTGCTGCCTATGCTCAAGCGGACGACGCTGTGAAAGCATTGATCGAGACCAGCGGCATTCCCTACCTGCCTATGTCTATGGCCAAAGGTTTGCTGCCTGACACGCATGCGCAATGCGCGTCCGCAGCGCGCTCTTATGTGTTGGCGGAGGCTGACGTGGTGATGCTCATCGGCGCGCGTTTGAACTGGTTGTTGTCGCACGGCAAAGGCAAAACTTGGGGTGGTAAAACACCAGCGAATGCTGGCGAAACGCGTCAGTTTATTCAAATCGATATTTCGCCAACCGAGGCAGACAGCAATGTGGCCATTGCAGCCCCTGTGGTGGGTGACATTGGCTCCTGCGTGGCCGAGTTGACCAAAGCCATGAAAGCCGGCAATGTGCCAAAAGCAAGTGCCGATTGGACTGGCCCTATCTATGACAAGCGCGACACCAATGTGGCCAAAATGGCGCAATCGTTGACGCTGAACCCTAGCCCTATGAACTACCAAAGTTCATTGGCGGTGATTAAAAAGACCCTCAAAGACTTCCCCGATACGATTTTGGTTAACGAAGGCGCAAATGCGCTGGACTTCACCCGCAGCATTGTCGATATGTACAAACCGCGCAAGCGCTTGGATGTGGGCACTTGGGGCATTATGGGCATCGGCATGGGCTTCTCTGTCGCTGCTGCAGTGACGACTGGAAATCAAGTGCTGGCGGTTGAGGGCGACAGCGCCTTTGGCTTCAGCGGTATGGAAGTGGAAACGGTTTGCCGCTACAAATTGCCCGTTTGTATCGTGATCATGAACAACAACGGCATTTACAAAGGCACAGACAAAAACCTGAGCGGTGGCGACGACATGGCGCCCACTTTGTTTGTTAAAGACGCCCGTTACGACCTGATGATGCAAGCCTTTGGCGGCGTCGGTGTGACAGCCAAAACACCGGCGGAGCTGGAAGCAGCGATTCAAGCCGCGTTCGCCTCACGTTTGCCTACTTTGATCAATGCCGTGATTGACGAAACAGCCGGCACAGAAAGCGGACGCATTACCAGCTTGAACCCTACTGCGGCCAAGAAAAAGTAATATTATTCGTCATTTACATTCAAATTTAATTAAAGTCATTTCAACAGGAGCACAGAAAAATGAGCAATAAACCACTAGCTGGCATCAAAATTATCGATTTCACCCACGTTCAAGCAGGCCCAGCATGCACGCAAATGTTGGCATGGTTTGGCGCAGACGTCATCAAAGTTGAGCGTCCAGGCTCTGGCGATGTGACACGTGGTCAGTTGCGTGACATGCCAGATGCAGACGCGCTGTACTTCACGATGTTGAACTCCAACAAACGCGGCTTGACCTTAGACACCAAGCAGGCTGCGGGTAAAGAAGTGCTGGAGCGTTTGATCAAAGAATCCGACGTGATGGTCGAAAACTTCGGCCCAGGCGCTTTGGACCGCATGGGCTTCACGTGGGAGCACATCCAATCGCTCAACCCGGCCATGATTTTGGCGTCTGTCAAAGGCTTTTCTGACGGCCACCACTACGAAGACCTGAAAGTTTATGAAAACGTGGCGCAGTGCGCTGGCGGTTCAGCTTCTACCACTGGCTATTGGAAAGGTGAAAACTCTGGCCCTACCATTTCTTCAGCCGCTTTGGGCGACAGCAACACCGGTATGCACCTCGCCATTGGTATTTTGACAGCCTACATTGGCCGTCAAAAAACGGGCAAAGGTCAAAAAGTTGCTGTATCAATGCAAGATGCCGTGTTGAACCTCTGCCGCGTGAAAATGCGCGACCAGCTGCGTTTGGACAAGGTTGGCTACTTGGAAGAGTACCCACAGTACCCGCACGAAATGGAAGCTTTCAAAGATGGCGTTGTGCCACGTGGTGCGAATGCAGGCGGCGGCGGTCAGCCAGGTTGGATTTTGAAGTGCAAGGGCTGGGAGACGGACCCGAACGCCTACATCTATTTCACCGTGCAAGGCCACGCTTGGGGCCCGATTTGCGACGCTTTGGGCAAACCAGAGTGGAAAGACGACCCAGCGTACAACACGCCACGTGGCCGCCAGCCGCACATCATGGACATCTTTGCGACGATTGAAGACTACATCAAAGACAAAACCAAGTTTGAAGCGGTCGACATCTTCCGCAAGTTTGACATCCCATGCGCACCCGTACAGTCCATGAAAGAGCTCTTGCATGACAAGTCGCTCATCGCCAGCGGCACCATCGTCGAAGTCCCGCACAAAGTGCGCGGCAGCTACACGACCCTGGGCAGCCCGATCAAATATAGCGGCTTCAAGCCCGAGGTCACCGCATCGCCTATTCTGGGTGAGCACACCGACGAAGTGTTGGCTGAATTGGGTTACACCAAAGACCAAATCGCGGCCATGCACACATCTAAAGCTGTTTAATTGGCGGTTTAAGATTTAAAATTCAAGGCAAAGAGCCCTCAGGGCACATGACAACGGCGCTCTAATCGAGTGCCGTTGTTGTTTGTGCCGCTAGATTTTGTACATTCAGTTCAGTTCATCCGCATATTAAAGTTAGGTCGTACCAAATGCAATCAACCCTCAATTCAGCCATTGACTATCAAGCCCTCGTCACCTCCGTAGGCGACGGCATCATGGCCGCAGACGCCCAAGGCCTCATCACCCTTTGGAACCCAGCTTGCCAGCGAATGTTTGGTTTTACAGAGGCTGATGCGCTGGGTAAATCCCTAGACTTAATCATCCCCCAGCGCCAGCAAAAGCCACATTGGGACGGTTACAACAAAACCATGGCAACCGGCATCACCAAATACGGCAACGACGTTTTGCGCGTCCCAGCCGTACACAAAGACGGCCACACCTTCTCCATCGCCTTCACCGTTTCCATGCTCCACAACCCCGACGGCACAGTTTCCGCCATCATCGCGGTGATTCGTGATGAATCCGTGAAGTTTGCGGAAGAGCGTGCGCTGAAGAAACGGATGAATGAGCTGGAGATGCAGTTGGCTGCAAATAAAATAGCCCTTTGATTAATAAATACGCCGGCTAGAGGCATATTTGGCACTATATTTTAGAAATAATAGCGGTATCTGGCAAATTCAACCACAGCTTGGTCAATGGGGCGAAGCTGGGTAAATCTCCGGTGGTGAAGAGCTGCAAATCACCTAAATCGGGTGACGTAATCAACGTGCCAGCAGCTTCCAAGAGACGGCGGGTTTGGCGGGCTACGGGTTCGCCGGTGTCTATATAGTGGACGTCTGCACCGGTGTGCACCCGCAGCAGGTCGCTGATGAAGGGGTAATGGGTGCAACCTAGCACCAAGGTGTCGATCTGCCCATTTTTAGTGCCAAATTGGCCTATAGTCGGCGTATATTCTGCTAAGAGTGCTATTATTTTGGGAGTGTTTTGCGTCTCAATCGCCGCTGCCAAACCATCGCAGGGTTGCAGGATGAACTCAGCTTGGTCTGCCAAAGACGCTTTTAAGGCTGCAAACTTGGTGCTTTCCAGCGTGCCACGCGTCGCCATCACACCGATGCGTTTGGTTTGGCTGAGTTGAACGGCGGGTTTCAGGGCGGGTTCTACGCCTACCAGTGGCAAGTTGGGGTATTCCGCCCGCAGCAGCTTGACGGCGGCGGCGGTGGCGGTGTTGCAGGCGACGACCAGGGCCTTAACTTTGTAATGGCCGTCTTGGTCAATCAAGGTGCTTGTGAGGGCGCGGGAGCGGGCTATGACGAAGTCGTCGCCTTTTTCGCCATAGGGCGCGTTGCCACTGTCGGCGATGTAGACGAAGGACTCGTGCGGCAGCTCGGCGCGCAGAGCTTTGAGGATGCTCAGGCCGCCGATGCCGCTGTCGAAAACGCCGATGGGGGCGTTTTTCAAGTCGTTTCCCGCCACTTTTTAGCTGGCGCTGACTGAGATACCTTTGAATTCACCTGTGGCAATGCGCTTTTCCCACTCGGCTGGGCCGGTGATGTGGGCGCTGGTGCCGCCGGAATCGACCGCGACGGTCACGGGCATGTCGACCACATCAAATTCATAAATCGCTTCCATGCCCAAATCGGCAAACCCGACCACTTTGGCGGTTTTGATGGCTTTGCTTACCAAGTAGGCGGCACCGCCCACGGCCATGAGGGAGGCGCTTCTGTGCTTTTTGATGGCTTCGATGGCGACGGGACCGCGCTCGCCTTTGCCAATCATGCTGATCAAGCCAGTTTGGCTGAGCATCATGTCCACAAATTTGTCCATTCGCGTGGCGGTGGTGGGGCCGGCGGGGCCGACGGCTTCGTCGCGCACAGGGTCGACCGGGCCGACGTAGTAGATCACGCGGTTGGTGAAATCGACGGGTAACTTTTCGCCTTTGGCCAGCATGTCTTGAATGCGTTTGTGCGCAGCGTCGCGGCCGGTCAGCATTTTGCCATTCAAGAGCAGGGTTTGGCCAGGTTTCCAGCTGGCTACTTCGGCAGCGGTCAGGGTGTTGAGGTCAACTTTTTGGCTTTTAACGTAGTCTGGGGTCCAGTGCACATCAGGCCACAAATCCAAGCTCGGTGGCGTCAAAAACGCCGGGCCGCTGCCGTCCATCATCAGATGGGCGTGGCGGGTGGCGGCGCAGTTGGGAATCATCGCGACCGGTTTACCGGCGGCGTGCGTCGGGTACATGTTGATTTTGACGTCCAACACGGTGGTCAAACCGCCCAAACCTTGCGCGCCAATGCCCAAAGCGTTGACCTTTTCAAAGATTTCTAAGCGCAGGTTTTCAACCTTGCTCAAAGCCTCACCACGGGATGATTTGGCTTGCAGCTCATACATGTCGATGTCTTCCATCAGTGACTGCTTGGCCAGCAACACGGCTTTTTCTGCCGTACCGCCAATGCCGATGCCCAGCATGCCCGGCGGGCACCAGCCCGCGCCCATGGTGGGCACGGTTTTCAGCACCCAATCGACGATGGAGTCGCTTGGGTTCAGCATCACCAGCTTGGATTTATTCTCCGAGCCGCCGCCTTTGGCAGCCACGGTGATGTCGAGCTTGTCGCCAGCGACGATTTCGATGTTGATGACGGCGGGCGTGTTGTCTTTGGTGTTTTTGCGGTCAAACTGCGGATCCGCCACGATGGAGGCGCGCAGCGTGTTGTCGGGGTGGTTGTAACCTTGACGCACGCCTTCGTTGATGGCGTCGTCGATCGTGCCGGTGAAGCCGTCAAAACGCACATCCATGCCGATTTTCAGGAACACGTTAACGATGCCGGTATCTTGGCAAATCGGGCGATGCCCAGTCGCGCTCATGCGGCTATTGGTCAAAATCTGCGCAATCGCGTCTTTGGCGGCAGGGCCTTTTTCGGCCTCATACGCGCGGGCTAGGTGGGCGATGTAGTCCGCCGGGTGGTAATAGCTGATGTACTGCAGCGCGCCAGCAATGGTTTCGATGAGGTCGGCTTGTTTGATGTGGGTTGTCATGAATGGCTCGTTAAGTTAAAAATATCGGTTGGACTGTGCTTCAATATCCCTAAGTTTAACCAAATCAGCCAACCAAGGCTGACATGACAGGAGTTTGCATTGTTAAAGACCATCCGCCGCCGCGCCAATGAATTTATCCAATCTCAATCGGGTGGCGGCATCGTGCTGGCAGTGGCGGCGCTGCTGGCGCTGATCGTCAGCAATTCGCCGTGGAGTGGCTGGTACGAGCAGTTGCTACAAGTTCGTGGTGAAGTTCGCATCGGTGGCGATTGGCTGGTGTTGTCTAAACCACTTTTGGTGTGGATCAACGACCTGTGGATGGCAGTTTTCTTCTTTTTGGTGGGGCTGGAGATCAAACGTGAGCTGCTGGAGGGCGAGCTGGCCTCAGTCAGCCAAGCGATGCTGCCAGCTGGTGCAGCCTTGGGCGGCATGCTGGTGCCAGCGTTGATTTACAGTGCCATCAACTGGGGCGATACCGTGGCGCTACGCGGCTGGGCGATTCCAGCTGCGACTGATATTGCCTTTGCATTGGGCATTTTGGCGCTGCTGGGCAAGCGGGTACCGGTGTCGCTGAAGGTGTTTTTAACGGCAGTCGCCATCATGGATGATTTGGGTGCGATTGTGATTATTGCGGTGTTCTACACAGCGCAGGTGTCCGTGTCCATGCTCTTAGCGGCGGGCGCAGGCATTGTGGTGCTGTTCGCCATGAACCGTGCAAGGGTGATGAATTTGGGCTTGTACGTTCTGGTCGGCTTGGTGGTGTGGCTGTTTGTGCTCAAGTCTGGCGTACATGCGACGCTGGCGGGGGTGGTGACGGCGCTGGCGATTCCGCTGGTTGATGCCAGCAAAAGCGGGCATGTCAAATCGCCTCTAAAGACGGCTGAACACGCGCTGCACCCGTGGGTGGCTTTTGGGGTGTTGCCGGTCTTTGCCTTCGCCAACGCGGGGGTGTCGCTGCAAGGCGTGAGTTTGGAGACGCTGATGCAAACCGTGCCGCTGGGCATCACCGCAGGTTTGCTTTTGGGCAAAGCTGTAGGGGTCTTTGGCGCGGCGTACTTGATGATTCGTTTGACACCTGCGCGTTTGCCTGATCAAGCCAGCTGGATGCAGCTGTTTGGCGTCTGCGTGCTGTGCGGTGTGGGTTTCACCATGAGCCTGTTCATAGGCGGGCTGGCGTTTGCAGGGCAGGGCCCGGCGTTTGACACCCAGTTGAAGCTGGGGGTGCTGACGGGGTCGATATTGTCAGGCGTTCTGGGCGCGCTGATTTTACTGAGAGCCGTCAAAAGATAAGAGCCAATTAACAGCAGAAACGCTGACTGTTCATGCCCTTTTCAATGGAACAAAAAATACGCCGCCAGCACATACAACACACTTGCGAACACTTTTTTCAGTGGTGCAATGTCGATCTTGTGCGCAGTTTTGGCGCCTAGCGGGGCTGTGCACATGCTGGCTAGGGACACGATGATGACGCCGGGGAGGTAAAGGTAGCCTAGATTGCCGCTAAAACCGGTTGATCCGTTCAGCATAGGCGGTAAGTTCCAGCCTGCCCAGATGTAGCCCAGCGTACCCGCGAAGGCGATGGGGAAGCCCAGGGCGGAGGAGGTGGCTACGGCGTTGTGGATCTTGACGTTGCTCCACGTCATGAACGGCACGGAGATAAACGCGCCGCCAGCACCGACGATGGATGACAGACCGCCAATCAAACCACCCACGCTGAACATGCCCACAAAGCCAGGCAGCACGCGGCCGGGCATTGGTTTGCGGTTCAAAAACATCTGCGTGGCAGAAAAGGCGACGAAAACGGCGAAAAGCACGCTCAAAATTTTGCCAGGCAGCGCCACGGCGAGCTGCGCACCAATCAGTGAGCCTAATAAGATACCCGGCGCAAGCGCAATGGCCACCGGCCACAGCACCGCGCCGCGCTTGTGGTGCGCCCAAACGGATGATAGGGAGGTGAAGCAAATGGTGGCCAGCGAGGTGGCGACGGCCATTTTCACGATGTGCTCGGTGGGGAAGCCCTTGCTGGTCAAAATGAAGGTGATAAAAGGCACCATCAACATGCCGCCGCCAATGCCGAGCAAACCTGCCAAAAAGCCAGTGCACAGGCCAAGTGTGAGCAACTCGACCACGAGCACGGGGTCAAGCAAAGTAAAGAATGACATAAGAGCAGTAAATGGGGGGAAGGGGTGTTGGTAGCTGTAAACGGACGTTTAAGTCAGAGTTTAAGCCAAAACGCAAGCAAAATAAGGTTGTCTGCGAATGCTGCTGAACCGGCATCCTGAACCGGGGTTCAGGTGGGCAAGGTCAGCCTCGCTTTGGGTTCATCTAACGCGAGACGATCACGCTAGCAAGACGATATTCCAAGCCCGAGCTTTAAAAGCATTGGTTCTAGGAATTCACAGCTCAGCAAGCACCGCAGACAAGGTAATTGTAGACCTGCAAACCGTGAATGGGAAGCGCAAAGCGGTTGAAATTTGGATTTTTACAAACTTAATCTGCAGGTTACTTAAAAAGTAACTTTGCAGCTTGCTTTTATGTTAAAGCAAACGACCGTCGTCACCCAAAGCTTCGTCTAGCTTGGCAATCAAGTCGGTGAGTTGTTGGCGGGGTGCCGCTTCAAGGTCGAGTTGGGCGACTTCAACTGGGGCAGCGTTGGTCGATATTTCATTCACCTCAAAAGCCAAGTTCAGCGCTGCCAGCACGGCAATCCGGTCACGGGCTTTGATTTTGGCGGCATCGCGGATTTTGCACATCGCGGCGTCCACTTTGCCCACCGCTGCCATCATTTGCGCTTCGCCGCCTTCTGGGCAGCCAAGCAAATAGCTTTGGCTCATGATTTGTACTTCAATTTGCTTCATGCGCTTTCTTTCATGGATTCGCTGCCCATGGTTTCGGGCAAGCGCTCTAGCAAAGCATCCACCCGCGCACGCGCTGCGCCTAGGCGAGACTTGAGCGAGTCGCGCTCATGCGTGAGCAAGGCAAGCTGCTCGGTCAGCAAAGCATTGGTTCGTTGCAATTCAAGATGCCGCACGAGCAAGCGCTCAACGCGTTCTGTCACTTGGTCAAGTTGTGTCTGCTGGGTGTGTTTTTGCATGGCAGGTGACATTGTAGAGGTCAACCCTGTTTTTTGTAGGGAAATTGCAAGCTTGGCGCTTAGAATAGCGGCTGTTGGTGCTCGCAGTGTGGTTCACACGCTGCAGTTCAACGGGAAATAGGGGGGTGAAGTGGTACTTATATCGATTTAAGCTGCCTTTTGCCCAACCTGTGCTGCCCCCGCAACGGTAAGTGAACGAATTTTTATAAATTCTGCTTCCATCTCAGCCACTGAGCGTTTTGAACACATGCTTGGGAAGGCGATGGAGGTTGTTTCACCAGCCCGGATACCGGCCAACAAGGTGGTTGCACGTCAAAAATACAAGTTTGAACTTGTAAATTTGAGGGCAACCGTTACGCCCAAGTGCTGTCGGGGACGACGGCAAAGGGTTTCAATCTTGGTATCTTTATTTAAATGAAAACTTGCATTTCCTCATTGCGCCTCGCTGCGCTTCCGCTCGCCTTGGCATCCGCATTTGCTGCACCTAGCGTGTTTGCACAAACTCAGCCTGTAACCACCTTGAATGAAGTTTTGGTGACCGCAAACCGGGCACCTGGATCGCGTGAGTCTCAACCTTTCGGCACCAGTGTTATTTCCGCCGAAGACATTCAACGCGCGGGCGCAGTGACTGTTAACGACGCCATCATGCGCATTCTGGGCATTCCCGGACGCCAAGATTACTATGGCGGTGGCGACTACGCCCTGGACTTGCGCGGTTTTGGAACCACCGCTGACAGCAACCAAGTCGTGATCGTGGACGGCATCCGCATCAATGAAGCGGACCTGGGTGGTACCCGTCTGGCCGGGATTCCGATTGAATCCGTGGTGCAAATCGAAGTAATTCGGGGCAGTGGCGCCGTGCTATATGGTGAAGGTGCAACGGGAGGGGTCATCATCATCACCACCAAGGCTGGAAAAGGAATAGCGCGCAATAACAGCGCGTCCTTGTATGCCGCTGTGGGTAGCTACGGGCTGCGCGAACAGCGCGCCAATGCAACGCTGGCTAGCGGCGGCTTTTCGCTCGATGTCAATGCCATGAACCGCAGCACCGACAACCACCGCGACAATTTTCGCTCTGATACGGATGCCGTGTCGGCTGTGGCGCAATGGAGCAATGACTGGCTGCGTGCAGGTGCACGCGTCGCGCAAGATGGGCTGAACACGGGCATGCCTGGCTCACTCACCGCCAGTGAGTACCAAAGCAACCCCCGTCAGACCACAAAACCCAATGACAAGGCTTCCATCGATAACAACCGCAACAGCTTGTTTGCCGAGGCCTCGCTGGGCGACTGGCTGCTGGCGGCCGATGCGGGCTGGCGGGAGAAAAAGCTGCGCAGTTCGGGCGTGGGTTTCTACGGTCCCTACACGTATGACTACGATGTCAAAGCCACAAACTACGCCTTGCGCGCTGTGCATAGCGCCAAGTTGTCCGCGTTCACCAACAGCCTGACGTTCGGCACGGACTACAGTTCTTGGCAACGTGATTCCCTGGGTGCCTATCCTTCTACCGCCAATCAGTCTTCCCACGCGTGGTATGCGCGCAATGAGTTGACACGGGCTGCCACTGGAACTGCCTTGACCCTGGGTCTTCGCACAGAGCGCATTAACAAAACAAACACGAATTCAGTAGTCGACCTGGCAGGCCGTGAAAACGCCTGGGAGTTGGGGCTGAGCCAACCCATCAGCCCAGTTGCTTCTGTATATGCACGCGCAGGGCGCAGCTTTCGCTTGGCAAATGTGGATGAATTTGGTTTCACCTCGCCTGGCTTGAGCTTGCTGCCGCAGCGCTCCAAAGACATGGAGCTGGGCACACGCTGGAGCTACGGAAAAGGCAAAGCTGAAATCCGTGTTTATCGCAGTGACCTGAGCAATGAGATCGGATATGACCCATTAGCTGTTGGGCCATATGGCTCTGGTGCCAACGTCAATTTTGATCCTGCGCGACGTCAAGGTTTGGAGTTGGAATTTTTGCACGCAATCACACAAACCGTAGATGTGCGGGCCAATGCGGCACTGCGCAAGGCCAGCTTCAG
>CANKRG010000020.1 GCA_947485165.1 Comamonadaceae bacterium
CCCTGACGGTTGAAGAACTCTCTAAGTATCCCATCGGCGCTCAATATTCAGACACGATCCACGCCAGACTGCAAAGTGCCTGGTTCACCCGCGCGGGTCACCCTTTACGCAATACAATTCAAGCGCACAGCCTCAGCGTGCTAGGTAAGTTGACTCTGTCTGGGCTAACGGTTGCACAACTGCCAATTGGAGTTTTTGCTGAAGAATTAAAGAGTAAAAAACTCGTCAGGATTTCAGTCACTCCCGAACTGCCTGATGTTCAATATTTCGCGGTCTACAGACGCTCAACGGCGCACCATTTAGCATCGAAAGTTGCAGCTTTGGCACAAAACTGCTGTGACTTTACAATTCGATAACGCTTATAAGACAGCGGGCAAATCGAAATGCACTGTGGATGTTAGAAGTACTGACTCCAAAGCATCGCGTCAAAATTTCAGTTCTTAAATTTTCGCTGATTCAACAGCAGATAACTTACCGGGTACCAAACGGACAACCGTACTTGGCCATACCTTTTGCAGCGGGTGATCAAATTGCGAAATGCGAGTATGACTTTAAGAGTTGGGGTCACTATTTCTGACTATAAGTTATCGCAGATAAGATTGACGCGTGAATAAAGATTGACCCAACCACCGTTGAATTTAGCAGAAGTACTAGACAGTCATAAAGCTGTCATCGAAAATGTCCGCTTTCGCGCCCGAAGCGGCCGTATGTCGAAAAATTTCTAACCAAAATTGACATCACCCTAACACCGGGTAATCCGTATACCCCTTCGCGCCACCGCCGTAAAAAGTCATGCGGTCGGGGGTGTTCATGTCGGCACCTTCGCGCAGGCGGCGGGTCAGGTCGGGGTTGGCGATGAAGGGGCGGCCGAAGGCGACCAGGTCGCCCCCTTTGGCCAGCGCGTTGTCCGCCAGCGGTTTGTCAAATCCGTTGTTCACCATCCAAGCCGCATTGCCGCCGGCATCTTTGTAGGCGGCGCGAAGGGCGACGTAGTCAAACGGTTTGTCGCCTTGCTCATAGTCGCGGGCGGCACCGGTTGCGCCTTCGATGATGTGGACAAACGCCAAGTTGAGGGGGGCTAGCTGTTTCACCACGTGTTCAAACAACGGCTGCGGCTGCGGGTCAAACGCGTCGTTGGCGGGTGTGACGGGTGACAGGCGCAGCCCGACGCGGTCGCCGCCGATTGCCTGGCTCACTGCGGTCATCACTTCGACCAGCAAGCGGGCACGGTTTTCAATGCTGCCGCCGTAGGCGTCGGTGCGGGTGTTGGAGCCGCTGCGCATGAACTGGTCCAGCAAATAGCCATTGGCTGCGTGCACCTCAACGCCGTCAAACCCAGCGACGATGGCGTGTTTGGCAGCATGGTGGTAGTCGGCCACAATGCCGGGCAGCTCGCTCAACTCTAAGGCGCGCGGCATGGAAGTCTGCTCAAAATTAGGCACATCGTCTCTGATCAAAACAGTTTTGGTTTTGGCTTGTAGTGCTGAAGGTGCGACGGGTGCCTGGCCATTCGGCTGCAAATCCACATGCGACACGCGCCCCACATGCCACAGCTGGATGACGATTTTGCCGCCCGCCGCGTGCACAGAATCTGTCACCTTGCGCCATGCCGTCACTTGCGCAGCGCTCCAAATGCCGGGTACATCTGAATAGCCCTGACCTTGGTGGCTGATGGCCGTGGCCTCCGTGATGATCAGCCCCGCACCGTTTTTCGGGTCGGCACGCTGGGTGTAGTAGGTCACCATCAGGTCGTTGGGCATCGCACCGGGGGCGCGGTTGCGCGTCAGCGGAGCCATCACCACGCGGTTGGCAAGGCGCATGCGGCCAGCTTGGAGGGGTTCGAAAAGAGTGGTCATGGTTCAATCGTCATCTTGTTAAGGGTGTAAGGGTAAAAATGCTACTAATTTAATAGCATCTTAGGCAACAAATACGCCGGCTAGGTGCCAATTTCAGGGGTAAAAATCGTGAAAGCAATTTTTAGCAGCTTTGTACAAGCATATCAGCGTACCCATCCCCGATAATCTAAGCCTATGTCCGTGCCCCAAAATCCAGTCAATCCCACCAATTTCGTCATAGCTTTCCCCGAAAACCTCCCCGTATCGGGCAAACGTGACGAGATCATGGCGGCCTTGGCTCAGAATCAGGTCATCATCGTGTGTGGTGAGACCGGCTCGGGCAAGACGACACAGTTGCCCAAAATCGCCTTGGCGATGGGGCGCGGCAAGCTGAACTACGCGCCTGGCCAGCACGCCAAACTCATTGGCCACACCCAGCCGCGCCGGATTGCGGCCAGCTCGGTCGCCAAGCGGATTGCCGAGGAGTTGAAAACGCCGCTGGGCGAGGTGGTGGGTTTCAAGGTGCGGTTTCAGGACCGGTTGAGCCGCGATGCGTCCGTCAAGCTGATGACAGACGGCATTTTGCTGGCCGAAACCCAGACCGACCCGCTGCTGAAAGCCTACGACACCATCATCATCGACGAGGCGCACGAGCGCAGCCTGAACATCGACTTTTTGCTCGGCTACTTGCGCCAAATCCTGCCACGTCGTCCGGATTTGAAGGTGATTGTGACCTCGGCGACGATAGACGCGCAGCGTTTTGCGGATCATTTTGCGAGCCGCCACGGCCCCGCGCCCGTCATCATGGTCTCGGGGCGGATGTTTCCGGTCGAGCAGCGCTACCGGCCGTATGAGGAATCACGCGACTACGGACTCAACAACGCGATTGCCGACGCGGTCGATGAGTTGTGGATCAACCCGCACAACGGCGGCGATATTTTGGTCTTCCTGCCCGGCGAGCGTGAAATCCGCGAAGCCGCCGAC
This sequence comes from Comamonadaceae bacterium, assembly GCA_947485165.1. Taxonomy (GTDB): domain Bacteria; phylum Pseudomonadota; class Gammaproteobacteria; order Burkholderiales; family Burkholderiaceae_C; genus Aalborgiella. The sequence goes on from CANKRG010000020.1 coordinate 2,820, forward strand.
CACCTGCGCGGCCACCTGAGCCACCAGCCCATCATGCGCAATGCCGAGGTGCTGCCGCTGTTTGCGCGGCTGAGCCAGGCGGAGCAAGACAGGATTTTTGACGGCCATACGGGGCGCCGCATCGTCTTGGCGACCAACGTCGCCGAAACCTCGCTCACCGTTCCGGGCATCCGCTACGTGATAGACGCAGGCACAGCGCGCATGAAGCGCTACAGCTTCAGGAGCAAGGTGGAGCAATTGCTGGTCGAGCCGATCAGCCAGTCCTCCGCCAACCAGCGCGCAGGCCGCTGCGGGCGGGTGGCGGATGGGATTTGCATTCGGCTCTATGACCAAAAAGACTTTGACGGTCGACCGCGTTTCACTGAGCCCGAAATTTTGCGAAGCTCTTTGGCCGGCGTGATTTTGCGGATGAAATCTTTGCACTTGGGTGTGGTTGAAGACTTTCCTTTTCTTGAAGCGCCGCAGGGCAGGGCGATTGCCGATGGCTACCAGTTGCTGAATGAACTCGGTGCGATGGACGATGCCAATGAATTGACCGCCATGGGCGCTGAACTCGCCAAACTGCCGCTGGACCCGCGCGTGGGCCGCATGATCATCGAGGCGCGTGAACGCGGCGCGCTGGACGAGGTGCTGGTGATTGCCAGCGCCCTGAGCGTGCAGGACGTGCGCGACCGACCGATGGAGGCGCAGCAAGCGGCTGACCAGGCGCATGTGAAGTTTGATGATGAGAAGAGCGAGTTTGCTGGGTATTTGAAGTTGTGGAAGTGGTTGGAGACGTCGAAGGGTGGGGGCGAAGCGCATACCGCACACAAACTGAGCAACCGCCAATACGAGCAACTCCTACGCCAAAACTTCGTCAACATCCGCCGCGTGCGTGAGTGGCGCGACATCCACAGCCAGCTTGTCACCGTGGTGGCGGAGCACAAATGGCGCGTCAATACGAAGCCTGCCAGTTATGAAGAGCTGCACCTGTCCATGTTGGCGGGGCTGCTGGGCAACGTCGGCTGGAAGATAGAGACCGAAGCCGCGACCGGCGGGCGGGAGGAGAAAGGCCAACGTGGTGAATACCTGGGCGCACGCGGCATCAAGTTCTTCGCCCACCCCGGCGCGCACCTGGCCAAAAAGCCCGGGCGCTGGATCGTGGCGGCCGAACTGGTCGAAACCACACGCCTCTTTGGTCGGGGTTTGGCGAATATCGAGCCGCAATGGCTGGAAAAAGTCGCCGGCCATTTGCTCAAAAAGCAGCTGCTGGATCCGCATTGGGAGAAAAAAGCCGCCGAAGTCGTCGCTTTAGAGCGTGCCACGCTCTACGGCTTGGTTGTTTACAGCGGGCGAAAAGTCAATTTCGGCCGTGTCGACATGGTTGCGGCGCGCGAGATTTTTATCCGCGAGGCGCTGGTGGCCAACAACTGGGAAACCAAGCTGCCATTTCTTGCGGCCAACGAGAAGCTGATCGCCCAGGTCGAAGAGTTGGAACACAAATCCCGCCGGCAGGACGTGCTGGTGGACGACGAGCTGATCTACGCCTTTTACGACCAGCAACTTCCCGCCGACGTGTGCAGCGGCTACAGCTTTGAGAACTGGTATCGCGAAGAAATCAAGCGCCAGCCGAAGCTGCTGATGCTGACCCGCGACGAGCTGATGCGGCACGAGGCTGCCGGCATCACCACCCAGTCCTTCCCCAAAACCATCCGCTTGGGCGGCGTGGACTGCCTGACCACCTACCTGCACGAACCCGGCGACGCCAAAGATGGCATGACCGTGACCGTACCGCTGTTTGTGCTGAACCAGGTCAACGACGAGCGCTGCGAGTGGCTGGTGCCCGGCATGCTGAAAGACAAAATCCAGGCGCTGCTGAAATCCCTGCACCAACGCCCCCGTTCGCGTTTGGTGCCGCTGCCCGAAAGCGCCGCGCGTATGGCGAATGAGCTGAACGTGCCAGAAGCCTACGGTGCGACCGGTTTGGTCGACGCGCTGCTCAAAAAAGTCCGCGATGCAACCCAAGTGGACGTGCAGCGGGCGGACTTCAAGCTGGACATGCTGAGTCCGCACCTGTTCATGAACTTCCGCGTGGTGGACGAGCATGGCCGGCAGCTGGGCACAGGGCGCAACCTAGGCGCGCTCAAAGCCGAACTGGGGGCGAAGGCGCGGGGGGCGTTTCAGGCGCTGGCAGGGCTGAAATTGGCTCAAAATAATACAAATACCAGTAATTCCGTTCGCCCTGAGCTTGTCGAAGGGCTTCGACAGGCTCAGCCCGAACGGGGAGAGCAGAATAAAGGGTCAAATCAGCCTCTAGCCGGTGTATTTATTGCCAAAGGTGCTACTAAAAATATAGTAAATTTAAAGCCCACTGAATCGCCAGTTTCTCCAGCCGGCCAGCGCTACACCGCGTGGACCTTCGGCGAACTGCCCGAGTTGATGGAAATCAACAAAGGCGGGCAGACCCTGATTGGCTTCCCTGCGCTGATTGATCTGCAAGACGCCGTCAGCATTGAGGTTTTTGACGAGCCGGATGTCGCAGCCGCCAAACACCAAGCTGGCTTGCGCCGCCTGTTTGCGCTGCACATCAAAGACGCGCTCAAATATTTAGAGAAAAATATCCCCGACCTCACCAAAATGGCCGCAGCCTACATGCTGGTGGGCAGGAGTGCGGACAACACCGGCGGCGGCACGCTGGAAGAGCTGCGCGAGCAAATCATCGCCAAAGCGCTGGATCGCGCCTTTTTGCTTGACCCGCTGCCGACCAACGCGGCAGAATTCACCAAACGCTTGGAAGAAGGCAGAGGGCGCTTGACCCTGATTTCCAGTGAAATCGCCAGATTGGTCGCCACGATTTTGCAAGAATACGCCACGGCGGCACGCAAACTCAAAGACACCAAAAACGCCCCTGAAGCCACCGCAGACGCAGCCGCACAGCTTGCAAGGTTGATGCCCAAACGCTTCATCGCGCTCACCCCCTTCACCCAACTGCACCACTTCGCCCGCTACCTCAAAGCCATCACCGCCCGCTTGGACAAGGTCCGAGCCGACCCAGCCCGCGACGCGGCCAAATCAGCCGAACTGCGCCCGTCGGAGCAAAATTACTGGCGCTTGGTCGCAGAACGCAAAGGCGCTGTCGACGACCGCATGATGGAATTTAGATGGCTGCTGGAAGAACTCCGCGTCAGCTTCTTCGCCCAGGAGCTGCGCACCCCGCAGCCGGTGAGTGTGAAGCGGCTGGATAAGTTGTGGGTGCAGATTAAGAGTTGATTTAGAGTTATTTGTTCGCTGAAGCACGAAAAACTTGACCCAATGTAAGTAAGTCTTCTCCGTGCTTAGGCTAAAGTGCATGTACCGAATGCGTTCACGTACTTGGTCTAGATTGCGCGTTGACTGCAAAACAGGACTACGTGGTTTCATGGATTTTTTATACTTGTAAAAATTAACAGCATAGTTGCATAAAACCCAAGCTGCAAGCCATTCTCAGGAGATTTTGATGCCTAGATTAATACGCAGTCACCAGATTATGTTGCAGGTTTTGCGGTATACATTACGTTAGGCCTCTCTCAATATGACTCAGCGCTCTCGTCTTTCTACTCACCAACGCTGGCTCAAAACTCCCGGCCTTAATGGGCAGCAGCATCAGGACACGCCGATGCGTAAGTTCGGTGACAACGAGAACAAGTACCTCAACAAATGGGAGTTATTAGGTCTTACTTGACTTTATCCTTACTTGCTATACAGTCTTACTTGTAAATAAGTAAGGAATAACTGGAGGTGGGTATGCATGCAGACGCTATTGTTTCAAGCAAAGGGCAGGTCACTTTGCCCGCTAAAATTCGTGCCCAATTGGGGATTCAGACGGGGACTAAGCTGCATTTTGAGCTGCGTGGGCAGGAGATGGTGGTTAAGGCTGAGCTGCCTATGAGTGCTTATTACGGCATGCTCAAGGGCTACAACCTTGACCCTGCTGATCTGGTGATTGAAAAAGAGCCGGATCGGGAGTTTTGATGAATGTTGTTGATTCGTCCGGTTGGATTGAGTTTTTCACCGCTGGCGCAAGTGGTCCGTTGTTCAAACCTGTGATTGAGCAGCGTGACCAGTTGCTCGTTCCTACTATCAACATCTACGAAGTCCACAAAATCCTCAGCCGCAAATTGCCCGCTGGCGCAGTGCTGTCGTGTCTTGATGTGATGCGGCAAGGCCGAGTGCTAGACCTGACTGACCGCCGCGCCGTTGCCGCCGCTGATATAGCAGGCAAACACAAACTCGCCATGGCCGACGCCGTGATATACAGCATGGCCAGAGAATTTGATGCGACGCTGTGGACGCAGGATGTGGATTACGACGGCTTGGTAGGGGTGAAATTCTTTGGAAAACCCTGAATTTAAGGACTATATGTGCCTATAGTCGGCGTATTTATTTCCTAAGATGCTATGATTAATATAGCAAATTAAACCGTAATATTCAAGAGAGCCATGTCGTCTTGTTACAGAAGCAAAATCCTATGTCACCACTGCGCATTTTCGGGCTGACTTCGCTTGCCATGCTGGCGTTTGCCGGTAATTCGCTGCTGTGTCGGCTGGCGCTGAAACACACCAGCATCGACCCGGCCAGTTTCACGACCATTCGCCTGGTTTCGGGCGCGGTGATGCTGTTTTTGATCGTCAAATTGCGTCGTAGACCTGCGGTAGGGCGGGGCAACTGGCTGTCGGGATTTGCCTTGTTTGTTTATGCGGCTGGGTTTTCTTTTGCCTATGTCAGCCTAACTGCGGCGACGGGTGCGCTGTTGCTGTTTGGCGCGGTCCAGGTGACGATGATCAGCCATGGTTTTTGGGCGGGTGAGCGTCTGCGCAGCTTGCAACTGTTGGGTCTGCTGCTGGCCTTTGGCGGCATGGTGGGTCTGTTGCTGCCAGGTCTAGCGGCACCGCCGCTGCTGGGTTCAATCTTGATGTTGGGGGCTGGGGTGGCGTGGGGCTTTTATTCTCTGCGTGGCAAAGGGGCAGGCGACCCAACCGGCGTGACGGCTGGAAATTTCATGCGTGCAGCGCCTATGGCGTTGGTTTTAAGCTTGGTGCTGCTGAGTCAGCCTGAGGTGCGTGCTTCTTTGGATGCGGCTGGTTTTGGCTACGCCCTTGCTTCTGGTGCGCTGACTTCTGGCATTGGCTACGCTATTTGGTATACAGCCCTACCCGCGCTGAAAGCCACCCAAGCAGCCACGGTGCAGCTCAGTGTGCCGGTGATCACCGCCTTGGGTGGCATTGTTTTCTTGGGTGAGAGCTTGACGTTGCGGTTGATTTTGGCCTCCATCGCCATTCTGGGTGGCATCGCCTTGGTTCGGTGCGGCAGTCACCGCTTTCTTGCTCGAAATCGGTAAATTCCTCATCGGGATTTATCTGGGTATAACCAGCGTGGCATCCGTTTTTAGCGCTGAATTCACTTGGGTGTACGCACATGAGTATGGTTCTAGAACAGCACAATCAAGTCAAAAATCGGCATTGATCGTGCCGAGTCATACGGGCGGGGGTAAGTAGTTGTATAAACCTCAAATTTTCGGCGTAAATATAGATATAACCTGCGGATTTGCTGCCTAATTTGCTATGCTATTAATGGAAAATTACCTTGATGCTGCGGTATTCATAAACTACATTTACCGACCCATTTGACAACTTAAAACGATTTCGTTTACAGTGAATCCATCTTCAAGTTGGAGGCTGAGCATGGACAGACGAGATTTCATCGAATCTTGCAGCAAAAGTGCCGCTTGCTTGGGTGCAGCTACTTTGCCAAACACGATGGCTTGGGCTGCCTACACCCAAGCGCACGAGTATGCCAAAGCCTTGCTGTGCAACGCGCAGGGTGAGCCCGTCAAAGCCAGTAGCTTGAAAGTCAATACCAACTATGTGTTTCATTACCCGTTTGAAGCGACGCCCGTATTTCTGCTGAATCTGGACAAAGCTGCGCCGCCAAAATCGCTCAACACCAAAAACAAAGATACCTATGCTTGGCCAGGTGGCGTGGGCGCAAATCGCAGCATCGTAGCGTTTTCTGCGATATGCGCGCACCAGCTGGTTTACCCGACGCCGCAGGTCAGCTTCATCAGCTTTCGCAAAAGCAGATCAACCAAAGGCGTGCAGGACAACTTGATCCACTGCTGCGCCGATCACAGCCAATACGACCCCGCGCTAGGCGCTCAAGTCCTCAGCGGCCCCGCGCCGCAGCCGCTGTGTGCGGTGCTGTTGCAGCATGATGCCAAGGCCGATACGCTGACGGCTTATGCCACGCTAGGCGGTGAGATGTTTGAGGAGTTCTTCAAGAAATACGAAGCCAAGCTGAGCCTGGATATAGGAGCGAAAGCTAAAAACAAAATCATCGCCACAGCGACGGTGCACGAGCTGGAGAAGTTTTGCCGCAATGCTGTGCAGTGTTGAGTTAGGCTGATTTAAAGGGTTTACGTTGCGCTTTCAATCTCTTGGGAAAGTTCTAGCCATTTTGCCTCCAAAGCTTCAATTTCCTGTTGCACCGTTTTCAGGCGCTTGCCAGCTTGCGCCAAATCTGCAGGTTGCAGGGGTTTGGCCAGGCGGTTTTCCAGGTCTTTGCCTTCGTGGTTCAAGGTGGCGAGCTGGTCGTCCACTTGCTGCAACTCGCGTTTCAGCGGGGTGAGCGACTTGGTTTTTTCGCCTTTGGGCAATTTTGTGTTCGATTTTGCAGCCTTGGCCGCCGCAGCAGCTTCGGCTTTTTCTACTGCCAGTTCCTCTTTCAAGGCCTCGCGGCCACGTTTGGCTTCGTCTAGCAGATACTTTTGGTAGTCGTCCAAATCGCCATCAAACGGCTCCACGCCACCACGGGTCACCATCCAGAACTCGTCGCAGACGGCGCGTAGCAGCGCACGGTCATGGCTGACCAGCATCACGGTGCCTTCAAACTCGTTCAACGCCATCGCCAGCGCTTCGCGGGTGGCCAAGTCCAAATGGTTGGTTGGCTCGTCCAGCAGCAAGAGATTCGGGCGCTGCCACACAATCATGCACAGCACCAAGCGGGCTTTTTCGCCACCGCTCATGCTGCCCACGGCCTGCTTGACCATGTCGCCACTGAAGTTGAAGGTGCCCAAAAAGCTGCGCAACGATTGTTCGTTGGTTTGCTGGTTGCTCAGCTTGCCAGCGGCCTGGGTTTCGCGGGCGAGGCGGATCATGTGTTCCAGCGGGGTGTCCTGCGGGCGCAGCACGTCAAGCTCTTGCTGGGCGAAATAGCCGATGTTCAGGCCTTTGCCTTCGGTGATTTCGCCTTTGACCGGGGTTAAAGCACGGGCAATAGTCTTTACGACGGTCGATTTACCCTGGCCGTTGGCGCCCAAAATGCCGATGCGTTGGCCGGCTAAGACAGACTTGTTGACGCGCTGCACAATCACCGTCGGCGGTGTGCCTTCGGGGGCGTCGTCGGGTGCGGGGTAGCCGAACGAGCAATCGGTCATCGACAACATCGGATTCGGCAAGTTCGCGGGTTCTTTGAACTCAAAGGTGAATTCCGCCTCGGCCAACAGCGGCGCGAGTTTTTCCATGCGGTCCAGCGCTTTCACGCGGCTTTGCGCCTGCTTGGCCTTGCTGGCCTGCGCTTTGAAGCGGGTGATAAATTTTTGCAGATGCGCGATTTTGTCCTGCTGTTTGCCAAATGCGGCGTGTTGCTGCTCCAGCTGTTCGGCGCGCATGTCTTCAAACTTGCTGTAGTTACCGCCAAAACGGTTCAATTTGCCCATTTCGACCTGCACGGTCACGCCGGTCACCGCGTCCAAAAACTCGCGGTCATGGCTGATGACGAGCATGGTGCCTTCGTAGCGTTTCAGCCAAGCTTCCAGCCAGACCAACGCGTCCAAGTCCAAATGGTTGGTTGGCTCGTCCAGCAGTAGCAAGTCAGACGGGCACATCAAAGCGCGTGCCAGTTGCAGGCGCATGCGCCAGCCGCCAGAGAAGCTGTTGACTGGGTTGTCCAGCTCGGTGGTTTTAAAGCCCAGACCCAAAATCAGCGCCTGTGCACGGGCGGGGGCGTCGTAAGCGCCGCAATCCGCCAGCGCGGTGTAAGCATGGGCCATGCGGTCGTAGTCGTCGGTGGCTTCAGCGGCAGTGCATTCTTCTTGCGCGGCTAGCAGGGTGACATCGCCATCGATCACAAACTGGGTGGCGCTTTGCTCGGTTTCGGGCATGTCCTGTGCGACTTGACCCATGCGCCACTGGCTTGGGATGAAGTATTCGCCGCCGTCTTCGTGCAGCGTGCCGTTCAAGAGCGCAAACAGGGTTGATTTGCCCGCGCCATTGCGGCCGACAATGCCCACGTTTTCACCGGGGTTGATGGTCACATTGGCGCTGTCAAGCAAGACTTTGGCACTGCGACGCAGCACTACGTTTTTAAGAGTAATCATGGATAAGAGGTAGATATGTCGCTAAAGCTATGCCAAAGCGTAACTAAGTATTATCCCTTACTTCTTCTTTTCTATTGATTTTTCACCCATGGCCTCAGCCGTAATCGCTGCCTGCGAAACTAGCCACTCGCAAAAAGCCTGCACTTCTGGGCGCTGTCCGACGATCAGCCAGTAGGTCAAAGGCGTTTCCATGCGTTCTGTCGGTGGCAGTTCAATCAAATCCTGCTTGGCCAGATGGTCGGCAATCAGCGGTATGCGGCACAGCGCCACGCCTTGGCCAGTGAGGGCAGCTTGCACGATTTGGTGTGAATAGATGAAATACAGCCAGCGTTTGAGCTCTAGATCAGGCAGTTTTTGCGCATCTAGCCAGCGCTGCCAGGTCAGCCTTCGTTGTGCTTGAAGCGGGTGTCGTGGTCGGCTTCAAAAGCGCGCAAATGCCCGGCCGAGAGCGCGCGGGTGCGCAGTTTCGGCTTGGTTAGCGCCATAAGTTAAGTGTTTTTCGGAGATGTTATGGGTGTTATCACGCTGTCATTCTACGATGATGCGTATGCCTATTAATTCAAATTTCGCATGAATCAAGTGCTGTTAATTCATTGGACGAGATGCATTGAGAACGAGATGACAGAGCCTCATTCGGTCACACCAGTAGTACGTTTCTTTTAAGGAGTTTCACATGACTAACACATCAGTCGTTTCACAAGCCGTCAGTTTATTTGTAGAACAAGACAGCGAACTGTGCATCAAGCAAGGCAGTGTGAACTACGAAATCGGCGCGAAGATGGATTCGGCAGACAAGCGTTTCACAACCCGTTTGGCCTTGTTCTACGCCATCAAAAACAACGAGCGCAACCGCAACCCAGGCTGGGCAGCGCCTAGCTTTGTGACCGCAGATGTGATGGCCGAATACGCTTTTGAAAAATTCACATTGAAGACCAATGTCAGTAACGTGACCAACAAGCTTTACGCTGATGCGCTTTATACTGGAAATTACATTCCAGGTGCGGGCCGCGTGTATGCGTTGACAGCTTCTGTGAAATTTTAATCATACAAAGTTAAGTAAAAAGTTCGATCCATGCTCCAGCACATCAAGCAAGTTCTGACTCCTGTAGAAGTGCGCTATGCGCTAGATCTGCTGGCCGATGCGCCTTGGAGCGATGGCCGAGCCAGTGCGGGCACGCAAGCCGCACTGGTTAAAAACAACACCCAGCTTCCGCACGAGTGCGAATCAGCAAGAACGCTACGCGAGCTGGTCTTGAAAGCGCTAGACCGCCACCCGCTTTTCTTTGCAGCCTCGTTGCCAAAAAAATTATTCACACCGCGTTTTAACCGTTACGGTCAGTCCGTCAATGCAGAGCCCATGTTTTATGGGCCACATGTCGACAACGCCATTCGCTTTGCGCCAGATACTGGGCAGCGTGTGCGTACTGATATATCCGCCACCTTGTTTCTATCAGATCCTGACAGCTACGAAGGCGGCGAGCTGGTGGTGCATGACAGCACCGGCGAGCAGCGCATCAAACTGGCTGCAGGTGACATGATTTTGTACCCCAGCACCAGCGTGCACCAAGTCACACCCGTTACCCGTGGTACGCGTTTGGCATGCTTTTTCTGGATAGAAAGCATGGTTCGCAGCGATGAACAGCGTAGCCTTCTCGTCGATTTAGACAACACCATCCAAGCACTGCGCGGCAAACATGGTGCAACAACCGAGGCCGTGGCGTTGACAGGGACTTACCATAACCTGCTGCGGCAGTGGGCGGACTCGTGATGATTCTAGATTGTCCATTAGAACCGTCATTCCCGCGCAGTCGGGAATCCACAAGCGCCATGATGGATTCCCGCCTGCGCGGGAATGACAGTATTGGAGCTAATGAGCCATCACGGATAATCCCCAAAGTTACATCAATTCCCGCTGGTGTGGTCACGTTAATTGACCATGAAAACCACGCACGCAAAGTGCTGGACGACAACGCACAAGCTTATTTTTATGGTGGAGCAGGCGATGAGCTGACGCTGTATGACAATTGCCAAGCATGGTCAACTCTTAAACTACAACCCCGTGTGCTGCAGCCCTTGGCTGACGGCCATACCCGCACGCAACTGCTGGGTAAAACGCTGGCACACCCTATTTTTCTCGCACCCGTCGCTTACCAACGCATGGCGCATCCAGATGGTGAATTAGCCACTGCCCATGCAGCAGCGGCGCTTGGGGCTGGCATGGTGCTGAGCACACAATCTAGCACTTCGTTGGAATCAGTCGCAGCTGCAGTGTTGAACGCTAGCAACAGCGCCACCCGTGGCCCGCTGTGGTTTCAGTTGTACATGCTGCACAATCGCGGCTTTACCAAAGACTTGGTGCAGCGCGCGGAAGCGGCGGGTTACGAACCACTGGTCGTCACCGTCGATGCGTCCACGCAGGGCTACCGCGACCGCGAACGACGTGCGAATTTTAAACTTCCCGTTGGTGTCTCTGCCGTGAATCTAGCGGGTTTGCATGCTGCGCAAACGGCAGTGCTAAAGCCTGGTCAAAGCGCCTTGTTTGACGGCTTGCTAACTACTGCGCCAACGTGGGCAGATATGGAATGGTTGCAAAGCATCACCCGCTTGCCCATCATTCTCAAAGGCATTTTGCACGAAGACGATGCGCGCCAGGCAGCAAGCATCGGCTTGGCGGGCATTGTGGTGTCCAACCACGGCGGTCGTACTTTGGATACGGCTGTAGCCACGGCCGATGTGCTGCCGCGTATTGCACAGAAGCTGGCTGGTGACTTGCCAATTTTGGTAGACGGTGGCATTCGCCGTGGCACAGACGTGCTCAAAGCCATTGCTTTGGGCGCTACCGCTGTGATGGTGGGGCGACCGTATGTGTACGGCTTGGCCAACGCCGGCGCGGTGGGCGTGGCGCATGTGCTGCGCTTGCTGCGCGACGAGCTTGAAGTGGCGATGGCTTTGTGTGGTTGCGCAACGCTGGCAGAAGTCAGCAGCAAAGTCATTTTTCAACCCATAAAACTATAATTACTTTCTTTTTGATGCCTTCTTCAATGTCTTCTCCGATGACTTTAGCGCTCCCTAAACCGTCTTTTTTTGCGGCAAATCGCCATGTTGTCATTGCCGGCTCGGTGCTGCTGTTTCATGCACTCACCATTTGGGCGTTGCAAACGGGTCTGCTGATGCGGGCGGTGGAGATCATTGTGCCGGTTCAGGTTTTGGCACAAATCATTGATTTGCCAACGCCTAAAACTGCGCCGCCTGTAGCCACACCTACCCCCCCCGTGTCCGTCAAACAAGCGGTGATCAAGCCAACGCCTGTCACCCAAACCGCACCACCAATTTTGACCGTGAACGAGCCAGCTCCTGCAGCTGCCGCCTTTGTTGCCCCAATGCCAGAACCACCAGCGCGTATTTTCTCCCCTGTGGCTGCGCCGTCAGTACCAGTCGCTGCTGTGGCGTCGACACCAGCCGCACCAGCCCCTGCAAAAGTAGTTTTGCCGTCCAGTGATGCGGAGTACTTGAACAACCCTAAGCCGCCTTATCCGCCGATGAGCAAACGGTTGAATGAGCAAGGCAATGTGATGGTTCGCATTTATATCGACTCGGAGGGCTCACCGCAAAAAGCAGAACTACAACGAACAAGTGGTTTTGAGCGATTAGACCAAGCTGCTCTTGCTGTCGTCATGAAATGGCGATACGTGCCTGGCAAACGCGGCGGCGTGCCCGAGGCAATGTGGATGGGTACAACGATTAAATTTATATTGGAATAATATTTTCAATGATCGGTTTTTTTGGTTTTAATTTTTTAATATTTGGAGTTAGTTAAATGAATTCGCAATTTGGTTTGATGAACGTGTGGTCTCAAGGCGACTTGGTCACCAAAACCGTGGCTTTGCTGCTGCTGGCCATGTCGCTCGCGTCCTGGATGGTCATTATCATCAAAACGCTGGACATCTTCAAATACAAGCGCCTTGCATCTGAAACCGAGGCTTTCTGGCGCAGCGCTGACTTTGCCAAAGGCGTGGCCGCGTTGTCGGACGGCGCGGACAACCCGTTGCGGCAATTGGCGCAGCAGGGCATCGAAGCAACGTCACACGTGCAGCAAGCCGCGAATCCCCACCTGCACGACAGCTTTGATGTGAGCGAGTGGATCACCCGCAGCCTGCGCAACACGCTGGACGAGTTCACCGCCAAGCTGCAATCGGGCTTGGCGCTCTTGGCCTCGGTCGGCTCCACCGCGCCGTTTGTGGGCTTGTTTGGCACGGTGTGGGGGATCTACCACGCGCTCTTGAGCATAGGCGCTGCGGGGCAGGCGACCATCGATAAGGTGGCCGGCCCGATTGGTGAATCCCTCATCATGACCGCGCTGGGCTTGGCTGTGGCTATTCCTGCGGTGCTGGGCTACAACGCTTTGGTGCGGGGCAACAAAGGAGTTTTGCTCAAACTGAATCGCTTTGCACATGACCTGCACGCCTATTTTGTGACGGGTGCAAGGGTTAAGTCAAACGCCCATTCATCCAACAAAACTGAGGGCTAAACCATGGCTTTCGGCACCCAAGACGACACCGATGAGGTGATGAACGAGATCAACATGACGCCCATGGTGGACGTGATGTTGGTGCTCTTGATCATCTTCATCATCACCGTGCCCGTGATGAAACACGCGGTCAATATCGACCTGCCCCGCGCCAGCAACGTGCCCCAAGATGCCAAACCCGAGACGATTCGCCTCAGTGTGGACGCGGCTGGTGATTACTTTTGGAACGAAAACAAAGTGACGGAAGAGGCCTTGCTGCTGCAACTCAAAGCCGCATCCACCCAAACCCCGCAGCCCGAGCTGCACATTCGCGGCGACAAAGCCGTGCGTTATGAGCGGGTGGCCACGGTTATGGCGGCAGCGCAGCAGGCGGGGATTCGGAAAATTGGATTTGTTACCGAACCCAAGCTTTAAGTCTAAGCTTTAGGTTTTTTCGGTGATTTGGCGGGCTTGGGGGATTTCGGTTTAGCCTTCGCTTCGGCATCCAAAGCCGCTTTGGTGATCAACAGCACAGAATCTTCCCCCGCACTGGTCTCTAGCCAAAAAATCTCCAAATCAGGGAAGGCGGCTTCGAAGTAGGCGCGTTCGTTGCCGATTTCTAGGACCATGACGGCGTGTTCGCTCATGTGTGCGGGCGCGGCTTGCAGGAGACCGCGGATGAAGTCCATGCCGTCGGTGCCGCCGGCGAGCGCCAAGGCGGGCTCGGCTAGGTACTCCAAGGGCAGGGCGGCCATGCTGGTGCTGTTGACGTAGGGGGGGTTGCACAGGACGAGGTCGAAAACTTCGTCTTTTAAGCCCGACCAGCTGTCGGATTCAACCAAGCTGATGCGGCTTTGCAGGGCGTGTTTGACGACGTTGATGTGAGCAACTTCTAGGGCATCGGCGGAAATATCTGCGCCAACGACCGTGGTTTCAGGATACGTCATCGCTGCTAAAACCGCCAAGCTGCCGTTGCCGGTGCATAAATCCAGCACCCGCTTTGTGTGGGGCCCTAGCCAGTCGTCAAAGCTACCGTCTGCTAAAAGCTCGGCGATGAAGCTGCGCGGCACGATGGCGCGTTCGTCGATGTAGAAGGGGATGCCTTGCAGCCAGGCTTCTTGCGTCAAGTAAGCAGCGGGTTTGCGGGTTTCTATTCTTGCTATGAATAAAGTAGCTATTGAGCTAATTAAATCGCCGGATAGAGGTCTATTTGCCACTGAATCTGCATCAATTTTAGGATCATCCAACGATGAATCTAGCGGCAAACCTGCTTTCCACAACACCAGCCAAGCTGCTTCGTCAAAGGCGTTGGCTGTGCCATGGCCGAAGGCGACTTTGGCTTCTGTGAGTTGTTTAGCACCTTCTTGGATGACTTCTAAAACGGTTGTCATGATTCGATTACCAAATATCCCGTTCGCCCTGAGGTATCGAAGGGTTCGCGAGGCTTCGATACCTCAGCCCGAACGGTTTTTCTATTAATTCGCATTGGTTTGCAACATCGCTTCAAGGTTTTCCATCGTTTTGCGGTAGATGTTTTTTAACGGTTCAATATCGGCAACAACGATGTGTTCGTCAATTTTGTGAATCGTCGCATTTGGTGGGCCGCATTCTATGACTTGGGCGCAGATTTTGGCGAGAAAGCGCCCGTCTGACGTGCCGCCCGTGGTGGACAGCTGGGTTTCTAAGCCGGTTTCCGCACGAATGGCGGCTTGCACGGCATGCACCAGCTCACCCGGGCGGGTTAAAAAGGGCAGGCCACCGATGGTCCACTGCAGATCGAAGTCTTTTTCGGGCTGCAAACCGGTTGATATCAACACATCAACCAAGCGTTGTTGCAGCGATTCTGGGGTCGATTCGGTCGAAAAGCGGAAGTTGAAATCAATCACCGCACGGCCAGGAATCACGTTGCTCGCCCCCGTGCCGCCGTGGATGTTGCTGATTTGCCACGTCGTGGCGGGGAAAAACTCGTTGCCTTTGTCCCATTCAACAGTGACGAGTTGCGCCATCGCGGGGGCGAACTTGTGGATCGGGTTCTCCGCCAAGTGCGGGTAGGCGATGTGGCCTTGCACGCCTTTGACGGTGAGCTTGCCGCTCATGGTGCCACGGCGACCGTTTTTGATCATATCGCCGGTTTTTTCGACCGAGGTGGGCTCGCCGACGATGCAGTAATCCAGTTTTTCACCGCGCTGGGTGAGCCAGTTGCACATGATGGCCGTGCCATCTACCGAGGGGCCTTCTTCGTCACTGGTAAGTAAAAATGCCAATGATAACGAGGGGTTAGGGTTTGCTTTGAGGAACTCTTCCACAGCGACGACAAAAGCGGCGATGGAGGTTTTCATGTCGCTTGCGCCACGGCCGTACAGCTTGCCATCGCGGTGCGAGGGTACAAAAGGGTTGCTCGTCCACTGCTCTAGCGGGCCTGTGGGCACGACATCGGTGTGGCCAGCGAAGACCAGGAGTTTGCTGCATAGGTCACTATTTGCTGCTTTATTGATAGCACTATAGTCAGTTTTTTCGCCGGCTGAATGTCTTTTTGCCCATAAATTAACGACTCTGAAGTCGGCCGGGCCACTTTCCACCGTTTCGCACACAAAACCCAGCGGCGCAAGCCTGTCCGCAATCAGTTTTTGGCAATCACCATCCATCGGGGTGACGGAGGGGCGGGATATGAGTTGTTCGGCCAGAAGCAGAGTGCGGTGCATGGTTTTGTAGACCTTTATCAGATCGTATGGATGGAAATTTCGTCGAAAGATGCGGGCTCGTAAACCGGTTCTACGGGGGTGGCGGGCATGATGTCTTCACGAATCAGGCGCGTCAAGTCGTCTTCAAAAGTTTGCGAGCCGGATGCCATGGACTTTTCAATCGCGTCTTTCACGCCAGCAAAGTTACCTTTGGCGACCATTTCGGTCACGTCTTGGGCGTTGAGCATGACTTCAACGGCAGGGCGACGCTCGTTTGTGGTGCTTTTGCCCGAGCCCGTGGAACCCACCATCAGTTCTAAAATTCGTTTCATTGCGCTCATGGGTGGCCTTTTGAAAAATGAACCCGTTCGGACTGAGTTTGTCGAAGTCTTTATGAACCCTTCGGCAGGCCCAGGGCGAACGGAATAGGGTTTATCGCACCAAGCTTAATCTCGTAGCAAATCATTGATGCTGGTTTTAGAGCGGGTTTGCGCATCCACCTTTTTCACAATAATGGCCGCATACATGCTGTATTTGCCGCCCGCTTTAGGTAAATTGCCGCTCACGACGACTGATCCGCTAGGCACGCGGCCATAGGTGATGGTGTCTGCTTCACGGTCATAAATGGGGGTGCTTTGGCCGATATAAACGCCCATGCCGAGCACAGAGTTTTCTTCCACAATCACGCCTTCAACCACTTCAGAGCGGGCACCGATGAAGCAGTTGTCTTCAATGATGGTCGGGTTGGCCTGCATGGGTTCCAGCACGCCGCCAATGCCGACGCCGCCAGACAAATGCACATGTTTGCCGATTTGTGCGCAAGAGCCCACGGTGGCCCAAGCGTCCACCATGGTGCCTTCATCGACATAAGCGCCAATGTTGACAAAGCTAGGCATCAAAATCGCGCCCTTGGCGATGTAGCTGCCGCGACGCGCCACGGCTGGCGGCACCACGCGCACGCCGGTGGCTTTGAGTTCTGCCTCAGACAAATGGGCAAATTTGGTCGGTACTTTGTCGTAAAAAGCCAAATCGCCAGAGCGCATGATGGCGTTGTCTTTGAGGCGGAAGCTCAACAGCACGGCTTTCTTCAGCCATTGGTGGACTGTCCACTGACCCACACCTTGACGGGTGGCGATGCGTAAGCTGCCATTATTCAGCTGGGATAGGGCTTGCTCTACCGCGTCATGCACCTCTTTGGAGCTGCTGGTGGTGGAGATATTGGCCCGGTCTTCCCAAGCGGCGTCGATGATGTTTTGCAGTTGTTGTGTCATGGTGATTTGTGGTTGATTTAAAGTAAAAGTTTTATAAATATTTATAGAGATTTGACGAATTGAACAATACGCTGCGCCGCTTCCACACATTCCTCAGTGGTCGCCACCAAAGCCATGCGAATAAAGTTGTCGCCCGGGTTGATGCCATTGGCTGTACGCGCCAAGTAGCTGCCGGGCAGCACCGTCACATTGTATTGTTCAAGCAGCGTTTTGGCGAAAGTGGCGTCGTCTAATTTCAGCTTCGCAGGAATTTTTGCCCAGAGGTAAAAACCAGCGTCTGGCAGGGCAACGTCGAGTACTTCCGCCAAAAGCGGGGTGACTTGCATGAATTTGTCACGGTACAGGGCGCGGTTGGCCACCACGTGTTCCTCGTCACTCCAAGCGGCTTTGCTGGCGGCTTGCACCACCAAACTCATGGCGCTGCCGTGGTAGGTGCGGTACAAGGCAAACTGCTTCATGATGGCTGCGTCGCCCGCCACAAAACCGCTGCGCATACCCGGCACATTGCTGCGTTTGGACAAACTGGTGAAGGAAACGATGTTTTTGAAGTCGGCCCTGCCCAATTTTTGAGCAGCTTCTAAGCCGCCCAAAGGCGCAGGAACGCCATCCTGAAAGTAAATTTCACTGTAGCACTCGTCACTGGCGATGACGAACCCGTAGCGGTCAGACAAGGCAAACAGCTTTTGCCATTCGTCCAGCGGCATCACCGCACCGGCAGGGTTGCCAGGCGAGCAGACGAAGATCATCTGCGTGCGTTCCCAAATGGCTGCGGGAACTTTGTCCCAATCAACGCCAAAATTACGTGCTGGGTCGCTGTTGACGTAATACGGCTCCGCGCCCGCCAAAAGCGCTGCGCCCTCGTAGATTTGGTAAAAAGGGTTGGGGCAGACGACGATAGGGAGTTGAAGAATTTGAGTACTTCCGTTTGTAACTGTTGTTTGTGTGGGGTCAACGATGACCTGGGTGAATGCAAACAAGGCCTCGCGTGAACCGTTGACGGGTAAAACCTGGGTTGCTGGGTTGACGGTCAAGGCGTAGCGTTTCAGCAGCCAAGCAGCGAAAACTTCTCGTAAAGCGGGTTCACCCGCCGTTGCGGGGTAGGACGCCAAGCCATTCAAAGAACCAGAAAGGGCGGTTTTGATGAATTCTGGGGTGGCGTGCTTGGGCTCGCCAATGCCTAAACTGATGGGTTTGAAGGCTGGATTGGGCGTGACGGACTGAAAAAGTTGCTTGAGGCGCTCAAACGGATAAGGCTGTAATTTTGTAAGCAATGGATTCATAAGCAGCCATTATCCCGTCTTGCCTTGGGCTTTTTGCCTTTGTTGCACTTTTCGGGGCATTTTTGAATGTTTTTGGGTTATTTCGGGTTATAGCCTCAGGTAAAATTCAAAAAAATACAGGGATTTAAGTGCGTCTTTCTTCTATCAAGCTGTCTGGCTTCAAGTCTTTTGCCGAGCCCACTACTTTTCATTTACCCGGTCAGCTGGTCGGTGTAGTCGGCCCCAACGGTTGCGGCAAATCCAACATCATGGATGCCGTGCGCTGGGTGCTGGGCGAAAGCAGGGCGTCTGAGCTGCGTGGCGAGTCCATGCAAGACGTTATTTTTAACGGTACCCATACCCGAAAACCATCGAGCCGTTCCAGCGTGGAGCTGGTGTTTGAAAACAACGATCACCGCGCCGGTGGCCAGTGGAGCCAATTCCTCGAGATTGCCGTCAAGCGTGTGTTAACGCGCGATGGCAACTCCAGTTATTACATCAACAACCAATCCGTTCGTCGCCGTGATGTGCAAGACGTGTTTTTGGGCACAGGTTTGGGGCCGCGTGCCTACGCGATCATCGGTCAGGGCACGATTGCCAAAATCATCGAGTCAAAACCGGAAGAGTTGCGGTTATTTTTAGAAGAAGCCGCTGGCGTTTCTAAATACAAAGAGCGTCGCCGCGAGACGGAAAACCGTTTGTCTGATACCCGCGAGAATTTGACGCGGGTGGACGACATCATGCGCGAGCTGACAGCAAATCTGGAAAAGCTTGAAAAACAGGCCGAAGTCGCCCAAAAATACAACCAGCTGCAAGCCGATGTGACGTTGAAGCAGCAGCAGCTGTGGTTTTTAAAACGTGCTGAGAGCGAGGCTGAACAAGCCAAAGTCAAGGCTGATGCTTTGCAGGCGACGACTGCTTTGGAAAGCCGTATTGCAGATTTGCGGCATATTGAATCGGATTTAGAAACCATTCGCCAAGCGCATTACAGCGCGGGTGACCAAGTCAACCAATCGCAAGGCTTGCTGTACGAAGCAAGCGCAGAAGTTGGGCGTTTAGAGGCGGAAATTCGCTTTGTGGTCGAAGGCCGTCAGCGGGTTGAGCAGCGTCTATTGACGCTAAAAGAGCAAACGACCCATTGGGCAACCCGCAAGGGCGATGCACTTTTAGAGTCTGAAACCTTGGCGGCACAAAGTCTAGAAGCCGAAGAAAAAGATGCGCTTGTCGCTGCGCAAGTCGAAGAACAATCGGGTCAATTGCCAGAGTTGGAAGACGCGCTTCGCCAAGCCCAGCGCACAGCGAATGAGCAGCGCAGCACAGTCGGCCAAGTACAGCAGCAAATTCAAGTGCTGGCAGCCGACCAGCGCAATATTGAAGACCAATCGCGCCAGCTCAACACGCGGCACGAACGTTTGACGGCAGATCGCAACGCCTTGTCTGCGCCAGATGAGCAGCGTTTGGTGAACATGCAAACACAGCTGGCAACAGCAGTAGAAGCGCAAGCAGTTGCAGAAGCGCGTTTGCACGAACTGCAAGACAGCGTGCCGCAACTGGATGATGCCCGCCGTGCGCAACAGCAGTTCGTGAACGCAGAATCAGCCAAACACGCCGGCTTGGCCGCGCGTATGGAAGCTTTGAAAGCACTGCAAGACAAAGTTAAAACCGACGGTAAATTGAAGCCTTGGTTAGCTAAACACGGTTTGGACGGCTTAGCAGGCTTGTGGAGCAAGATCCACATCGAGCAGGGCTGGGAAAACGCCTTGGAGGGTGCTTTGCGAGAGCGTTTGGGTGCGCTGGAGGTGTCGCGCTTGGATATGGTTAGCGGTTTTTTGGGAGCTACGGGTGCAGATGCACCGCCAGCCAAGTTGGCTTTTTACAGCCCACCACAAGCGGGCTTGCCAGAAGCAAAAAGTGCGATGTCGCGTTTGTCAGATTTGCTCAGGCTGCATGATGCAGGTCAAAAAGCGCTGCTAAACGATTGGCTGCATGGCTGCTACACCGCGCAATCGTTTGACGAAGCGCTGGCGAATCGCAGCAAGTTGCAAGCGGGTGAAGTCATTTACGTCAAAACGGGTCATGCGGTCACTTTGTTTAGCGTGAGTTTTTATTCGCCTGATTCTGAGCAGTCCGGCATGTTGGCGCGGGCGCAAGAGATTGAGGGTTTAGAGAAGCAGCTGCGCGCGCAGGTGTTGATTGGTGAAGAGTCTCGTTCTGCTTTGATTCGGGCTGAAGCGGCTTATACCGAAGCCTCCAATAAATTGTCTGCTTTACGACGTGAAGCCGCTGAAGGCCAGTCACGCACCCACAGTTTGCAAGTGGAAACCTTGCGCATGTCGCAAATTGCTGCGCAAACGAAGACCCGAAGTGACCAGATCAGCGCTGATTTGGCTGAAATCAACGCGCAGCTGGAAGATTTGCAAGAGCGCCGCGTTACCGCTGAAGGCCGCTTTGAAGAGCTGGACATGCAGCTGGCCGATACGCAAGAGCGCCATGCGCAGCTGGATGAGCATGTCATCACCGCAGAACGAAAGCTGAATGAATCGCGCGAGCAGCAGCGCAGTTTGGAGCGCTCGGCGCAAGAAGCTTTGTTTGCTAAACGTACCTTGCAAGCGCGCTTGGCGGAATTGCAGCGGGCGATTGAAACGGCAACACAGCAGGCATTGTCTTTAGCATCGGAAGAGGTTATTGCTACGGATGAATTGGGTCGATTAAGTGCCGTTGCTGCGCAAACTGGTTTGCAAGCCGCGCTGTCAACCAAACTGGACCGCGAAGCCGCTTTGTCGGCCAAGCGCAGTGAATACGACGATTTGACCACCAAGCTGCGTGCCACCGACGAGCGCCGTTTACAACTAGAGCGTGAGTTAGAGCCGCTGCGTTTGCGTTTGACTGATTTTGCTTTGAAAGAACAAGCCGCACGATTGGGTCTGGAGCAATACACACAGTTGTTGCTTGACGTTCAAGCAAATTTGGAAGCCGTGGCGTTGTCGATCACGGAGGGCAACGTTCGTTTAACGGGTTTGCAGTCTGAAATTGACCGATTTAACCGCGAGGTGGCAGCACTGGGCGCTGTGAATTTGGCTGCACTTGATGAGCTTGCCGCTGCACGTGAACGCAAGCAGTTTTTAGACGCACAAACGGCAGATTTGATCGAAGCCATGACAACGCTGGAAGATGCGATCAAGAAAATTGACGCTGAAACACGCGAGTTGTTGTCAGGCACATTCAACACAGTCAACGAACATTTCGGAAAAATGTTCCCCGTGCTGTTCGGTGGTGGCAACGCCAAATTGGTCATCACGGGTGACGAAATTTTAGATTCTGGTGTGCAAGTGGTTGCACAGCCACCTGGTAAGAAAAACCAAACAATTCACTTGTTGTCGGGTGGTGAAAAAGCCTTGACTGCGATTGCGTTGGTGTTTGCTATTTTCCAGCTGAACCCAGCACCATTTTGCTTGCTGGATGAGGTTGACGCGCCGCTGGACGATGCCAATACCGAGCGCTACGCCAAGCTGGTGAAAGCCATGAGTGCAGAGACACAGTTTTTATTTATCAGTCACAACAAAATTGCGATGGAAATGGCGGAACAATTGATTGGGGTAACGATGCAAGAGCAGGGCGTGTCGCGTATTGTCGCGGTTGATATGCAAGATGTAGTCGCACTGGCTGAGGCAAGTTATGAATAATTTGCTCTTGGGTTTATCGGTTGCGGGTGGTTTGGTACTTGCGGGTGTCATCGCGCATGGCGCATGGACGGCGCGCAAGAGTGCGCCTAAGTTGGCCGATGCGGTGGTTGAAAACCCCAATACGCATGCCAAAGTTGAAAGTATCGAGCCATCACTGCATGCAGATAAATCGCAAGTTTTACCTATTGAACCAGACTTTGACTCAGATCGATTCGATGCGGAATTAGCTTCACTTCCTGTGCCTGAGAAAAAGCCATCATTGGATCCGTTGATTGATGTTTTGACGGCGATTGATTTGGATTTCCCTGTTTCAGGTGATGCAGTTTTGGCCGCTCTGCCAGCCACGAGACGTGTGGGAAGCAAGCCGTTTGCTGTTGAGGGTTTGCGTGAGGATGATGCTGAGTGGGAGTCGCCAAGACCTGGCCAGCGTTACTCCGCTTTGCAAGCGGGTGTGCAACTTGCAAATCGTACGGGCGCGCTGAACGACATTGAGTACTCTGAATTTGTCATCAAAACACAAAGCTTTGCTGATGTCGTGGGTGGTGAACCTGAATTCCCAGAAATGCACGAAGAAGTTGCCAGAGCACGGGAGCTAGATGCATTTGCCGCAGCGCATGACGCGCAATTGCGATTTGTTTTGCGTGCCGTCGGTGTGGCTTGGAGCACAGGCTATGTGGCACAAAATGCAGCGCACATCGGTTTTGTGGCTGGCGCATTGCCGGGTCGCATGGTGTTGCCCAACCCAGTCGCAAGTTTGCCGCAATTAATCACACTAACTTTTGATTCGCAGGCCGCGATGGCAGAAGATGCTTCGCAATCTGCTATTCGTGATCTGACCTTGAGTTTGGAAGTGTCGCATGTGGCGCGCACTGAGCGGCCTTTTGCCCGTATGCGTGAGTGCGCCAAAGCATTGGCGACTGCCATGGAAGGTCGTTTGTGCGATGACCAAGGGCACTTGATGAGTGAGTCTGCGCTTGACAGCTTGGCCATCGACATTGAACGTTTGTATGATGCTTTGGATCAGAGAGATTTAAGCGCAGGTTCTATGCTTGCTCGCCGTCTCTTTTCTTGAGTATGGCTTCCCAAACTTCCCTGCCGATGTTCGAATTTTCAGACGATTCAAACACCGATCCTATACGAACTGATCTTTCAAAACGCGTTGCAGAGCTGCACCAAGCGCTGCATCTGCATGCGCACAGCTATTACGTGCTTGATGCGCCTTCGATTCCAGATGCGGAATACGACAAACTTTTCTCTGAACTGCAAAACATAGAAGCAGCGCACCCAGAATTACGCACTGCTGATTCGCCCACGCAACGCGTAGGTGGCAAGCCCATGTCGGAGTTTGCAACGGTGCGTCATGCGGTGCCTATGCTCAGCATTCGTACTGAAACTGACACCGAAGCCAGCGGCGCGGAGAGTTTTGATGCACGTATTCGCAAAGAACTCAGTTTGCAAGCGAGCGATGCTGTTGTCGAATACGTTGCAGAACTCAAATTTGATGGCCTTGCGATGAGTTTGCGTTATGAAAAAGGTGTCCTCGTTCAGGCTGCGACGCGTGGTGATGGCGAGTATGGTGAAGACGTCACGCACAATATTCGCACCATTGGCCAAATTCCCTTAAAGTTACCCGAAACTGCGCCAGGCGTTCTTGAGGTTCGTGGTGAAGTTTATATGCGCCGTGATGATTTTGAGTGTTTGAATGAGCGTCAACGCACCAAAATTGCAGCGGGTGCAAAAGGAGAAAAAACCTTTGTCAATCCACGCAACGCGGCAGCTGGTTCGGTACGCCAGCTTGACCCAGCCATTGCTGCGCAACGGCCTCTAAGCTTTTTTGCTTATGGCGTAGGCGAAGTCAGTATGTCAACTTCAAATCCCGTGGTTTGGGGAACGCACTACGATTTATTACAGATGCTTAAAAATTGGGGTTTTCCGGTTGCAGTCGAAGTTAATATTGCCAAAGGCGCTACTGAATTAATAGCGTATCATCAAACTATTGGAAAACTCCGAGACACTTTACCGTTTGATATCGACGGCGTCGTCTACAAAGTAAATAGCCTAACGTTGCAACAACAACTCGGTTTTGTCAGCCGCGAGCCACGCTGGGCTGTGGCGCACAAATACCCGGCACAAGAGCAATTGACAACTGTTTTGGCCATTGAAGTGCAAGTGGGTAGAACCGGTAAATTAACGCCAGTCGCCAAGCTTGCGCCTGTGTTTGTGGGCGGTGTCACCGTTACCAATGCAACGCTTCACAACGAAGACGAAGCACGCCGTAAAGATGTGCGGCTTGGCGATACCGTGATTGTGCGACGTGCTGGTGATGTGATTCCTGAAGTGGTGTCGGTGCTTCTGGAAAAACGCCAGAACGATGCCCCTATTTTCACCATGCCGCACGTGTGCCCTGTTTGCGACAGCGTGGCTGTGCGTGAAGAAGGTGAGGCTGATTACCGTTGTACAGGCGGGCTGTTTTGCAGTGCGCAGCGCAAGCATGCCATTCTTCATTTTGCGCAAAAACGTGCCGTTGAAGTCGATGGTTTGGGTGAGAAGCTGGTTGATCAAATGGTTGAGGCAGGTATTGTTCGTACCTTGCCTGATTTGTACAAGCTGGGTCTAACGACGCTGTCTGAACTAGATAGAATGGCTGATAAGTCGGCACAAAATATACTTGTAGCGCTACAAAATTCAAAGCAAACAACATTGCCGAGATTTCTCTACGGACTCGGCATTCGCCACGTAGGCGAAGCGACCGCTAAAGCCTTGGTGAAACACTTTGGCAAGTTAGATGCCATCATGGATGCACCATTGGAGCAACTTACACAAGTGGCTGATGTGGGGCCGATTGTCGCCCTGAGTTTGCGAACATTTTTCGACCAAGCACATAACCGCGAAGTGGTTGAGCAGCTACGTGCTTGCGGCGTAACTTGGACTGAGGGTGAGCCATCGCCCGCTGCATTGCTTGCCTTGTCAGGTAAAACATTCGTGATTACCGGTACGTTGCCGACTTTAGGGCGTGACAACCTGAAGGACATGCTGGAAGCTGCGGGCGCTAAAGTAGCGGGTAGCGTGAGTAAAAAGACGCATTACCTTGTCGCAGGTAGCGATGCCGGCAGCAAGTTGGACAAAGCACGCGAATTAGAGATTGCGATTCTTGATGAAGCTGGCGTATTGGCTTTGTTGAATGACACAACTTCAGGAGTAAATCTATGACAGTGCGCGAGATTCTAAAAATGGGTGACCCGCGCCTGTTGCGCGTGGCGCCAGCCGTGACTGAGTTTGACACGGATGCGCTGCACCTGCTCATTACCGACATGCTGGACACCATGCGTGCGGCCAATGGCGCTGGCTTGGCTGCGCCGCAGATTGGCGTAGATGTGCAACTGGTTATTTTCGGCACCGATTCTTTGAACCCACGCTACCCAGATGCTCCCTTAGTACCTCGCACCGTGCTGATCAACCCTGAGATCACGGCTTTAGATGCAGAGATTGAAAACGGCTGGGAAGGCTGTTTGTCTGTGCCCGGCATGCGCGGCGTAGTACCACGCCATGCACGCATTCGCTATACCGGCTTTGACCAGTATGGTGATGTCATAGACCGCACCGTTGACGGTTTTCATGCTCGTGTGGTGCAGCATGAATGTGACCATTTGATGGGTAAGCTGTACCCCATGCGCATGACGGACTTTACGCAGTTTGGTTTTACCGAGGTGCTGTTTCCGGGCTTAGATGCTTCGGATGATGATTAACTAGAGATATTTCGAGTTGGTTCGCTGTGGCTTTAATTGGCAATAGCTTCTAACAGCTCAGTTTCAATCTCAATCTGCGCCTTGTTGTGTTGCAAGGCTGCGCCTGCTATCAAAAACGTATCTTCAACCCGTTCACCCAGCGTGGTGACTTTGGCAAGCTGCAGATTCAGTTTGTGTTTTGCTAAAACCCGCGCCACACAGTAAAGCAAACCAGCACGGTCGCTGGCGGAAATATTCAGCAGCCAGCGCTGCGCTTTTTCATCAGGTTTGAGGTCAACACGTGGCGTGATGGGGAAGCTTTTCACGCGGCGCGACACCCTGCCGCGAAGTGGTTGCGGCAGCGCACCTTGCGCTTCAATGGTGCGTGTGAGATCGGCTTCCACCATGTTGGTGAGCTCGCGGTAATGCTCTGGCAATGTGGCGGTGACGATTTGGAAGGTGTCTAGCGCATGGCCATCGTTGGCGGTATGCACTTTGGCGTCCAAAATACTGAAGCCCGCTTGGTCAAAATAGCCACAAATACGGGCAAACAAATCGCTTTGGTCTGGTGTGTAGACCACCACTTGCAAGCCCTCGCCTAAGGGGGATGCACGCGCACGCACGATAGGCTTGCTGCTGCCTACCAAGCGCGACAGATGGCGTGCATGCCAGGCAATGTCTTGCGCATCGTGGCGCATGAAATAGCTCACATCCAGCGTGTCCCACAGCGCTTTGTGGCCTTCAAACGGTTCTGCATAAAGGGCCAGGTTCACCAAGGCTTCGTTTTTACGCGCTTGCGCTTCAGCATCTGGGTCAGGCGCACGTCCGCCCAGTGTGCGCAGCGTCATGCGGTAGGCGTCTTCCAAGAGCTTGCCTTTCCACGCATTCCACACTTTGGGCGACGTGCCACGTATGTCGGCAACTGTGAGTAGATATAACGCTGTCAAATTACGTTCGTTGCCCACGCGCTTGGCGAAACTGGCCACCACATCGGGGTCGCTCATGTCCTCTTTTTGGGCAATGTGGCTCAGGGTCAAATGCTCTGAGACCAAAAACTCAATCAACTTCGCATCCGCTTTTTCAATACCGTGCTGTTTGCAAAACTTGCGCACTTCCAGCCGCCCAAGCTGCGAATGGTCGCCACCACGGCCTTTGGCAATGTCGTGAAACAGGGCCGCCGCGTACAAAATCCAAGGCTTGTCCCAACCTGCAGCCAGTTGTGAACAAAACGGGTACTCATGCGCATGCTCAGCAATGAAAAAGCGGCGCATATTGCGCAGCACCATCAAAATATGCTGGTCTACCGTGTAGACATGGAACAAATCATGCTGCATTTGCCCCACAATTTTCCGAAACACCCACAGGTAGCGCCCTAAAACCGAGGTTTGGTTCATCAGCCGCAGGGCGTGAGTTAAACCTTCAGGTTGCTGCAAAATTTGCATGAAGGTGGCGTGATTCACAGGATCGTTACGGTAGGCTGTGTTCATCACATGCCGCGCGTTGAACAAAGCGCGCAGTGTGCGGGCAGACAAACCTTTTAGCCCAGGCGTCGTTTGGTAGAGTAAAAACGTTTGCAAAATCGCATGCGGGTGCAAGGTGTAAACGTCGTCGCTGAGCACTTCAATCATGCCGGCTTTTTCAGCAAAATAGGCGTTGATGGGGCGAATTTCTTGGGTGTCTTCGTCCAAGCGCTCTTGAATGTTGAGCAGCAAAA
Organism: Comamonadaceae bacterium; assembly: GCA_947485165.1. Taxonomy (GTDB): domain Bacteria; phylum Pseudomonadota; class Gammaproteobacteria; order Burkholderiales; family Burkholderiaceae_C; genus Aalborgiella. Next base: position 30,052 of record CANKRG010000020.1, read on the forward strand.
TTTGGTTCAACTGCGTGACCGCTTTGGCAGCCCAGTAGTAGCGGCGCATGAGTTGCTCGCTGGCGCGTTTGCCACCTTTACTGCTATCAGTAACATAGTGAAATGATTCTGCCACTGCGGTTTGCAAGTCAAAAACCAAGCGGTCTTCACGCCGGTTCGCAATGATGTGCAAGCGTGCGCGAATCAGGTTTATCAACGCCACATTGCGCTTGATTTGTGCGACTTCGAAGGCGGTAGCCAAACCATTGCGCGCCAGATCGTCCCAGTTCCCCCCCAAATTGGCCGCATTTGCCACCCACAAAATGACTTGTAAATCGCGCAAACCGCCTGGTGATTCTTTGCAATTGGGTTCGAGCGAGTAGGGCGTGTCTTCAAACTTGTGATGGCGTTGGCGCATTTCCAGCGTTTTGGCGACGAAAAAGGCTTTGGCATCCATACCCTGCCTGAATTCTTTGGCAAACCGCGTGTAAAGCACTTTGTTGCCCACAATCAGCCGCGATTCCAGCAAGCTGGTTTGCACCGTCACGTCATTTTCGGCTTGGGCGACGCAATCTGCCACGTTGCGCACGGATGAGCCAATCTCTAGCCCCGCATCCCAGCAGCTGCTGATGAACGTTTCAATCCGCGTTTTGACATCGACATCGGTTTCAGGAACAACGCCATCTGGCAGTAACACAAGCACATCAATGTCAGAGTGCGGAAACAGCTCGGCTCGGCCAAAGCCACCGACGGCCAAAAGCGCATAACTGGCTGGAAACTCTGCCGCTTCCCACAGTGATTTCAGCGTTTCATCTGCGATATGCGACAGCTTCAACAAGTGGTTGTTGATGCCGCGCGTGGACGAGCCAGTCTGCAACAATGCGTCTAAAACAACACGTTTATTTTTTTGGAAAATATCTCTTAAATTGGCATCTAGCCAGCGCATTTATTTCCTAATCTGCTATTAATAATATAGCAAAAACGGTTGCATTATGATCCATGCAGCGATTTACTTAGAGACTTAAGAAGTAATGAAAGCAGGCGGCGGCGGGCTACCGGCAGACAGCGTCAACACCTCATAACCTGTTGGCGTCACCAAAATCGTGTGCTCCCATTGGGCAGACAGAGAGTGGTCTTTGGTCACAATCGTCCAGCCATCTTTTTCAGGGCCGTCTTTGATCTCTTTTTTGCCCAAATTGATCATCGGCTCGATGGTAAATGTCATGCCCACTTTCAGCTCTTCCAGCGTACCCGGTTTGCCGTAATGCAGCACTTGCGGCTCTTCATGAAAGATGCGGCCAATGCCGTGGCCACAAAACTCGCGCACCACGCTGAAGCCGTTGTTTTCAGAGAATTTTTGAATCGCAGCGCCAATATCGCCCAAATGTGCGCCGGGTTTGACCTGTGCAATGCCAATCCACATCGCGTCGTAGGTCAACGCACTGAGCCGTTTTGCAGCGATGGACAACTCGCCCACGCCAAACATGCGGCTGGTGTCGCCGTGCCAGCCGTCCTTGATGACGGTCACATCGATATTCATCGTGTCGCCCTTTTTGAGCGGCTTGTCGTTGGGAATGCCGTGACAGACTTGGTGGTTCACCGAGGTGCAAATCGACTTTGGGTAGGGAATATCGCCACCGCCGGTGTAGTTCAGCGGCGCGGGGATGCCGCCTTGCACTTGGGTGATGTAGTCGTGCGCCAGTTTGTCCAGCGCGTTGGTCGTCACTCCAGGTTTCACAAATGGGGTTAAATAATCCAGCACCTCTGAGGCTAATTTACCCGCCACGCGCATGCCCGCGATGCCTTGTTCGTCTTTGTATGTAATCGTCATAGCGCCTATTATCCCACCGGTTGAAAGTTTGAATCGTGAGGCTGATTCTGCCAAACATCCACCAAATGCAAAACCTGTGTCAAAGCATCTGCTGCATCGCAAGCTACAACTTGCCGCTGGGGCATAGATCGCAGCCATGTGAGCTGCCGTTTGCACAGCTGGCGTGTGGCGGCAATGCCTTTTTCACGCATCACTGAGGCTGTTTTTTTATCCAGCTCCGCATCATTTGCAGCGTCCAAAGCTTCCCACATTTGACGGTATCCCACGCAGCGAATGGATGGGGTGTCCAAGTGCAAATCGCTTCGTGCGCGAAGGGATCGAACTTCATGCTCAAAACCGCAGGACAGCATCAGGTCAAAGCGCTGGACGATGCGTTCGTGCAGCCAAGCGCGGTTTTGCGGCTCTAGCGAGATAAACAGTGAATTATAGTGCTCAAATTGACCTCTAGTCGGCGTATTTATTGCCTGAGGTGCTATATTTTTTATAGTATTATTAGATGACTCCAAGCGCTTATGAAATGACGACATGGGTTGCCCAGAGATGCGATACACCTCCAAAGCGCGCTGAATGCGCTGTGCATCGTTGGGCTTCAATCTTGCTGCCGTCAGAGTGTCAACTTCGGCTAATTTGCTATGCATGGCAGGCCAGCCGAATTGCGACGCTTCTTGCTCCAAAGCAGCGCGAATGTCTGCATTAGCCTTTGGCATGTCGTCCAAACCCTCAAACAGCGCCTTGAAATACAGCATCGTGCCGCCCACCAGCAGCGGCAAATGCCCGCGATCCGTGATTTCAGTGATCAAACGCGTGGCGTCTTTGGCAAATTCAGCGGCGGAATAGGGCTGCAGCGGGTCGCGAATATCGATCAAATGGTGCGGCACGCTGGCTAGTTCAGCGGCGCTGGGCTTGGCGGTGCCGATGTCCATGCCTGCGTAGACCAAAGCGGAGTCTACGCTGATGATTTCTACTGGCTTCACCGCGCTCAAATGTTGCGCTATCGCCAGCGCAGCCGCAGTTTTTCCAGAAGCCGTGGGCCCAGCGATGCAAATACAACGGGGTAAAGAAGGCTTTTTGTCCGTCATGCAGATTGACGCCCATATTTTTGCACTGCCGTCCAAGCAGTGGCGGCAATGCACGCCGTCCAAAACCACACGCCCATGGCCATGGGCATCACGCTGCCGTCATAATTTTTGCTGAGCCACGCGCCAGTGACAAAGGCCAAAAGCATCATCAAAAACCCATTCACCGCAGAGGCTGTGCCCGCCGCTTTGCCAAAAGGCACAATCGCCCCCGTTTGCCCGCAGGGCTGGTGTATGCCATGGCCTATCGCCACCACATAAAACGGCAGCATCACAGCCCAAAAGCTGTGTACGCCAGCCAGTGCCAGTACACCCAAAAGCGTGCCACCCAACAGTGAAAACCCACCAGCAAGCGCCACCGTGCGGGTAATGCCAATGCGCGTCAGCAGCCAACGGCACAAAACCGTACCCAAAATATAGTTGGCCGACATACCGAACATGAGCAAACCATACATGGCGCTAGAGAAGCCAAAGATTTTGATGAACACGAACGACGACGACGCCAAAAACACAAACAGCACGCAGTATGAGAAGCTAGACAGCGCAGAATAGGTCAAAAATACAGGGTTTTTAAGAATCATCCACCAGTTGCGAACGAGGCTTGTGGGCTCTAAAGCGCTCAAGTTTTTTTGTGGCAGGCTTTCCTCGAAACGCAGTGTCACAACCAAAAGTGATAGCGCACCAAACACAGCCAACGCCAGCAGCGTGGCGCGGACACTAAAATGACCCGATAAAAAACCGCCCAAAGGCGCGCTCAAACAAGCCAGCACGCCCAAGCCAGTCAAGCCTTTAGACATCACCCGTGCGCCATCTAGTGGGCTGTACAAATCGCGCACCAGCGCCCGCCCGCACATCACCACCGCGCCCATACTCAGTCCCTGCAAAATACGCCAAGTGATGAGCAGTTGAATCGAATCCGCCCATGCGGCACCTACGGCAGCCAGGGTGTACAGGCTTAATCCCGCTAGCAAGATAGGTTTGCGCCCAAACCGGTCAGACAGCGGCCCCCAGATCAACTGCGACACCCCAAAAGCCAGCAAAAGCGCCGACAAGGTGTACTGCGCCTGCGCCATAGATGCCCCAAAGCCCTCAGCAAGAGCGGGTAGAGCGGGTAAATACAGGTCAGTGGTGACGGGCTGAATGCCCATGAGCAGGGCAAGGATGAAGACGACGGTGGCTTGGGACATGCAGCTAAAGGGACCTTTTCAGAAGCTTTGAGCCTAGCAGAAGTTTGAGCAACTGAAGTTTAGGCGTGTTAATTTGCTAATATAAGTTATATGAACCAGCCAACCACCCGTCAAGACTTCCGCTTTAGCTCCCGCCTAAGGGTGCGCTGGGCGGAGGTTGATATGCAAAAAATTGTGTTCAATGCGCACTATTTGATGTATTTTGATACCGCCATTGCCGACTACTGGCGCGCCATGGCCATTCCCTACGAAGAAACCATGCACCAGTGGGGTGGTGATTTGTATGTGAAAAAAGCCAGTGTTGAATACTTCGCCAGCGCGCGCTACGAAGACCAGTTGGACGTGATGCTCAAATGCGTCAAAGTGGGCAACTCATCAGTCGTTTTTCATGGCGCGATTTTCCGTGCAGATCAGTTGCTGGTGACTTGCGAACTTGTCTACGTCTACGCCAATCCCGCGACCCAAACTTCGCAGCCCGTTCCTGTTGAGTTCCGCGAGCTTTTGACCGCTTTTGAAGCTGGTGAACCCATGACATCGGTCAAAACAGGCGATGTGCATACCTTGGGTGCAGATGCCTTTGCGCTGCGCGAAGAAGTTTTCGTGAATGAACAAGGTTTTGCTTTAGAGATTGAGCAAGATGCATACGACGCCACGTCGGTTCACGCCGTTGCTTACAACCGCCTCGCCCAACCAGTGGCCACTGGTCGATTGCTGCCTAGCAAAGAACTTCAGACGCCGTCTGATCCGATCAAATCCAGCAAAATTGGCCGCATGGCGGTGCACCGCGTGATGCGTGGGTCAAAATTGGGTCGTGACATCATGAACACGTTGATGGCCGCTGCCAAGTCACGTGGCGACGCAGAAATCGTCCTGCACGCACAGTGCAGTGCTATAAATTTCTATTTAAAACAAGGGTTTACCGAGCGTGGCTTGCCTTTTGATGAAGAAGGCGTGCTGCACACTGAGATGTTTAAGTTGCTTTAAATATCTTACAGCGTCGTACCAGGAGCACCAAGACGTAACTGAGCAAGCCGCTGGCGACAGTCAAACCCAAAACGGTGGGACTCAGGGTGCCGGTTTTATCGGTACACAGCACCGTGGCGGAGCCCAGGGTTTCAACCGTCGCGCTTTGCCGTGTCAACACCTGGTGTTTTGAAATCCGTCAGGCACCCATCGCCATGAAAA
>CANKRG010000021.1 GCA_947485165.1 Comamonadaceae bacterium
CTGCTAGCCGTGCCAGCTGGTTTGATCATGAAGCAGCCGGATTTGGGCACAGCGCTGCTGGTGATGTCGGCCGGCTTGTCGGTGATATTTTTTGCAGGGTTGAGCTGGAAGCTTATTGCACCCCCAGTCATCCTTGGATGCATTGGCGTGGCGCTGATCGTTGCGTTTGAAGGGCAACTGTGCGCTGATGGCGTTGACTGGCGTGTGCTGCACGAATACCAGCGTCAGCGCGTTTGCACCTTGCTAGACCCCTCCTTAGACCCACTGGGCAAAGGTTTTCATATCATCCAAGGCATGATCGCGATTGGTTCTGGCGGCATTTTTGGCAAGGGCTTCATGCAGGGCACGCAGACGCATTTGGAGTTTATTCCAGAGCGCACAACCGACTTTATCTTTGCGGCCTTCTCTGAGGAGTTTGGTTTGTTTGGCAATCTGTTGCTGATCTCTGGCTTTCTGTTTTTAATCATCCGTGGTTTGATGATCGCCGTCGAAGCGCCGACGCTGTTCACGCGCTTGCTGGCAGGCAGTGTGACGATGATTTTCTTCACCTACGCCTTCGTCAACATGGGCATGGTCAGCGGGATTTTGCCGGTGGTCGGTGTGCCGCTGCCGTTTATCAGCTACGGCGGCACGGCGATGGTGACGCTGGGTATGGGCATTGGTATTTTGATGTCGGTGAGCAAATCTAAACGGTTGGTGCAATCATGAAGCCAGTGACGCATGGCTTGACCTACCCTGTCGGCATCAACTTGGTGGGCGCTGCCCAAACTCATGCGCCATGACCACTGATAGTTCTGATTTGCATCCGGCAGCCGTGCTTGCTGACAAGCCCATCGACAGGCCTGCTAACAAAGCCAACGCCAAATTCATGTGGTCACACCCTGCACGGATGGTGGCTCTCGGTTTTGGCGCGGGTTTGAGCCGTGTCGCCCCTGGCACTGTCGGAACCGCGTGGGCTTGGCTCACGTTTCTGCTGTTGCAATCCCATATGACGGATGGTTTGTGGGGGCTGACGATAGCGGCTTCGCTCCTGCTCGGTTGGTGGGCCTGTACGCTGACGGCCAAAAACATGGAAGTCGCAGACCCTGGCAGCATCGTGTGGGACGAAGTGGTCGCCTTCTGGCTGGTGTTGTGGCTGGTCACGCCCACAGGGTTTTGGGGACAATTGGTCGCTTTTGCGCTGTTTCGTTACTTTGATGCCGCCAAGCCAGGGCCGGTGGCCTGGGCTGACAAAACCTTCAAGGGCTTTGGCGCACGCGGTGGGTTCGGCATCATGTTTGACGATTTGGTCGCTGCTTTTTGTACCGTGTTGGTCATCGCTGTATGGCGCTTTATTTAAATTTTCTAAATGTGTCTAATTTTATTTGCGTTAAATCATGAGTCAATCCGCTAATTTGCTATTAAATTTAGAGCAGTATAGGCAATCATTATGCCGTCTAGTGGCCGATTTGATGCTTAAAAAGCAGTCTTTTCTCGCTGCAGCCGAAAGTTGCACCGGCGGATTGATCGCAGCGGCCTGTACCGACCTGGCAGGCTCCAGTCAATGGTTTGAGCGTGGATTTGTAAGCTATTCCAATGCCGCCAAAACGGAGATGCTGGGTGTAGACGCTACCTTGATCGCGCAGTTTGGCGCTGTCAGCGAGCCAGTTGCTGCTGCGATGGCACAAGGCGCGGTGAAACACTCGGCGGCACAAGTTGCTGTGGCGGTGACGGGTGTTGCTGGCCCGACCGGTGGCGGTGCTGAAAAACCTGTTGGGACAGTTTGGATTGGCTGGTGGGTGGATGGCAAAACCACCACCGAACTATGTCACTTCGATGGCGACAGGGCGATGGTTCGCGCCCTGACGGTTCAAAGAGCCTTGCAAGGACTCATTGAACGGTTGAAAGATTAAACAACCGCATCAGCCGCCTGCTTTTGCAGCATCGCCAGCACATTGGCAATGGTTTTACGCAACTCACGGCGGTCAGAGATGAAGTCCACCGCGCCTTTTTGCAGTAAAAACTCAGCCCGTTGAAAGCCCGCTGGCAGCGTCACGCGCACGGTGGATTCAATCACCCGTGGACCGGCAAAACCAATCAAGGCTTTGGGTTCGGCAATCACCACATCGCCCACAAACGCAAAACCGGCACTGACGCCGCCCATGGTCGGGTCGGTCAACACGCTGATGTAAGGCAGGCCTTTTTTGGCTAATTTGGTGAGTGATGCGTTGGTTTTCGCCATCTGCATCAGGCTGAGCAAGCCTTCCTGCATCCGGGCACCACCCGTTGCCGTAAAGCAAATGAAAGGTACTTTTTGCTCAATCGCTGTGTGTACGGCGCGCACAAAGCGCTCGCCTACCACGCTGCCCATGCTACCGCCCATGAAGTCAAACTCAAAGCAGGCGACGACGACGTTGATGCTGTGAACCGAGCCACCCAAGACGACCAGTGCATCGGTTTCATTGGTGTTTTCAAGCGCTTCTTTCAAGCGCTCGGTGTATTTGCGGCTGTCTTTGAACTTGAGCGCATCCACGGGTAGCACTTCTTGCCCGATTTCGTAACGGCCCTCGGCATCCAAAAAGTTGTCCAGCCGCGCTCGTGCGCCTATACGCAGGTGGTGGCTGCAGCTGGGGCAAACATTCTGGCTTTGCTCCAAATCGGCCTTGTACAGCACGGTTTCGCAGCTGGGACATTTGATCCACAAGCCTTCAGGAATACTGCGCCGGTCTGCGGGGTCCGATTTGAGAATTTTGGGCGGAAGTAACTTTTCTAGCCAGCTCATGTGTGCATATCCTTCTATTCTTCTGTCCTGAACTTTCGTTCTGATGTTCTATTTTGCAACCAAAGCAGCGTGAATGCCACTTAAAAATTCGCTGGCCACGCCAACGACCTTGTCTCTGGGTTGATTGTCTATCAATTGGATGATTTTGCTGCCAATCACCACCGCATCGGCCGTTCTGCCAATGGTTTGCGCCGTGGCAGCATCGCGGATACCAAAACCCACGCCAACTGGAATATCCGTCACATGCTGCCGAATCTTGGGCAACATGGCGGCGACGGCGTCCGTATCCAGCGTGCCCGCACCCGTCACGCCTTTGAGTGAGACGTAATACACATAACCGCTGGCGATGCGGGCAACCTGCGCCATGCGCTCGTTGGTAGACGTAGGCGCGAGCAGGAAGATCAAATCCATGCCATTGGCTTTTAACTCAGCGGCAAAAGACTCGCATTCTTCAGGTGGGTAATCAACCACCAGCATGCCGTCTACGCCAGCTTCTGCGGCATCGCGAATGAAAGCACTTTTGCCTACATCACTGTTATGCCGCTGATCGTAGCGCTCGATCGGATTGGCGTAGCCCATCAGCACGACGGGTGTTGATTGATTTGTCTGGCGGAAGTCGCGCACCATCTGCAGCACCTGCGGCAGCCCAATGCCATAGCTCAGTGCTTTGTCGCCCGCTTTTTGGATCACAGGGCCGTCTGCAGACGGGTCACTGAAAGGTATGCCAAGTTCAATCACGTCCGCACCTGCAGCCACCATACCGTGCATCAGCTCGGGGGTGATATCGGCAAAGGGGAAGCCGGCGGTGACGTAGGGAATCAGTGCGGCGCGGTTTTGCGTTTTTAAGGCAGCGAAAGTGGATTTTATCCTGTGCAAATGCATGCTCATTTCAGCATCCTCACAATCTGCTCGCTACCTTTGACCGATTGTCCTTCACAACTTGGACGGCAAAAGAAATCTGCCTTGCTCAAATCAGCCACCGTGCCGATGTCTTTGTCGCCACGGCCGGATAAGTTGACCAAAATAGATTGATCCGAACGCATCGTTTTGGCTAATTTCATAGCATAAGCGACTGCGTGGCTGGACTCCAACGCGGGAATGATGCCTTCGGTACGACATAGATAGTGAAACGCGGACAAGGCTTCCTCGTCGGTGATGCCCACATATTCGGCACGGCCAATATCTTTTAAAAACGCATGCTCAGGGCCGACACCGGGATAGTCCAAGCCAGCACTGACGCTATGGGTTTCGGTGATCTGCCCATTGTCGTCCTGCAAAATGTAAGTGCGGTTGCCGTGCAACACGCCTGCGCTGCCGCGCTGCAGCGATGCCGAGTGTTTACCGCTTTCCAAGCCTTCACCAGCCGCTTCCACCCCAATCAAACGGGTGTTGTCATGCTTGATGTAGGGGTGGAAAATACCCATGGCGTTGCTACCACCACCGACGCAGGCAATCACTGCATCGGGTTGTGTCGTTTTGCAGCCAGCCGCAGCCAGCATTTCCGGCATTTGAACCAAACATTCATTGCCGATCACACTTTGGAAATCGCGCACCATCATGGGGTAGGGGTGCGGGCCGGCGACAGTGCCGATGATGTAGAAGGTGTTGTCCACATTGGCGACCCAGTCGCGCATGGCTTCGTTCAACGCGTCTTTCAGAGTGCGGCTGCCACTGGTCACAGGTACAACGGTTGCGCCAAGCAGTTTCATGCGGTAGACGTTGGGGCTTTGGCGTTTGACGTCTTCACTGCCCATGTACACCACGCATTCCAGGCCGTAGCGGGCACAGATGGTGGCTGTGGCGACGCCGTGCTGGCCAGCGCCAGTTTCAGCAATCACACGGGGCTTGCCCATGCGTTTAGCGAGCATGGCTTGGCCAATGGTGTTGTTGATTTTGTGGGCGCCCGTGTGGTTCAAATCTTCACGTTTCAGGAAGATTTGCGCCCCACCTTGCTCGCGGCTCATGCGGGCAGCATGGTAGATGGGGGAAGGGCGGCCTACGAAATGAGCCAATTCCGATTTGAACTCTGCAATAAACGCGGGGTCGTGCTGGTATTTGGCGTAGACGTCTTTGAGTTCGTTGATAGCGTGCGTCAGCGTTTCAGACACAAAACTGCCGCCATAAATACCGAAATGACCTTTGGTGTCGGGTTGTTGGTAGTCAAACATGGTGATATTTTTTAAAAAATTATTTAAAGAGCTTTAATTTTTTGAATTAAATTGCTCATCCGCAGCGCGTACGGCTTGGATGAACTGATGGATTTTGTTGACATCTTTGATGCCTTTGAGGGTGTTGCCCTGCGAGTCAGTTGCTTCGACGCCAGAACTGACGTCGACGGCAAGCGTTTTACAGCGCGGCCTGACCTGCAAAATGCCATCGGTCACGTTGGCAGCGCTCAGCCCACCACTTAAGACGAGGTGAGCGTTGACGTTTGTTGGAAGCAGTGACCAATTGAATGTTTTACCGCCGCCGCCATAACCCTCAACATGTGCGTCGAGCAAGATAGCTTGGGCTTGTGAATAATCTTGTACGTATTTTACTAGGTCAAACTGGTCTGCGTCTGGTCCTAGGGGTATTCGTGCAGCTCGGATAAAGCGGCGATGGATGGCGGCACACATCTCAGGTGTTTCATCACCATGAAATTGGATTGTAGCCGACGTATTTATTGCTTGAGCTGCTATGATATTTGCGGTACTTTCATTGACAAACAGTAGCACTGGCGTTACAAAAGGGGGCAGGCGGCTTACCAGTTCGGCGGTACGCTCGGGTGAGACGTATCGCGGGCTGGCTTTATATAGCACAAAACCGATGGCGTCAGCGCCTGCTGCAACGGCTGCATCGACGTCTTGTTCACGGGTTAAACCGCAGATTTTGATGCGGGTGCGCTGGGCGGGGAGGTCAGAATTTGTAGCAAAAGTCGTCATAGCCTGCAATCTTAGTCCATTGCGATCGATTTAGAACGCTAAGGCAACCAATCAAAAGCTGCTGTTTGCTTAGGTAAACCCCAACTGTCTGGGTAAACCGGGCCTAAAAAGTACAAACCATCGGGTGAAAACGTAGGGGCTGCTGCGTCACGGTCACGTTTAGCCAGCACGTCCAGTATCCATTCTGGTGGCTGACGGCCATCACCCACCATCAGCAAGCAGCCCATGATGTTGCGTATCATGTGGTGCAAAAAAGCATTGGCCTCGAATTCAAAACGCCAATAGCGTTGCATGGGTTGACCGCGATTTGAAATAGCTATGCGCTGCATGGTTTTGACGGGGGACAAAGCTTGGCAGGCTGACGCCCGAAAAGAGCTGAAATCGTGTTCGCCGAGCAGATAACTGGCCGCTTGCTGCATAGAATCAGCATCCAAACCATGGTGAACCCAGCCTACGCGACCGGCTTCCACACTGGGTCGCACCGCAGATTCCAACACCACGTAGGCATAGCGCCGCGCAGTGGCGCTGGCACGGCAGTGGAACTCTCTGGGCATGATCTGCGCCCATTGAACGGCGATGTCTTTCGGAAGGTAAGCATTGGTGCCGCGCACCCAAGAGCTGGGTTCGCGCTCGGCATCCGTATCAAAGTGCACCACTTGCATCAAGCCGTGCACGCCAGAATCGGTACGGCCAGCGCACAAAGTAGAGACTCGGCTTTGGGTGAATTTACCCAAAGCAGTCTCTAGTTTGTCTTGAACCGTCAGGCGGGAGAGCTGGCTTTGCCAGCCTTGGTAGGCGCTACCGTTGTAGCTAACCCCAAGCGCAATCCTCACGAGATGGCGCACAATCCAGATTTTAAAACTGCAGTCTTAGCCAATTTCGGCGAGTAAAGTTTCTGCACGGGTTTTTAAAGTACCGTTTGCCAATATCAATACCTCGTTGACAAGCATCTTGGCACCAGTCTTGTCACCGATGGCATGAAACTCTTGTGCCAGCGCTAATTTTGTTTCTAACGGGCCGTTGCCAACAGCACTTGAAACCGAGCTTGGTTTTGATTCCGCATTGTTCAAGTCGAGAGACAAATGCCCAAGGTCAAATTCCATAGCTTTGGGTGCATTGGAGGGCGCAGGTGTTGGTGCAGGTGTAGGGTGGGTGACTGCAGTGGCACTCGCCGCAGCTGGCTCTAACGAGAAATCTGGAAAGTCCATCAACGGTGTTTTGGGCGGTTCAGCTTTTATAGCCGGAACAGGTTCAGGAAAACTCGACGCAAAGTTAAAGTCTAAATCAAGATCAACAGAGGCCGGTGATTTCGCTGATTGAGGATCTAATCGTGCGACGGTGCGTGTGAAAAATTCGGTGCTGCTCATATTCTCAAAAGAATCAATTTCAGGCGCGCCTGCAGCGTACAGCGGATTGCTTGGTTCCAGTTCAAAGCCTTGTTTGCTCAGGGCTAGCCATTGCGGATCGTTTTGAGTCAGCAATAATTTAGCTTTCAACGCGATTTGCTCAAAGTTTTTAGCGTCGCGACGTTTTGCGTAAATGCCCATTAACTTGGCGTAGATAGCAACATTCTCCGGTTGAGTTTTGAGACCATGTTTAAGGATTTCTTCGGCTTGCACATCTCGTCCGTAATCCAAATAGACATTGGCTTCGGTCAGTGGGTCCACCACAGCATGCGCATTCACAGCTGGTACCGTGATGTCGTTCGCACCATTTTCTATGATAGGCGCGAGTTCCTGCGTCACAGGCGTTGGCGTAGGGATTTCTACGACTGGCGCTTCACGTTCCATGAGGGGTTCATTCGTCGTTTCATTGAAGAAAGATTTTTCATGGAAATACTCGCCAGACAGGGCATCTTTTTCAGCTTGTTCCGCCGCCTTACGTTTCCCCCGCTTGTTGTTGGCAAACAAACCGCCAGCTAAAAGCGCTATGAGCAAGCCGCCGGTAGCCGGCAGTACAACTGGATCATTCATCAAAAAGTCTAGTGCACTTGGCTCAGCCACAGGGGCGACCACTACGGGTGCTTTGGCCACCACAGGTGGTTTAGGCGTTGGGGGTGTCGCAGGTGCCGATGGCGCTACAGGCACAGCAACTGTTGCAGGCGGCACAGCCGCTTTTGGGGTAGTTGCAGATACCACTGGCGCTGCTGGCGCAACGGGCGCCGCATTGGCAATCTTGTTCAAGTCTTTGATATTCTTCGCTAGCTCTGCGCTACGAGCCGCATCGTCTTTGGCTTGGCGCTCTTTGGCAATTTTTTCTAAATTCTCTGTTGCGGCAGCGTCTGATTTATCGCCAGCAGTCAAGCCACCTTTTGAGAGTGTGAGTTTGTCTGGCGTCACAGCAGCTGATTTTTGATCATCAACTTTCGCTTCAATTTTGCCGCTGGCAACGCGATCAGTCGTTTTAGAAGCTAAAGCAGGGGCGCTTTCAGCGAGTTTGCGTCGGTAGTTGTTGAAGTCGTTGCTTTGGGCAACTAAACTTTGTCGCGCTTCGTTGGCCGATATTGCAGCCGCTTGCGCTTCTGCGGGTAAATCTAAAATCGCACCGGCTTTTAAGCGGTTGATGTTGTTGCCTGTAAAAGCTTGCGGGTTACCGCGTAGCATGGCAGCCAGCATTTGATCAAGCGATACATTGGCCGGCAAGTTGTTGGCGGCAATTTTTCCAGCAGTGTCGCCATGGCTCACTTTAACTTGCTCACCTGAATTTGTCGTTGGTGCTTTTGCGGCTACCGCAAGGGGTTTTGCTGCCACTGCTGTTATGGGCATGGCGACTGGTGCAGCTACCGACGCAGAAGCTACTGGCGCAGGGGAAGGCGCTTGTACTGGGGCTTGAACAGGTGCGGCAGCTTGCGGTGCTGGCGCAGGTAAAGTTGCGATGGGCGCACTGATTGCAGCGTCACTCTGTTTTGCAGCCGGTGGGTCCAGCAAGAGCGTGTAATTGCGCACGATACGACCGGTTGACCAGTTGACGTTGAGCACCAAGTTTAGAAACGGGTCAGTGACTATTTTGTCACTACGAATGAGCAATTGAGAGCTGCCATTCGCGCGGCGGGTCAAAGTTACTTGAGCATTGCTCAAAGCAGGGTTGTATTCCATGCCTGCGATTCTGAAAGCTTCTGGTGTGGCTAAAGCGGCTTTCAGGCTGGCCATTTCTTCCGCATTGATGTCAGGAATCTCAATACTTGCAAGCAAGGGCTCGCCTAGGTTAGACATTGCCGTGATGCGACCAAGCGCGAGTGCATTTGCATCGACGTGCGCTATGCTCAACAACGCACCCATGGCCGCAGCCAGTGCGGTTAAGCGCCACGTCTTGCTCGGGCTCGGCAAGTTCGCGCGTGAGATTGCGTTCAATTTGGTATGCATTTGCGTCTTATTTTTTGTATTCTGTGAAGGACCGGCAGCTCACCAACGCAGACAAAAAATGTATTTTATAAAATTAAATTAATTAAATTGCATAGTACATCAATGGCTTACGTCAAAAAGCTAAGTCAATTTCTATATTGTGACTTGTACGGTACTACTTGACCTTCAAACATAGACACATTCACAGTTTTAACCAATTGACTGTTGCGAGCAAGCAACTATTTGGCACAACTTGACGTTCTTCAACGTTCTTAGTTGCCACTCACAAGAATTGTGCGACTTTAGTCTTCAATCAAAATCCGCAGCATACGGCGCAACGGTTCTGCCGCACCCCATAACAACTGGTCGCCAATCGTGAACGCGCCCACATACTCAGGGCCCATTGCCAGCTTACGCACACGGCCAACTGGAATGCTCATGGTGCCGGTCACCTGCACCGGTGTCAGCTCGCGCAAAGTGGCTTCTTTGGTGTTGGGCACGACTTTGACCCACTCGTTGTCCGCCGCCATCATGGCTTCCAGGTCGGCCAATGGCACGTCTTTTTTTAGCTTGAAGGTCAGCGCCTGGCTGTGGCAGCGCATCGCACCGATACGCACACAAAAGCCGTCCACTGGTGTGGCAGCGCTGCCAAACATCGCGCCCTGGCCTAAGATCTTGTTGGTCTCAACCCCGCCTTTCCACTCTTCCTTGGACATGCCCCAGCTGGCGTCGGTCTGCCCTTTGCCGACGCCCAAGTCGCTGTCAATCCACGGAATCAGGCTGCCGCCCAACGGTGCGCCAAAGTTGGCGGTCTCAGCAGCGCTGAGGGACTGCTGTTTCGCCAGCACCTTGCGGTCGATTTCCAGAATCGCCGATTTTGGGTCATCCAACAGCGTGCGGACTTCGCCGTTCAGCGTGCCGAATTGGGTCAACAGCTCGCGCATGTGCTGCGCACCGCCGCCCGAGGCCGCCTGGTAGGTCATGGTGGTCATCCACTCGACCAAACCGGCTTTGTACAGCGCGCCCACACCCATCAACATGCAGCTCACGGTGCAATTACCGCCTACCCAGTTATTTAAGCCTTTGGCCAGCGAGTTTTTGATGACCGGCAAGTTCACCGGGTCAAGGATGATGATCGCATCGTCTTTCATGCGCAGGGTCGAAGCCGCGTCAATCCAATGCCCAGTCCAACCCGCTGCGCGCAGCTTGGGGAAGACTTCAGCGGTGTAGTCGCCGCCTTGCGCCGTCAAAATGATGTCGCACTTTTTCAGCGCTCCAATGTCAAAAGCGTCTTTCAGCGTGGTTTCGTTCTTGGCGTAAGCAGGGGCTTTGCCACCTGCGTTGGAGGTGGAGAAGAACACCGGCTCGATGAGCGCAAAATCGCCCTCAGCCTGCATGCGGTCAAGCAGTACCGAGCCGACCATGCCGCGCCAGCCTACCAAACCCACGAGGGGTTCTCTAGCACCCGCTACGAGGTTACCTACTTTTTTCATTTTTAAGCGCCTTTCAAATTAATCAGTCTTGACTAATCCCCCGGCTCGTCTAGCTCCGGGGTGGGCGCGACGAACCGGGCTGGATTAGCCTTTAATGGTCGTCGTTTTGGTGGAAGTCTTGAACGCGCAAACATCCAGCGCGCAAGCGGCGAGGATGGTTGTTGTGGTGGTCACAGGGGCATTCATGACTTTAATTATAGCCGAGGGAACTTGCAGATTTCTTGCTAACAAGCACCAGAAATCGGGGACAGAGCCCAATTTCGATGTGAAGTTACTGTCCGCCGAAGGAGAAATTGTCCTGAATTAGGATCTGACCCCAATTTCTTCACCTTCGCTGGTAGAAGCCTAATTCGACCGCCAACCCTCAAATGAAAGCTCCCCTTTCGCCCGGCGGGGCGAGAGGGGCTGGGGGTGAGTGGGGGAAACAAGCCAGCTTACGCAGTAAACAAAGCTGGAAATAGTAAAAAATGCTACAAATAAAATAACATCTTATGCAATAAACACAGCGGCTAGAGCCATAAATGACCTCTAAATCAGCCCAAAGCCCTCAAAACCGCATCCCCCATCTCCACCGTGCTGACCTTCGTCGTCCCCGCACTGTAAATATCCGGCGTCCGCAGCCCTTGCGTTAAAACGGCTTTGACGGCAGTTTCGATACGATCTGCAGCCGCAGCTTGGTTCAACGAGAAGCGCAACATCATTGCCGCGCTCAAAATCGTGGCTAGGGGATTGGCGATGCCTTTGCCGGCGATGTCGGGCGCGCTGCCGTGGCTGGGCTCGTACAGACCTTGTTTTTTGTCGTTCAAACTGGCGGACGGCAACATGCCGATGGAGCCGGTCAGCATGGCGGCAGCATCAGACAGAATGTCGCCAAACATGTTACCGGTGACGACCACGTCGAATTTCTTGGGCGCTTTGACCAGCTGCATGGCGGCGTTGTCCACGTACATGTGATCCAAAGCGACTTCGGGGTATTGCTTGCCTACCTCAGAAACCACGTCTTTCCAAAACTGAAAAGTCTCTAAAACATTCGCTTTGTCCACGCTGGTAACCCGTTTATCGCGTTTCATGGCGGCTTGGAAAGCGACGTGCGCGATGCGCTCGATCTCTGGGCGGCTGTAGCGCATGGTGTCGAAGGCTTCTTCAGCGCCGGGGAAGTGGCCATCGGTGGCGACGCGGCGGCCACGGGGCTGGCCGAAGTAGATGTCGCCCGTCAGCTCGCGGATGATCAAAATGTCGAGTCCGGCGACCAGCTCCGGCTTCAAGCTGGAGGCATCGACCAGCTCTTTGTAACAAATAGCAGGACGGAAGTTGGCAAACAACCCCATGTTTTTGCGGAGTCCCAAAATCGCCTGTTCGGGGCGTAGCGGGCGATCTAGCGTGTCGTATTTCCAGTCGCCGACCGCGCCAAACAGCACAGCGTCGGAATCCATCGCCAGCTTCAGGGTGGCCGGTGGCAGCGGGTGGCCGTGTGCCTCAAACGCCGCGCCGCCGACCAGAGCGGATTCCATCTCCATCTTCAGGCCGAATTCTTTGTCGATAACCTTCAGGACTTTGACCGCTTCTGCGACGATTTCTGTACCGATGCCGTCACCGGGGAGGATTGCTATTTTCATAATGTGCTCACTTTAACCAAAAATATTATTCATGAATCCGTTCGCATTGAGCTTGTCGAAATGTTTCTCAATTCACGCAAGGCTTCGACAGGCTCAGCCCGAACGGGTAGGATTTTATTTGCTATTATTTACATAGCTGCTTAGGCAATAAATACGCCGACTAGAGGCTAAAAATGCCTCTAAAATGATGTTTTAGGTATTTTTACAGCAAAGTATGCGCCAACCACGGCTTCGCAGCCAATCTTTCGGCTTCAAACGTCTTGATTTTGTCGCTGTGGCGCAGGGTCAGACCAATGTCGTCAAAGCCGTTGATCAGGCAGTATTTGCGGAAGGCTTGCACCTCAAACGGCCATTCCACACCGTCGGGTTTGATGACGACTTGGCGCTCCAAATCAACCGTCAGGCTGTAGGTCGGGAAAGCGGCGCACTCGTTAAACAGCTGGGCGACTTGCGCTTCGCTCAAAACGATGGGCAGCAGGCCATTTTTGAAGCAATTGTTGAAGAAAATATCGGCATAGCTGGTCGCGATGATGGCTCTGAAGCCATATTGGTCCAGCGCCCACGGTGCGTGCTCGCGCGAAGAGCCGCAACCGAAGTTTTTCCGAGCGATCAGAACGCTGGCGCCCGAATAACGCGGTTGGTTCAGCACGAAATCTGGGTTGGGTTTGCGGCTGGTCGGGTCTTGGCCCGGGTAGCCATCGTCAAAATAGCGCCAAGCATCAAACAAATGCTCGCCAAAACCGGTTTTGCGGATGGATTTGAGAAACTGCTTGGGGATGATCGCGTCAGTGTCGACGTTTTCGCGGTCCATCGGGGCGACCAGGCCTTTGTGTACGGTGAATTTTTGCATAAATAGGTGGCTAAGTTGTTAATTTTTATAATTATTTATATTATTTTTTGCCAGCGCCTTCAATCACCGAGCCCGCTTTTTGAATGTCTTGGCCGACGCCTCTGATGGTGTTGCAGCCTGCAATCGCCAGCAAAGCGATGGCAACAATCAAGGTTAAAAACTTGTTCATGGTGTTCTCCTTCAGAGCTTGATCAAACAAAACGGCGGATATCGACAAAATGCCCATGCACAGCCGCCGCCGCAGCCATGGCAGGGCTGACCAGGTGGGTGCGACCACCCGCACCTTGTCGGCCTTCGAAATTGCGGTTGCTGGTGGAGGCGCAGCGCTCGCCAGGCTCCAGCTTGTCAGCGTTCATGGCCAGACACATGGAGCAGCCGGGTTCGCGCCATTCAAAGCCCGCAGCGATGAAGATGTGGTGCAGACCTTCGCGCTCAGCTTGGTCTTTGACGAGACCTGAGCCGGGAACGACCAAGGCTAACTTCACGGTTTTCGCGACTTTTTGGCCGAGTTGTTTCACCATCGCTGCCGCTTCGCGTATGTCTTCAATGCGGCTGTTGGTGCAGGAGCCGATGAAGACCTTGTCCACGTAGATGTCGTTCAGCGCTTTGCCTGGTGGTAAACCCATGTAGGTGAGCGCTCGCTCTATTGCATCGCGTTTGTTGGCGTCTTTTTCTTTGTCAGGATCAGGCGTGAAGCCGTCGATGCCAAACACCATCTCGGGCGAGGTGCCCCAAGTGACTTGCGGGATGATCTGGGACGCGTCCAGTTCGACCATGGCGTCAAAATGCGCGCCGGCGTCGGATTGCAGACCTTTCCAGTAGGCGACGGCCTGGTCCCATTCGGCGCCACCCACAAAGCGGCCGCTTTGTGCATCGAATCCTGGGGCGAGGGGGCGGCCTTGCAGGTAGGCGATGGTTTTGTCGTCCACCGCCACCAAACCCGCACGTGCGCCGGCTTCAATCGCCATGTTGCACACGGTCATGCGGCCTTCCATGCTCAGCGCCCGGATGGCGGAGCCCGCAAATTCTATGGTGTAGCCGGTGCCGCCTGCCGTGCCAATTTTGCCAATGATGGCCAGTACGATGTCTTTGCCACCCACGCCGGCCGGCACTTTGCCTTCGACCTTGATGAGCATGTTTTTGGCTTTTTTGGCCAACAGCGTCTGCGTCGCCATGACGTGTTCGACCTCGCTGGTGCCGATGCCGTGGGCCAAGGCGCCAAACGCGCCGTGGGTGGAGGTGTGGGAGTCGCCACAAACAACTGTCATGCCCGGCAAAGTCGCGCCCTGTTCAGGCCCGATGACATGGACGATACCCTGGCGTTTGGACAGAAAGGGGAAATAGGCCGCCGAGCCGAATTCGGCCATATTCGCGTCCAGCGTAGTGATCTGCTCTTTGCTGACCGAGTCGGTGATGCCGTCGTAGCCCAGCTCCCAGCCGGTGGTGGGGGTGTTGTGGTCAGCCGTGGCGACGATGGAGCTGATGCGCCAGATCTTGCGACCCGCTTGGCGGATGCCTTCAAACGCCTGTGGGCTGGTGACTTCATGCACCAGATGGCGGTCGATGTACAAAACGGCGGTGCCGTCTTCTTCGGTGTGGACGACGTGTTCATCCCAGATCTTGTCGTAAAGCGTGCGGCTCATGGTGTGCATTGGAGGGTTATTTCCTAGTGAATTTTCGATGCGAATTCAGTGTAATTTGACGTAAACAAGCTATTTTATTCAATATGCAGGTTCAATATGCAAAACGCCCGCAGATGTTGCCATCAGGCGGGCGAATTTTGACAGTGCAGCTGTATTAACGTTGAGCGATTGGCTTCACGTCACGCGTCACGTTACCTGTAAACAACTGGCGTGGACGGCCAATTTTGTACTCTGGGTCGCCAATCATTTCGTTCAATTGCGCAATCCAGCCGGTCGTGCGCGCCAAGGCGAACACAGCGGTGAACAACGGGGTTGGGATGCCGATGGCGCGTTGGACGATACCAGAGTAGAAGTCCACGTTCGGGTACAACTTGCGCTGCACAAAGTAGTCGTCTTCCAGGGCGATTTTTTCGACCGCCATGGCCAGTTTGAACAAGGGGTCGTTTTCCAAACCGAGTTCGTGCAGGACTTCTTTGCAAGTTTCTTGCATTAATTTAGCACGCGGGTCGTAGTTTTTATAAACGCGGTGACCAAAACCCATCAACTTGACGCCAGAGTTTTTGTCTTTCACTTGTTCCATGAACTCACCCACTTTGCTGATGCCACCCATTTTTTGGATGTCTTCCAACATGTTCAAGCAAGCTTCGTTTGCACCACCGTGGGCAGGACCCCACAGGCAAGCCACGCCCGCAGCAATCGCCGCAAACGGGTTGGTGCCGGAGCTACCGCACAAGCGAACCGTCGACGTTGACGCGTTTTGTTCGTGGTCTGCGTGCAGGGTGAAAATGCGGTCTAAGGCGCGCTCTAACACTGGGTTGACGATGTAGGGCTCACACGGTGTCGCAAACATCATGTGCAAGAAGTTGCCAGCGTAGCTCAAGTCATTACGCGGGTACATATAGGGCTGGCCGACCGTGTATTTGTAGGCCATCGCCACCAAAGTAGGCATTTTGGCGATCAATCGAATCGCAGAAATATCGCGGTGCTGTGGGTTGGTGATGTCGGTGCTGTCATGGTAGAACGCAGACAAAGCACCCACCAAACCGGTCATGATCGCCATCGGGTGTGCATCACGGCGGAAACCACGCAAGAAGAATTGCATTTGCTCGTTGACCATGGTGTGGTTGGTCACGCGCTTGGTGAAGTCAGCTTTTTGAGCTGCATCAGGCAACTCACCGTAGAGCAACAAATGGCAAGTTTCTAAAAAGTCGCAGTTGGTAGCGAGCTGCTCAATCGGGTAGCCGCGGTACAACAATTCGCCTTTGTCGCCGTCAATATACGTGATGGCCGATTGGCATGCCGATGTCGACAAAAAGCCTGGGTCATACGTGAACATGCCGGTTTGGGCATACAGTTTACGAATATCGATCACATCAGGTCCGACGCTACCTTGGTAAACGGGCATATCGATACTTGGGCTGCCGTTGCTAAAGGATAGCGTGGCTTTGTTTTCAGCTAGTTTCATGAGGCGTCCTCTGTGGGCTGGGTTTATATAACTTTTAAAATCTTATGCTTTATTTTGCAGCATCTGTAGCACTTCGCGCGCTTCAGCGCAGTCTAGAGAGGGGCTGCTGATAACAAGCTCATCAAGCGATTTTCGCGCCAAATGCAGGTCTAGCAAGTCGTTGTCACTCAAGTCCATTAAGACATTGAGACCTTTCGCTTGGTTGACAGTCAACGATTTATCGAACTTATTGAAAAAACGCTCAATGAACAAGTCGTTTTCCAGCAAGCCACGGCGGCAGCGCCAGCGCAGTTTGCTTAAGTCTCGCTCGTTCAATAGTTCGGCTTGCATCGTTTTGTCCAGATTAGACGGTTCGCATGACCATCATCTCTTTGATCTTGCCGATGGCCTTGGTGGGGTTCAAACCCTTGGGGCAAACATCGACGCAGTTCATGATGGTGTGGCAGCGGAACAGGCGGTATGGGTCTTCCAGGTTGTCCAGACGCTCAGCGGTGGCTTCGTCGCGGCTGTCGGCGATAAAGCGGTAGGCTTGCAACAAGCCGGCAGGGCCGACAAATTTGTCCGGATTCCACCAGAAGCTGGGGCATGACGTGGAGCAGCTGGCGCACAAAATGCACTCGTACAAGCCATTCAGCTCATCACGCTCTTCAGGGCTTTGCAGGCGCTCTTTTTCAGGCGGCGTGGTGGTGTTGATCAAGTACGGCTTGATCGAGTTGTATTGCTTGAAAAACTGCGTCATGTCAACGATCAAATCGCGGATGACTGGCAGGCCTGGCAATGGCTTCAAGACGATATCACCTTTGAGCGTGAGCATATTGGTCAAGCAAGCCAGACCATTTTTGCCGTTGATGTTCATTGCGTCTGAACCGCACACGCCTTCGCGGCATGAGCGGCGGAAGGTGATGCTGGGGTCTTGCGCTTTGAGCTTCATCAGCGCGTCCAAGAGCATGCGCTCAGAGCCATCCAACTCGACGTTGATGGTTTGCATGTACGGCTTGGCGTCGGTATCCGGGTCGTAACGGTAGATTTTGAAAGTACGTAGGGTCATGTTGATTCTCGATGTGTTCTGTTATAGATGTCGATATAGATTCAAACGTTATCTGGACTTAGAAAGAACGCACAGTGAGTGGAATCGAATCCACAGTCAACGGTTTCATCTTGACGGGCTTGTAAGTCAGCGCGTTGGAAGCACTGTGCCACAGCGTGTGCTTGTGCCAATCGGTATCGTTACGGCCGTTCGGGTGCGCAGCGGTGTCACCGTAGTCATTCACGGTATGCGCGCCACGGCTTTCTTGGCGGGCAGCAGCGGACACGATGGTGGCTTGCGCGGCTTCGATCAAGTTGTCGATTTCCAGCGCTTCAATACGCGCGGTGTTGAAGACTTTGGATTTGTCTTTGAGGTTGATGTTGGCGACGCGTTTGCGCAGCTCGGCGACCTTTTTGACGCCTTCGTTCATGCTGGCTTCTGTGCGGAACACGCCGGCGTGGAACTGCATGGTGTTGCGAATATCGTCCGCCACATCTTGCGCGTATTCACCATCCGTGGCTGCGTCCAAGCGCGCCACACGGGCGAGTGAGGCATCAGCGGCATCGGCAGGCAAGGGCTTGTGCAATTTGTTTTTCTGGTTGAACTCCACAATGTGGTTGCCTGCAGCACGGCCAAACACCAGCAAGTCGAGCAGGGAGTTGGTGCCCAAGCGGTTCGCGCCATGCACGCTGACGCAGGAGCATTCGCCCACCGCGTACAAGCCATTCACGACTTCGCTTTGGTTGTCGGCGTTTTGTGTGACGACCTGACCATTGATGTTGGTCGGGATGCCGCCCATTTGGTAATGAATGGTCGGCACGACTGGAATCGGCTCTTTGGTGATGTCGACATTGGCAAAATTGTGGCCGATTTCAAACACCGAAGGCAGGCGCTTCAAGATGGTGTCTGCACCTAAATGCGTCATGTCCAAGTTGATGTAGTCCTTGTTTGGACCGCAACCTCGGCCTTCTTTGATCTCTTGGTCCATACAGCGTGACACGTAGTCGCGCGGTGCCAAGTCTTTGTAGGCCGGGGCGTAGCGCTCCATGAAGCGCTCGCCGTTGCTGTTGCGTAAAATAGCGCCTTCGCCACGGCAGCCTTCGGTCAACAACACACCAGCACCGGCAACGCCAGTCGGATGAAATTGCCAAAATTCCATGTCTTGCAATGGGATGCCCGCACGTGCAGCCATGCCCAAACCGTCGCCGGTGTTGATGAACGCATTGGTAGACGCTGCAAAAATGCGACCTGCACCGCCGGTGGCGAGCAAGGTGGTTTTGGCTTCCAAGATATGAATCTCGCCCGTTTCCATCTCTAATGCGGTGACACCAACGACGTCACCAGCGGCATCGCGGATCAAATCAAGCGCCATCCATTCGACGAAGAATTGCGTCTTGGCTTGCACGTTTTGCTGGTACAGCGTGTGCAGCATGGCGTGGCCAGTACGGTCAGCGGCAGCGCAAGCGCGTTCAACGGCTTTTTCACCGTAGTTGGCCGTGTGGCCGCCGAAGGGGCGTTGGTAAATCGTGCCATCTGGGTTGCGGTCAAACGGCATGCCCATATGCTCTAAGTCATACACCACGTTGGCGGCTTCGCGACACATGAATTCAATCGCGTCTTGGTCGCCCAACCAGTCAGAGCCTTTGACGGTGTCGTAAAAATGGTAGTGCCAGTTGTCGGCGTTCATGTTGCCCAGCGAAGCGCCAATGCCGCCTTGTGCAGCAACGGTGTGCGAACGGGTTGGAAATACTTTTGATAGCACTGCAACATTCAAACCAGCACGAGCAAGCTGTAGCGAAGCGCGCATGCCTGAGCCGCCAGCGCCGACGATGACAACGTCAAATTTGCGCTTAGAAACGGCCGCAGTCGATGCGGTGAAAGAAGAAATAGGGGAATTTGCAGCTGACGCCATGACTTACAGTCTCCAGAGAACTTGAATGGCCCAGCCCGCACATGCGACCAGCCAGACGATGGTGAATACTTGCATCAACAAACGGATGCCAACGGGCTGGATGTAGTCCATCCAAATATCGCGCATGCCCACCCATACGTGGTACAGCATGGCGACGATGACGACAAACGTGAGTGTCTTCATCCATTGTGAAGAGAAGATGCCCGCCCACTTATCGTAGCCCATCGTTCCTTTGTTGAAAATGACTTGTGCGAGGACGACAACTGTGAAGAGTGCCATCAGCACAGCGGTGACGCGCTGGCTGAGCCAGTCGCGCACGCCATAGTGCGCACCTACGACGATGCGCTTGGAGCCGTAATTAACTGCCATGTCTTTTTTCCTTGGTTCTTTTTTTGGGTGAATAATTTTGTTGTTTGTTCGTCGAATCAATAAACGCCAAAAAGTTTGAGCGCCAAAATGAACGTCAAACCCAAGCTCAGCACTAAAACCACCATCGCTGATGATTTGCCGAATTCTTTGGTAGCTCGGTCATGGTTCAAGTCCATGAACAAATGACGCAAGCCTGCAATGAAGTGCTGCAAATAAGCCCAAATCAACGCCAAGGCGATCAATTTGAAAAACCAGCCCGGAACAAAGCCCACGCCAGCATTGAAAACAGAGGTGAATTTGGCGAATGAAATTTCTGAACTCACTGAGGTGTCAAACATCCAGATGATGAAAGGCATCAGCAAAAACATGATCGCGCCACTGGCACGGTGCAAGATGGACACCCAAGCAGCTGGCACCATGCGGTAGGTGGTCAGGTCTTTGAAGGCGTTGATGTTGCGAAATTCGGGCCGTTTTGGCTTGGTTGTCTGGGTTGAATCGGTCATGTGGAGGCTTTCAGAAAGTACGAAAAAAACAAAAAAAGAGATGTCCCGAATCGGTGAAAGTGTAAATTCTATTGCACTGCAGCAAACTTAACTCAAAATTACAGTAAAACCGTCATAAATACTAAGTGTTAATAAATCAGACTATTTAGTTTAATTCATTGCGGTAATGATGTGTAGAAGTCAGGTAATAACCTCGGCGTAACTCCATCGGCATTTCGTTGTAGGTGTAGGCAACGCGTTCTACGCTTAAAAGCGGCGTATTTTGCTCTATTTTTAATAGCGAACTATGCATTAAATTCGCCGGCAAAGCGCGTATTTTCTCTACTGCACGAACCATGCGAACACCAAACTCGGTTTCAAACAAAGCATACATCGAGCCGTGGTAATCGGCCAATCGCTCTGCAGTCAAACCTTTGAAAGGGGCAGCGGGCAGCCAAATATCTTCCAAGATGGTGGGCGCGCCGCTGAACGACAGCACGCGCTGCGCCTGCCAAACAGGGTCACCCGTACGCACATTTAGCAATTTGGCGATTTCGGCGGTGGCGCGAATACGCTTGCATTCGGTGATCTGCCGATCTGCCGGGCCTTCGCTGCTTTGGTCGCCAGAATCTGGCACCAGTTTTAAAAATCGATATTGGGCGTGTTTCTCGGCATGCGTATCAACAAAGGTACCCTTGCCTTGACGGCGCACCAGCAAATTGTCTGCCGCTAGCTCGTCAATAGCTTTGCGTACCGTGCCTTGGCTCACGCGGTAGCGTGCTGCCAAGTCCATTTCGCTGGGAATCGCTTCGCCGGGTTTCCATTCGCCGCCTTGCAGGCTTTTGAGTAGCAAACCTTTGATTTGCTGGTAAAGCGGGCTGAAAGCGGGCGCGGCAAAGTCGGGCAATCCTTGCAAATCGCTTACAGATGCCAGCTGCGTGGCTTGCGCTGGTTGAGTTGAGTTGTCGTTTTGTGCCATCCCCTCAATCATATCTTATATAAGACATAAGACAAATTGACTTATTAGGGTTTTCGCGAGTAAACTTAGAGGCTGTCACTTTCTCGTTTTCTATCTTTTCTCTTCTCTTTTTTAACTTTTACTTTCAACTTTGGAGTTTTCTATGAGCAAAAAGCCCGTCCGTGTAGCAGTTACAGGTGCAGCAGGTCAAATTGGTTACGCGATTTTGTTTCGCATCGCATCGGGTGAAATGCTCGGAAAAGACCAGCCCATCATCCTGCAATTGCTCGAAGTGCCCGTAGAAGGCCCACAAAAAGCACTGCAAGGTGTGATGATGGAATTGCAAGATTGCGCATTCCCATTGCTCGTTGGCATGGAAGCACACAGCGACCCGATGACTGCGTTCAAAGACGTGGACTACGCCTTGCTGATCGGTTCACGCCCGCGCGGCCCAGGCATGGAGCGTGCTGAATTACTCGCTGTCAACGCTGAAATTTTCACGGCACAAGGTAAAGCTTTGAACGCTGTTGCCAGCCGCGACGTACGCGTCTTGGTGGTCGGCAACCCCGCCAACACCAATGCCTACATCGCCATGAAAAGCGCGCCAGACCTGCCACGTAAAAACTTCACCGCCATGCTGCGTTTGGACCACAACCGTGCTTTGTCGCAAATTGCTGCCAAAACCGGCAAAGCCGTGGCCGAGATCGAAAAATTCGTGGTGTGGGGCAACCACTCACCAACGATGTACGCTGATTACCGCTTCGCCACCATCAACGGCGCATCAGTCAAAGACATGATCAACGACCACGACTGGAACGCCAACACTTTCTTGCCGACTGTCGGCAAGCGTGGCGCAGCCATCATCGCGGCACGTGGCGTGTCTTCTGCCGCTTCTGCAGCGAACGCCGCTATCGACCACATGCGCGATTGGGCATTGGGCACCAACGGCAAGTGGGTCACCATGGGTATTCCGTCTGATGGCCAATACGGCATCCCGAAAGACACCATGTTTGGCTTTGCCGTGACCTGCGAAAACGGCGAATACAAAACCGTTGAAGGTTTGACCGTTGACGCGTTCAGCCAAGAATGCATCAACAAAACCCTCGCTGAGTTGCAAGAAGAGCAAAAAGGCGTGGCGCATTTACTGTAATCACGGAAAATAAACTGGCTAGACTGACTATGCAGCTTGTTCCCGCATCCACCCAAGTGCATCCGCGAGATGTGCTGTTGGGTGCGCAGGCTGCGGGTGTCAGTTTGCCAGTGTGTGATCATTATTGCGGCGTTGAAGCCCGCATGTTGAAGAGCTTGCAGCTGCAAAAAGAACTTGCTGAAGAGTTTGGCACCTGCGTGTTTGACGTGACATTGGATTGCGAAGATGGTGCACCCGTTGGGGGCGAGGTAGAACATGCTGGATTGGTGGCTAAAATAGCATCAAATTCGGCGTTAGACGGTGTAAATATTGAATACAATGCTATTAAAAAAATAGCAAATAAACACCTTGAAGTGCGGAAATTATCGCGTGTGGCTGTCCGCGTGCATGCGCCAGACCATGCGGCCTTTGAGTCAGATATCGACATCATCGTCGGCCAAGCATCGCATGCCTTGTGCCATGTGATGATCCCGAAAGTGGAGTCCGTTACGGACGTTGATCGCGCCGTCAAATTGATTGATGCGGCGCAGAAGAAATCTAAGGTGGTGAGTACTAACTTTCAAGGCAGGCTTACGAATAATGGCAAGTTGCCATTGCATGTGTTGATTGAGTCTCCCACGGCAGTCCACCGTGCTTTTGAGATTGCCGCACACCCTCGCGTGCAGTCGCTCAGTTTTGGGTTGATGGACTTTGTTTCTAGCCACGGTGGTGCAATTCCGGCAAGTGCTATGGGTTTGGCGGGGCAGTTCACGCATCCGCTGGTGGTTCGGGCCAAGTTGGCGATTGCTAGCGCCTGCCATGCGCACGGTAAAGTGCCTTCGCACTGTGTGGTGACTGAGTTTTCTGATGCAGACGCTATTAAAAATGCAGCGATTCAAGCAGCAAATACCTTGGGTTTTACGCGAATGTGGAGCATTCACCCCAGTCAAATTCGTCCCATCTTGGCGGCTTTTGCGCCGGCTGCGAACGACATTGACGTGGCTACACACATCATCGCCGCTGGCGTGGATGCCGATTGGGCACCCATCAACTACCAAGGCATGCTGCACGACCGCGCCAGTTACCGTTACTACTGGCAAGTGCTAGAACGTGCGCACCAAACAGGAAGAGCGATGGATAAGTCTGTGGCTCATTTTTTTAACGATTGATTATTTTTGAAACTAGGAGATTGAGATGTTACAAGCCTACAGAACCCACGTTGCCGAGCGCGCTGCGCTAGGTATTCCGCCATTGCCTCTGTCAGCCAAGCAAACTGGCGAGTTGATTGAACTGCTCAAAGTGCCACCAGCGGGCGAAGAGGCAACACTGGTTGACTTGATCACACACCGTGTGCCAGCGGGTGTAGACGCTGCTGCTAAAGTGAAAGCTAGCTACCTAGCTGCTGTTGCCCACGGAACAGAGTCCTGCGCACTCATCAGCCGTGCGCAAGCAACGACACTTTTGGGCACTATGCTGGGTGGCTACAACATTGGCCCGATGGTGGCTTTGTTGGACGACTCTGCTGTTGCTGCAGAAGCCGCTGCGGGTCTGAAAAAGACTTTGTTGATGTTTGACCAGTTTCATGATGTCAAAGAAAAAGCCGACAAAGGCAATTCCTTTGCCAAGTCTGTGTTGCAAAGCTGGGCCGATGCTGAGTGGTTCACCAGCCGCCCAGAAGTGCCAAAGTCCATCACTTTGACCATTTTCAAAGTGGCCGGTGAAATTAATACTGACGATTTGTCTCCAGCGCCTGATGCATTTAGCCGCCCAGACATCCCGATGCATGCATTGGCCATGCACAAAAATGGCCGTCCAGGCATCGTTCCGGAAGAAGAAGGCAAGCGTGGCCCTGTGAAATTCATCAACGACTTGAAAGCCAAGGGCAACTTGGTTGCCTACGCGGGCGATGTGGTCGGTACGGGTTCCAGCCGTAAATCAGCCACCAATTCCGTGCTGTGGTTTACCGGTGAAGACATTCCGTTTGTGCCAAACAAGCGTTTTGGCGGTGTGTGCTTGGGCAATAAAATTGCCCCAATTTTCTACAACACCATGGAAGACTCAGGCGCTTTGCCGATTGAGTTGGACGTGAGCAACATGAACATGGGCGACGTGGTTGAGCTGCGCCCTTATGACGGCCAAGCCCTCAAAGATGGCAAAGTGATTGCCGAGTTCAAGCTGAAAAGCGATGTGCTGTTTGACGAAGTGCGCGCCGGCGGCCGTATTCCGCTCATCATCGGCCGTGGTTTGACCTCCAAAGCGCGTGAAGCGCTGGGCCTGCCAGTGTCTACTTTGTTCCGTTTGCCGCAAAATCCGGTTGACACCAAAAAAGGCTTCACACTGGCGCAAAAAATGGTCGGCCGTGCTTGCGGTTTACCCGTGGTCAACGGCAATCAGCAAGGCGTTCGTCCAGGCATGTATTGCGAACCAAAAATGACCAGCGTCGGTTCACAAGACACCACCGGCCCGATGACCCGTGACGAGCTGAAAGACCTGGCTTGCCTGGGCTTCAGCGCCGATCTGGTGATGCAGTCTTTCTGCCACACAGCTGCCTATCCAAAACCCGTCGACGTGAAAATGCACCACGAGTTGCCAGAGTTCATGACCGATCGCGGTGGCATCCCCCTGCGTCCGGGTGACGGCATCATCCACAGCTGGTTGAACCGCATGCTGTTGCCTGACACCGTCGGCACTGGCGGCGACAGCCACACCCGTTTTCCTATCGGCATCAGCTTCCCTGCGGGTTCTGGCTTGGTCGCGTTTGGTGCAGCTACGGGCGTGATGCCACTCGACATGCCCGAGAGCGTGTTGGTGCGCTTCAAAGGCAGCATGCAGCCCGGCGTGACGCTGCGCGATTTGGTCAATGCCATTCCGTTGTATGCGATCAAAGCGGGTTTATTGACGGTGGCCAAGCAAGGCAAGATCAACATTTTCTCGGGTCGTATTTTGGAAATCGAAGGCCTGCCAGACCTCAAAGTTGAGCAGGCGTTTGAATTGTCTGACGCGTCTGCCGAGCGTTCTGCCGGTGGTTGCACCGTGCATTTGAACAAAGAACCCATCATCGAGTACATCACCAGCAACATCACCATGTTGAAGTGGATGATTGCAACCGGTTACAGCGATGTCCGCACCATCAACCGCCGCATCGCCGCGATGGAGGCCTGGTTGGCCAAGCCTGACTTGTTGAAAGGCGATGCAGATGCCGAATACGCCGCCGTGATCGAGATTGATTTGGCTGACATCCATGAGCCTATCGTCGCCTGCCCGAACGACCCGGATGATGTGAAAACATTGGCTGAGGTAGCAGGTAGCAAGATTGATGAAGTGTTTATTGGCAGCTGCATGACCAATATCGGTCACTTTCGCGCAGCGTCCAAACTGCTTGAAAACAAACGTGACATTCCGGTCAAGCTGTGGGTGGCACCACCGACCAAAATGGATGCCCATCAGTTGAGCGAAGAAGGCCACTACGGCGTGCTGGGTAGTGCTGGCGCACGCATGGAAATGCCGGGCTGCAGCTTGTGCATGGGTAACCAAGCGCAGGTGAAAGAGGGCGCAACAGTGTTCTCCACATCGACACGTAACTTCCCGAACCGTTTGGGTAAAAACAGCAATGTGTATTTGGGTAGCGCCGAATTGGCGGCTATTTGCTCCAAACTGGGCCGTATCCCCACCAAGGCAGAGTACATGGCCGACATGGGTGTATTGACCGCCGCCAGCGACAAAATTTACCAATACATGAATTTTGACAAAATGCCCGACTTCACCGATGTGACTGAAGCCGCGGACAAGGCGGCTGAAAAAGCCGCAGCAACCGCATAAATCAGCGCTGAACAGCAAAAAGCCATGCAAGCTGCCTTGCATGGCTTTTTTATGCCTAAATATGACTCTAGTCGTCGTATTTATTCCCTAAGATGCTATTGATTTAATAGCATCTTAGGTGAATATCAATGGTTGTCACGTGGCACTTGTGAGCCGCGTTTGCCGACTAAAAAGTCTAAATCAACGCCTTCATCGGCCTGCAGCACGTGGTCGATATAGAGCTTCCAATAGCCAGAATCCATGGGTGGCTTAGGCGGTGTCCACAAAGCCAAGCGGCGCGCTAATTCTTCGTCGCTGATGTGCAAATGCAGTTTGCGCTCTGGCACGTTCAGTTCAATCAAATCCCCGTTTTGCACCACGGCCAACGGGCCACCGGCGGCCGCTTCAGGTGCGGCATGCAAAACCACTGTTCCGTAGGCGGTGCCGCTCATACGTGCGTCGCTGATACGCACCATGTCGGTGATGCCTTTGCGCAAGATCTTTGGTGGCAACGGCATGTTCCCCACCTCAGCCATGCCTGGGTAGCCCTTTGGGCCGCAGTTTTTAAGCACCATGACGCAAGTTTCGTCAATATCCAAATCTTCGTCGTCAATGCGCTTGTGGAAGTCTTCGATGTTCTCAAACACCACGGCACGACCCTTATGCACCAGTAATGACGGGGTTGCCGCACTCGGTTTGATCACCGCGCCGCGTGGCGATAAATTGCCCTTCAAAATGGCGATGCCCGCTTTTTCTTTGAAAGGGGTTGCCAAAGGGGTAATCACATCGGTGTTGTAGTTTTCAGCGCCAGCAATGTTTTGCGCAACCGTTTGTCCAGTAACAGTGACGATGTCTTGGTGTAGCAAGTGTGAAATTTCCTTCATCACCGCCGGCAGACCACCCGCATAGCAAAAATCCTCCATCAGGTATTTGCCTGAAGGTTGCAGGTTGACCAAGCAAGGCAACTCGCTGGCCAGACGGTCAAAATCTTCAATCGCCAACTCTACGCCAATACGTCGTGCCATGGCCACCAAATGAATCACCGCATTGGTCGATCCACCAATCGCAGCCAGTGTGACGATGGCATTTTCAAAAGCTTTGCGTGTCATCACCTTAGACAGCTTCATGTCTTCGTGCACCATTTCCACAGCGCGTCTGCCAGCCATGCGTGCCAATACGTTGCGGCGTCCATCTACTGCTGGGTACGCAGCGTTACCTGGCAGGCCAATGCCCAGGGCTTCCACCATGCTGGCCATCGTCGAAGCAGTACCCATCGTCATGCACGAGCCGTGGCTGCGGTGCATGCAGCTTTCGGATTCAAAAAAGTCTTCCAACTTCAATGTGCCTGCGCGGACTTGCTCACTCATGCTCCACACACCCGTACCCGAGCCCAATTCTTGACCCCGCCATTTCCCGCTGAGCATAGGGCCGCCACTCACACCGATGGTTGGCAAGTCAACACTGGCCGCACCCATCACCAGCGAAGGCGTGGTTTTGTCGCACCCCATGAGCAATACGACGCCATCAATCGGGTTGCCGCGAATGCTTTCTTCAACGTCCATACTTGCCAAGTTGCGGTACAACATAGCGGTAGGGCGCAACAATGTTTCACCCAAGGACATCACAGGGAATTCAAGCGGAAATCCACCGGCTTCATAAACGCCGATTTTGACCTGCTCGGCCAAGGTGCGGAAGTGAGAATTGCAAGGTGTGAGTTCACTGAAGGTGTTGCAAATGCCAATCACAGGGCGACCATCAAACTGGTCATGCGGCACGCCTTTGCCTTTGACCCAGCTGCGATAGGCAAAGCCATCGCGGTCTTGACGACCAAACCACTGTTGGCTGCGAAGTTCATGGGCTGGTTTTTTTGGTGTTTGGGTCATTTGAAATGTAAATTTTTGCGATTGAGGATGAAAATTTCGGGTATACCCTGAGGTCTTAATGGTCTTATGGTAATACGATAGCGACATTAACGCAAACGTTGATTTAGTTCAAGTTGCAGGGTTAAAAACAATAGTTTTAATGATGTGGAGTTGATTTGTCTAAGCCAGAAATATTAACAGTTGCCAAGTTGTGGCCGCCTTATCTTGAAGAGTTGCAACAAAATTTTGTGGTGCATGATCGTACGCATGAGTTAGATGCAGCCGCTTTTGCGCAAATCGCACCACGAATCAAGGCTATTGCCGGTGGTGGTGAGTCGCAGGTGACACGTGCATTGATGGAACAGCTGCCGGCGTTACAGATGATTTCCGTCTTTGGTGTTGGCTACGATCGCTATGACGTCGCTGCCGCGCGTGAGCGCAGCATTCCAGTCACCAATACGCCTGATGTGCTGACTGACGATGTCGCAGACATGGGCATTGCCTTGATGCTAGCACTTTCGCGCAGTATTCCGCAAGCAGATCAATATGTGCGTGATGGCAAATGGATGGGTGGGCCTATGCCTCTCGCACGTAAAGTGAGTGGAGCGCGTTTAGGTATTGTCGGTTTAGGTCGTATTGGCAGCGCCATTGCGCGCCGAGCTGCGGGGTTTGACATGAGCATTGCATACACATCCAGAAATAAAGTGGTGGACAGTCCTTACACCTATTACCCTACGCCAGCCGCACTGGCTGCTGAGGTCGATTTTTTGATGGTCATCACACCCGGCGGTGCGGGCACCAAGGGCTTGATCAATGCCGAAGTTTTAACTGCTTTGGGCGCAAAAGGTTATTTGATCAATGTGGCGCGCGGCTCGGTGGTTGACGAATCCGCGCTGATAACTGCATTGCAGAATAATGTGATTGCAGGTGCTGCATTAGATGTGTTTGAAAACGAACCCCATGTCCCAGCCGCCTTGTGCGCTATGAGCAATGTTGTGCTCGCGCCGCATGTGGCAAGCGCAACCTGGCAAACGCGTCGTGCGATGGCTGATTTGGCATTTGGCAATTTGCAGGCGCATTTTGCGGGTAAGCCGTTGTTGACGCCAGTTCCCTGAAATAAGCTCAAAACATGATTAAAAACGTACACGGCAATACAGTGGACTTCCTTGGCGAAGCCATTGTTGCTGGGCGTTATACAGAGGGTGGTGCTATGCCGCCAGAACCCGTATTGTGCGAAGAATTAGGGGTCAGCCGCACCGTGGTGCGCGAAGCCATCAAGTCGTTGGTCGCCAAAGGCTTGATACACACGGGACCTAAAGTTGGTACGCGTGTGTTGTCTGCAGATCAATGGAATTGGTTTGATGCTGATGTCATTGCTTGGCAATCGAAGGCAGGTTTGACGGCGGAATTCATCCGTGATTTGCAAGATCTACGCCGCGTGGTTGAGCCCGCTGCAGTTCGCTTCGCTGCCATGCGAGCGACGTCAGAAGACATTGCGCGCATTGAAGCGGCCTATGACGGTATGAAGCAGGCCGTTTACGAAGGTGGCGACTACATCACCTTTGATTTGCGTTTTCATCAAGGCTTGCTCGCTGCATCACACAACCGCATGTTGGTTCAAATGAGCAAGGCATTAAGTGCCTTATTGCGAACCAGCTTTGAGTTATCAACGGCCAAAAAAGATGGGCCACTCAGTTCTTTGCCTCTGCACCGCGCGGTTTTAGATGCCGTTATTGCGCAGAATCCAACGCAAGCTGAGCGTGCGATCGGTATGCTGATTGACAGTGCACATACTGATATTGAAGAAATCTTGACTTCTCGCAGACGTTTACCGCGCGTGAATAAGCCGGCGTCAGAATTGCGAGCAGCTTGATATTTTTGTAGATATAGGATTAAATTTTAGGATTAAATTTTTCGATCCCGTAAGTAAGTTTGTATAACCACGAAGGAGACTGTCAGATGAAATTTAAACTTATCGCAACAGCAGCTTGCATGACCACGGCGATGCTCGTCGGTGGCCATGCCGCTGCACAAGAAAAACTCACCGTCTGGTGGGCGAAAGGCTATTACAAGGCTGAAGATGATGCGCTTTTTGCCGCTATCAAAAAGTTCGAAGCCAAGACAAAAGTCAAGGTCGAGCTATCTCAATATGCACCGCAAGAAGCTATTCCAAAATCTGTTGCGGCTATGGATGCTAAAAATCCGCCAGACGTCGCCTATGCGGACGTCTATGACTTCCAAGTCGCAGGCAAATGGGCGTTTGATGGCAAATTGGAAGATGTCAGTAGCATCATTGACCCAATGCGAAGCAAATTTGCACCCAACACAGTAGAAACTGCGTTCTTGTACAACGATGTCGACAAAAAACGTGCTTACTATGCCTTCCCGATGAAGCAGCAGACCATGCATATTCAATATTGGGCAGACATGCTCACTGACGCTGGATTGAAAGAAAGCGACATTCCGACCAACTGGAAAGATTACTGGACATTCTGGTGTGATAAAGCGCAAACAGCGCATCGTCAAAAATCAGGAAATCGGACTTTTGGTATGGGTCAACCCATGGGTGTTGATTCCAGTGATTCGTTTTATTCATTCTTGACATTCATGGATGCGCACAACGTGAAGCTGGTGAGTGATAGCGGAAAATTATTGGTGGATGATCCAGTGGTGCGTGCAGGGCTAATTGCTGCCTTGACTGACTACACAGGTATTTATACCCGTGGTTGCACACCACCTTCGTCTTCAAACTGGAAAGACCCGGATAACAACGTTGCATTTCATAACAAGACGACACTTGCAACCCACAACGCTACTATTTCAATAGCTGCCAAGTGGCTGGATGACTCGACCAATGCGTCGCTTACACCAGAGCAGCGCGCAACTGCCGGCAAAAACTACAACGAGAATATCCGCACTGCTGGTTTCCCGAATAAGCCAGATGGCAGCAAAATGCAGTACCGCTCGGCAGTAAAGGTCGGTGTGATCTTCAAAGACGCTAAAAACATCAAACGTGCGAAAGAGTTCGCTGCGTTCATGATGGCTGAAGAAAACTTAGGTCCATATGTTGAAGGCTCATTGGGTCGCTGGTACCCGGTCACCAAAACGGGTCAAGCAAGTGCGTTCTGGAAAGGTGATAAACACCGTTTGGCTGTTCACAACCAGTTCCAGGCAGGTACGGTGAACTTCGAATTCACGAAAAACTACAAATTCACGATTTTGAACAACGAAAATGTTTGGGCAAAAGCGATGAATCGTGTGGTCAGTGAAAAAGTGCCAGTTGATAAAGCCGTTGATGAAATGATCGCTCGTATCAAAACGGTAGCAAACTAATCATCGCATCGAAATTAAAACAGTAGTAATTTAGAAAATGGTTGACCAGTATGGGCTGGCAACCACTCACTAATATTTTTTGACATGACCACATTGACACATGCCACAGCAGTGCTGCCCACTCAGCCGATCAAAAAAGGTCTAACTTCTTGGGAATTTTGGGGCAGAATTTTGCTCATTCCCTATGCCTTGTTATTTTTGATTTTTGTTTTATACCCTGTCGGCTACGGCTTGTGGCTTGCGAGTAACCCCAGTAGTTACGTCAAGCTTTTCGACGATCCCATTTTTTATCGCACAGTTGTAAACACTGTCATTTTTCTCGTTATTGGCATCAATTTAAAAATGCTTTTGGCGTTGTTCTTATCTGGCTTTTTTGTCCATAACCGTACCTGGATCAAATGGCTTTCTTTGATTTTCATTTTGCCTTGGGCAGTTCCTTCCATCCCCACCATCTTGTCTATGCGGTTCATGTTGAACCCAGAGTGGGGCGTGATTAATACTTTGATTTTTAAACTCACGGGCACAGACGGTCCGAACTGGTTGAACGATCCGACTTTGGCTTTGTCTTTATCCATCTTGGCGCATATCTGGAAGTCACTGCCATTTTGGACGCTGATTTTGGTGGCTGCACGGCTGGCGATTCCGACCGAACAATACGAGGCGGCTTCCGTCGATGGCGCGACTAACTGGCAAAAATTTAAATACATCTCTTGGCCATCGCTGAAAACGGTTTACCTCACATCTACCTTGCTTTCAACGATTTGGTCGCTTGGCGATTTCAACAGTGTCTACCTGTTAACTGGTGGTGGCCCGGCAGATTTAACGCATGTCTTGGCAACGCTTGGTATTCGCTATTTACGCCTTGATCAAATTGATTTGGCGATGGCGTCGATTGTGGTTGCCTTGCCCATGATGCTGCCATTGGTGTATTTCATGATGAAGCGTTTGTCTAAATAAGTGCATGAATTAGGACAACAAGAGAAGAACAATGAAGCCCATTTCTTTAAAAAAAGTCACAACTGAAGCCAAGCTGTTGCTCATCGGTATTCCAGTTTTCCTGTGGACCATGATTCCTGTCTACCACATGATTTTGTTTGCCATTTCTCCGCGAGATAAGGCAACGTCTGGACAGCTATTTCCTAAAAATCCAACGCTGGATAATTTCGGCGTTGTGTTTGAGCAAAAACATATTTATTTGACGCACTTTTGGCAGCAGCTTGGGAATTCGTTTGTGATTGCATTTTCAGTTGCTGCGATTACATTATTTATTGCGACGACAGCCGCATTTGCCATCAGTCGGCTCAAAGTGCGAGGCGGTCGCACGGTGATGAATTTGGCTTTGTGCACCTATTTCATTCCAGCAGCTTTTTTGGCGGTGCCTATGTATAAAACCATGAGCACCTATGGTTTGCTAAACAACCATTGGTCTTTGATTTTGGCAATGGTCACCATCGCATCCCCCTACTGTATTTGGGTGCTGAAGCAGGCGTCGGACAAATTGCCGTATGAGTTAGATGAGGCCGCAAAAATGGATGGTGCAACTGCCCTGCAGTTGTTCCGTCTGGTTTATTTGCCTTTGATGGTGCCATCCTTGGTTGCGGTTGGTACGTATTCCTTGTTATTGGCTTGGAACGAGTATTTATACGCATTCTTGTTGCTGTCAAAAGAAGACACGCTGACCTTAGGGGTCGCACTGGGTAATTTCTTAGGGGCAGATGACTCGCCGTGGGAGCTTTTGATGGCTACTGGCTTGCTCTACGCGCTGCCCCCAGCTGCGATTTACTACACCTTTAAGCGCTATATGGTTTCTGGTTTAACCGCTGGCGCCGTAAAAAGCTAAGTTTTAAAAGCTAAGTGATTTTTTACACATCGATTTTCTAAATATTTAAATTTAAAACTGATTGAAGACAAATTATGGCATCCGTATCCTTTCGAAATATTGAAAAATCATTCGGCAAAACCAAGATCATCCGCGGTATCAGTTTTGATATTCAAGACGGTGAGTTTCTTGTCCTAGTTGGCCCTTCAGGTTGTGGAAAGTCAACTTTGCTGCGCATGTTGGCCGGCTTAGAGGAGATTAGTGGCGGTGATATTGCCGTGGATGACAAGATTGTTAACGACCTTGAATCCAAAGACCGTGACATCGCCATGGTGTTTCAAAGCTATGCGCTGTACCCACACATGACCGTGCGGGATAACATGGCGTTTAGTTTGAAGTTGCGCAAAGCCGATGCTGCGATTACGAATGAGCGCGTTGATAAAGCGGCAAAAATTCTGAATTTGGATGTGCTTCTGGATCGTTTTCCCCGTGAACTTTCAGGCGGTCAACGTCAACGTGTCGCCATGGGGCGGGCTATTGTGCGCGACCCTAAAGTCTTCTTGTTTGATGAGC
>CANKRG010000022.1 GCA_947485165.1 Comamonadaceae bacterium
GGCGTATTTATTGCCTTGGTTGCTATTAAATTAGGCGTATTTTTTTGATCTAAATTAGCATCTAAAACAACGCCCATTGCTTGCGCCATGTAAACAGCCGCTTCTAAATGCATGGCCTCGTGAAACAGGGCAAGGCGGAAAAAGTACAGCGCGTCGTCACGCTGATCTGCTTGAGCTAACAAGGCCAAAGTTTGCTGTAAGGTTTTAGCGAGGTAGTCTTTGCAGGCCATCGGCCCAAGCAGCGGCAAATGCCAGCGTGCTTCATGTGCTACGGTGCAAGAGCTGTACCAGCTGTCGGCTTGCACCAAAAGTGACGGCAAACGCAGATGGTTTGCGTCGTAATGGATGCCGAATTCGCGCTGCTGGTTTCTGCCAATCCAGAATTCCTGAAACCACGCCACATGCCCCAGCTCCCACAGTGGCGGATTCAGTTCGTCAGCGTAGGGCACTGTCAAACGGTCGGCAGCAGCGTAGGCATCAAACACTGCCAGCGTTTTTACACGCAAGCTTTGCATGCCGTCTGCAATTTGCGCGGCATTGGCGCATCGCCAATTTATCGAAGGGTCTGAGCTATCGCCTAGGTGCATACCGTGCATAATTTAGGAATATGTTGTCGAAACCATCTATTTGTATCATCAGCCCCGCGCTGGCCGCCGCCAACAATGGCAATTGGCAAACCGCCAAGCGCTGGCAGCACATGTTATCAAGCGATTATCACGTGGAAATCATGCTGCAATGGGATGGTAAACCTTATGACGTGATGTTGGCTCTGCATGCGCGTCGTTCGGCGGATTCGATGGCGCAGTGGTCTGCTAAGTTCCCTGATAAATTGATCGTTTTAGCGTTAACAGGCACTGATTTGTACCGTGACATCGCGGTTGACCCTTTGGCGCAGCAGTCGCTCAAACTCGCGCATCGCTTGGTCGTGTTGCAAGACATGGGCCCCCAAAGCTTGCCGGCAGAGTTTCAAAGCAAATGCCAAGTTATCTTCCAGTCCACGCCACGTCGCCAGTCGGTTCAAAAGACCACGCAAAAGCTGCGGGCTTTGATGGTGGGGCATTTGCGCTCAGAGAAGTCACCTGAGACCTATTTTGCTGCTGCCCGTGCCTTGGCGCATCGTTCGGATATCGTTTTAGACCACATAGGCGCACCGTTGGATGCCGATTTGGGCAATCAAGCGCGCCAATTGGCTGCAGAGGTACCGACCTACCGCTACTTGGGCGAGCAAACCCACGCGCAAACCCGCGCCCGCATCGCCCGCGCCCACGTGCTCGTGCACCCCAGCCGCATGGAAGGCGGCGCACATGTGGTGATGGAAGCGGTGATGAGCGGCACGCCCGTGCTGGCGTCGCGGATTGATGGCAATGTGGGCATGCTGGGGGCTGATTACGCTGGGTATTTTGACTGTGGCGATGCGCAGCAGCTGGCCGATGCGTTGGTTGAATGCCGAGAAGGGCAAAACCTGCCACCCAGCAAACTCGCTCAATTGACGCGACAATGCAGCTTCCGTGAAAAACTGTTCGAACCTCTGCTCGAGCAAGCCGCCCTGCTGCAAATCGTCTCTAAAACACCCTGAATCTCTCTGACTCACTCATGCAAACCTCAGACCAGCCCATCCTGCGCGATATTGTTTTGATCGGCGGCGGCCACAGCCACGTAGGCGTTCTCAAAAGTTTTGGCATGAAGCCAATTCCCGGCGTGCGCCTCACGCTGATCTGCACCGACATGCATACACCCTATTCCGGCATGCTGCCTGGCTATGTGGCGGGGCATTATGGCTATGACGAGGTGCATATTGATCTGTCGCGTTTGGCTGCGTTTGCCGGGGCACGGCTGTACCGTGACGAAGTCATCGGGATTGATCGCGCCAACCAAAAAGTCATCTGCAAAAGCCGTCCCGCCGTGCCGTACGATCAACTTTCTATCAACATCGGCTCCACACCGCAGTTGCAAGGCGTGCCGGGCGCTGCCGAGCATGCTGTGGCCGTCAAACCGATTCGCAATTTCAACGACCGCTGGCTCAGACTGCTCGAGCGCGTCAAAACCCATGCTGGTAAAACCACTATTGCCGTGGTGGGCGCTGGTGCAGGCGGCGTGGAGCTGCTGCTGGCCATGCAATTTCGCTTGCGCAACGAGCTCACCCTGCTGGGTCGCAACCCCGATGAATTGACTTTTCATCTGCTGACCAGCAGCGAGACCATCTTGCCCACGCACAACGCAGGCGTGCGCAGCCGCTTCGATGCCGTACTCGCGCAGCGCGGTGTGCAGGTGCATCGCCAAGCGCAGGTCACGCAGGTGAAAGCAGGGGTCTTGATCACCTCCGCTGGCCAAGAGCTGCAAGCCGACGAAATCATGTGGGTGACGCGTGCTGGCGGTGCCGCTTGGCTTAAAAACACGGGGTTACAGCTTGATGCGGAAGGTTTCGTCGAGGTTAAAGACACGCTGCAAACCATCAACGACCCGCTGATTTATGCTGCGGGCGACATTGCCAGCATGGTCAATTTCAAGTTAGAGAAAGCTGGCGTATTCGCTGTGCGCCAAGGTAAACCGCTCACGACTAATCTGCGCCGCGCGGTTGGCGGCACAGCTTTGGAAGCATATCGCCCACAAACCAGTTGGCTCGCGCTGATCAGCACGGGGGATAAATACGCCGTCGCTTCGCGCGGTTGGCTGGGCTTTGCAGGTGCTTGGGTCTGGCAGTGGAAAGACTGGATTGACCAGCGCTTCATGCGCAAATTCAGCGAGTTTCCAGAGATGAATGCACAGGCTGCACCCGCGCCTTCGAATAATGTACTCAGCGCCGTCAAGCTCAATTCCGAAGAATCACTGCAAGCTATTTCGGCCATTGCCATGCGTTGTGGTGGCTGTGGCGCAAAAGTCGGCGCAACGATTCTGCAAAACGCCTTGAGCAATCTGCATCCCGTGCAGCGTGATGACGTGCTCATCGGCCTGAAAGACCCTGACGACGCCGCCGTGGTGCGCGTACCGCCTGGCATGGCAATGGTGCATTCGGTCGATTTCTTCCGCGCCTTCATTGACGACCCCTACATCTTCGGCAAAGTCGCCGCCAACCATGCGCTGGGCGATATCTGGGCGATGGGCGCACAAGCCCAATCCGCCACAGCAGTCTGCACCGTGCCGCCCGGCATGGACTCAAAAGTAGAAGACGTTCTCTTTCAAATGATGACAGGTGCGCTCGAAGTGCTCAACGAGGCGGATTGCTCGCTCGTGGGTGGTCACACCGGCGAAGGCAAAGAGCTCGCACTGGGCTTTGCGATCAACGGCTTGATTGAAGACAAACCCGAAGCCATCCTGCGCAAAAGTGGCATGAAGCCGGGCGACGTGCTCATCCTGACCAAACCCATTGGCACCGGCACGCTGTTTGCCGCGCACGCCCGTCTCGCCGCCAAAGGCCGCTGGATTGACGCGGCGCTGCAAAGCATGGTGATCAGCAACCGAGTCGGTGCGCAAATCTTGCGCGAGCATGGCGGTACCGCCTGCACCGATTTGACGGGCTTCGGCCTGCTCGGTCATTTGGTGGAAATGACGCGCCCTTCAGAAGTCGACGCAGAAATTCACCTGAGTGCCCTGCCCCTGCTAGACGGCGCGCAAGAATGCGTTGAAGCCGGTATCACCAGCTCCCTGCAAAGCGCCAACGTGCGCCTGCGCCGCGCCCTGCGCAACCAAGAAGAATTCGTCAAACACCCGCGCTACCCGTTGATTTTTGACCCCCAAACCGCAGGCGGTCTGCTGGCCAGCGTGCCTGCAGACCGTGTGGACGCTTGCATCGCAGCCTTAAAAGCGCAAGGCTACCCCCACACCTGCAAAATCGGCCAAATCTTGCCGCAGGGTGATGTGCTTGAACCGATTACGCTGATTTCATAATATTGGCTGTAGACGTTGTATTTATTGCTTATACGGCTATTAAAAATATCAAATTAAACTTTAAAAACATGAAATCATACGAAACCCTGCGTAACGCCGTTGTGCAACTCGGTGCAGTGCTCACCGACGAAAAGCGCTATCCTGAAACCTTCGATAGCGGCTTTTGCGACTTCGCCGCGAAAGATGGCTCGACTTTTCGAATGGTGTGGGATGGCACACAAGGCTGTGGTTATTTACAGTCCATAACCGCCGATAAATTGTGGAAAGATTTGTCACCCATGGTGCTGGATGTGTCTGACGACAACGCAGAGCGCATGGTGAAGTGGTTAAAACTGGCGAAAAAGTTGACCAAAGGTGCTGCGAAACCGGCAGTTAAACCAGTAGCAAAAGTGCCTGTTAAGAAAGTTGTCACTAATAAAGCAAAAAAAGTCCGGATATAGTAGTAAATTTGACTCTAGCCGACGTATTTATTGCCTAAACTGCTATTTTATTTATAGCAATTTTGAATCAAATTATCCCAAAACCACCCTCAAAAACCCCGAAATATCCGCAATCTCCCGTGGATGCACGCTGTGCGGCATCGGGTAGGTGTGCCATTGCACGTTGTAACCCAAACCCGCCAGCACATCACGTGAGGCTTCGGCGCGGCTGAGGACGACGACTGGGTCTTGCGTACCGTGGGCCATGTAGATGGGGGTGTTGGCGTTGGCGGCGCTGCGCTCGGCGGCTAGGGTGCTGGCTAGGGGCAGGTAGCCGGATAGCGCCATGATGCCCGCCAACTTGGCGGGGTGGCGCAAGCCGGTGTGCAAGGCGACAGCGCAGCCTTGCGAGAAGCCGGCTAGGACGATTTTGGAGGGGTGGATGCCACGGCTGACTTCGTGGGCGATCAGCGCTTCGATATCTTGCTGCGATGTGGCGATGCCCGCCGCATCTTCACGTTTCACCGCGCCAGCGCCCAGCTCTGTTCCAAAAATGTCGTACCAAGCGGGCATGACGTAGCCGCCGTTCAGCGTGACTGGCATGACCGGTGCGTGGGGGAAGACGAAGCGGATGGCGGGGCAGCCGGTCAAGTCCAGCTCGGGCACGATGGCCGCAAAGTCGTCACCACTGGCGCCCAGGCCGTGCAGCCAGATGACAGCGGCGGTGGGGTGGGGGGCGGATTCGAGGGTGATGCTTTCAAGTAGGTTTGTCATTTTGTGGCTTATGTATGGGCTGAAAAGGGGTTGTGGATTCCCGCCTGCGCGGGAATGACGGCGGTGCTAGAAAAATAAATTAGGAAAGCAAAGCCTGCGCGAATTCTTTGGCATTGAAGGTTTCCAGGTCTTCGACTTTCTCGCCCACGCCGACGAAATAGACAGGAACAGCACCACTAGCTCGCAAGCTGCCCCACAGCGCAATCGCCGCCAGCACACCGCCTTTGGCTGTGCCGTCCAGTTTGGTGACGATCAAGCCGGTCAG
Source organism: Comamonadaceae bacterium (assembly GCA_947485165.1). Classification (GTDB taxonomy): domain Bacteria; phylum Pseudomonadota; class Gammaproteobacteria; order Burkholderiales; family Burkholderiaceae_C; genus Aalborgiella. Next base: position 5,344 of record CANKRG010000022.1, read on the forward strand.
CCCTAAAGCTTCGTCAAAGGCTTTGACTTGCATCAAGGCGTTTTGCCCCGTGTTGCCATCAATAACTAACAATATTTCATGTGGCGCTACATTATTAATAGCTGTTGAGGATTTAAATACGCTGGCTGCATCGGTATTTGATGGTGAAATCGGCGGGATTGATGAATTATCTGCTTTGGCGATGATTCTTTTGACCTTTTGTAACTCTGCCATCAAATGCAGCTGCGTTGGCAGGCGGCCGGCGGTGTCGATCAGCACCACATCTTTGCCGCGCGCTTTGCCAGCGGTCACGGCGTCAAAGCTGACAGCAGCGGGGTCGCCTCCGTCTTGGCTGATGATGTCTACGGTGTTTCTGTCTGCCCAGACGTTCAACTGCTCACGGGCGGCGGCGCGGAAAGTGTCGGCAGCAGCCAAAAGCACGCTCGCCCCGTGGGTGGCTAAATGACGGGTTAGTTTGCCGATGGAGGTGGTTTTGCCGGCCCCGTTGACACCTGCCACCATGATGACGGTGGGTTTGTACAGCCCGATTTGCAGTTCTTTCTCCAGCGGTTTGAGCAAATCTGCCAAAGCATCAATCAACAAGCCTTTCACGGCCTGTGGTTCTGTGGTTTTGGTCTCTTTGACACGGCGTTTCAAGTCGTCCAGCAAAAACTGCGTCGCTGCCGTGCCCGTATCTGCCATCAACAGCGCGGTTTCTAGGTCTTCGTAGAGCGCGTCGTCGATCTGCGTGCCGGTGAATACAGTCGCAATGCTGCTGCCGGTTTTGCGCAGGCCTGCTTTGAGTTTGTCTAGCCAGGCTTGACGTTTGGGAGCGGGTTCGGCTGCTGTTGGGGCGATTGGAGCAGGTGGCGTTACTACTGCCGTCGCCGTTGCGGGGATAACTTTCTCTGTGATGACCTCTTTAACGACCTCTGGGGCGGGTTTTTTCTTGAAGAAATTGAACATAAAAAGACAAATCTGAAAACGAATGTGAACGATAAAATGAACGATTGGGTCTACGTAGAATCACACTATTCTATGAAACCTACAAGGTACGATTTGAAGCATCCTATTTCAAGAGCATTTTTCCTCGTTTTGGGATTTGTATCGGTTACAAATCTCAGTTTTGCACAAACGTCGCTCGCCCCACAAGTCAGCCAATTCAAGCTCGCCAACGGCCTCACCGTCATTGTGCAGCCTGACAAACGCGCCCCCACCGCGGTGCATATGCTGTGGCTGCGGGTCGGGTCTATGGACGAAGTGGACGGCACATCTGGCGTGGCGCATGTGTTGGAACACATGATGTTCAAAGGCACGCCGACATTGAAAACGGGTGAATTCTCGCGCCAAGTGGCGGCTTTGGGCGGGCGGGAAAACGCGTTTACATCCAAAGATTACACCGGTTATTTCCAGCAAATCCCATCCAACCGCTTGGAAGACGTGATGCGCCTAGAGGCCGACCGCTTTGGCAACAGCCAGTGGGCGGACGCTGAGTTTGCCAAAGAAATCGAAGTCGTCAAAGAAGAGCGCCGCATGCGCACCGAAGACTCTCCTCGTGCGCAGATGGGTGAGGCACTGAACGCCACCATCTACACCGCCAGCCCGTATCGCCGCCCGATTGTGGGCTGGATGAGTGATTTGGATGCGATGACGCCGCAGGACGCCCGCGCCTTCTACCAGCGCTGGTACGTGCCGGCTAACGCTGCCGTGGTGGTGGCGGGTGATGTGGATGTGGGGCAGGTCAAGCTGTGGGCTGAAAAATACTACGGCGTCATTCCTATGCGAGCCGTACCCGAGCGCAAACCGCGCCTAGAGCCGCTGCAAGCCGGTATCAAACGCTTTGATTTCAAGGCCCAGGCCGACCAAGCCTACATCGCCATGGCGTACAAAGTGCCGGGTTTGAAGGCGGAAACCTTGCTAAATGCGGATTCAGCGCCTGACGATGCCTTGGCGTTGACGGTTTTGGCTGCGGTGCTGGACGGTTATGCGGGCGCTCGGCTCGACAAAGCCATGACGCAAGGTGACAACGCCATCGCCAACAGCGCCGGCGCTTACAACGGCTTGATGGGGCGCGGCCCGCAGTTGTTTTTCTTGGACGGCGCACCCGTCAAAGACAAAACGGTGGCGCAAGTGGAAGCGGCGCTGCGCGAGCAAATTGCCCTGATTGCCAAAAACGGCGTGAGTGAGGCCGAGCTGAACCGCGTCAAAACCCAGTGGGTGGCGAGCGAGGTCTACAAGCTGGATTCCGTGATGAACCAAGCCCGTGAATTGGGTTCGTACTGGGTGCAGGGGATGCCGGTGGACGCGGGGGCGCGTTTGATTGCCAAATTGCGACTCGTCACCAGCGCCCAAGTGCAAGCGGTGGCGACTACGTATTTTGGCGACGACCAATTGACGGTGGGTGTGCTGGTGCCGCAACCCATAGATAAAACCCGCAAGCCACGCATGGCGCCCACAGGAGCACGGCATTGAAAGCCGCCCCGTCATTCCCGCGCAGGCGGGAATCCACGCAACGAATCAAAAATACTATGAAATATATAGCATCTCAGGCAATAAATACGTGGGCTAGAGTCATATTTGGCATTATTTTTTGCCTGAATTCGGCTTTTGCAGCCTTGCCCATCGAAAATTGGACGCAGCCCAGCGGTGCACAGGTCTTTTTGGTGCAAAGCCCCGCCATTGCGATGGTGGATGTGCAAATCGACTTTGATGCTGGCTCGCGCCGCGACCCTGCCGACAAAGCAGGTTTGGCGAGTGTGACGGCGATGATGTTGTCAAAAGGCATTAAAGGAAAGGGAGCCAATGGTTCAAATGCCGCTTTGGACGACAACCAGCTGAGCGAAGCTTGGGCCGATTTGGGCGCTTCATTTTCGGCTGCTGCAGGGGCTGATCGCATGAGCTTTTCGCTGCGTTCCCTCACTTACCCAGATCTTTTAGGCAAAGCGGTTGATTTGGCAGCGCGGCAAATGGGGCATCCCGCCTGGCCCAACACCATTTGGCTGCGTGAGCGCGAGCGTATCGCGGCCAGTATCAAAGAAGCCAACACCCGCCCCGCCACACTGGCAGGTCGCGCTTTTAACCAAGCGGTGTACGGCGCACATCCTTACGGTTTTGAGATGACGGAGACGAATCTGGCGGTCATCAGCGTGGCTGATATGCAAGCGGCGTACACGGCCTTGGTGCTGCCCTGCAGAGCCAAAGTCAGCATCGTCGGTGCTGTTACCAAGCCGCAGGCGGATGCTCTGGTTGCCACGCTGTTAGGGCAATTGCCGAAAAGTGAGTGCTCACTACTGCAGGTCATTCCTGAAGTGGAGCCCCTCAAACAAGCCGAGGACAGACGCATCAGCTTTGAATCTGCCCAAGCGCATGTGTTGATAGGCCAGCCCGGTTATAAGCGCGATGACCCAGATTTTTTCGCGCTTTTGGTGGGGAATCACATCTTGGGTGGCGGTGGTTTTACCTCGCGTTTGACCCACGAAGTGCGTGAAAAGCGGGGGCTGACGTATGGCGTTTACAGCGGTTTTCAGCCCGGCAACCACGCCGGCGCGTTCACGCTGGGCTTGCAAACCCGGCCTGACCAAGCAGCGCAGGCGCTGCAGGTGTCCAAAGACGTGTTGGCCAAGTTTGTCGCCGAAGGCCCGACCGAGGCCGAACTGCAAGCCGCCAAAGACAATTTGATGGGCGGTTTTGCTCTGCGGATAGACAGCAACCGCAAGCTTTTGGACAATGTGGCAAATATTGCTTGGAATAAATTACCTTTGAATTATCTGGACGTGTGGACGCAGCAGATCGACAAAATCACCACCGCGCAGATCAAAGCCGTGTTTCAGCGCAAACTGCAACCTGAGCGGATGGTGACGGTCGTATTGGGAGGTGTGTAGGGCGGGGTGCAATAATCGGGGCTTACTTCTCAGAGCTAACTTTATTGCTGTCATGTCAAAACTCAAACCCATCGTTCCCAAAAAGAAACCCGTTGTCAAACGTCCCACCACGCCATCGGGCGAGATCCGCATCATTGGTGGGCTGTGGAAGCGCACCAAGCTGTCAGTTGCGGACTTTCCCGGCTTGCGCCCCACGCCAGATCGCGTGCGGGAGACGCTGTTCAACTGGCTGGGGCAAGATTTGAGCGGCTGGCGCTGTGTCGATGCCTTTGCGGGCACAGGGGCGCTGGGTTTTGAAGCGGCATCACGCGGCGCCAACCATGTGCTGATGTGTGAACAACAGCCCGCGTTGGTGGCGCAGCTGCAAACCACGGCGACGAAGCTGCAGGCAAAAATGGTTCGCATTGAGCGTGGTGATGGTGTCGGTGCTTTGAAGCGAGTTGCCGCAAAAAGCATAGATTTGGTACTCTTAGATCCGCCTTTTGAAGCAGTTGGTGTTGCAGACGCTGCTTTGGCCGCCGCCAGTTTGGCGGTGACGGATGAAGGTTTTATCTATTTAGAGTCGCCCAAAACATTAACGGCAGAAGATGCCGAAGTGTTTGGCTTGCAAGTTCACCGTTTTGGCAAAGCGGGTATGGTGCACTACCACTTACTTCAAAAATTGGCTTCAAAAGCGGCAGAAAACACCTGAAACCGTATAAATTTACAAATTTGGGATAATCACCGCATGACAACATCAAACAAGCAGCCTCGCATTGCGGTTTATTCCGGCACCTTCGACCCCATCACCTTGGGTCATGAAGACGTGGCGCGCCGTGCAGCGGGTTTGTTTGACACGCTGATTATTGCCATTGCTCTGGCGCATCATAAGAAAACATTGTTTCCTTTGAATGCCCGAATCAATCTTGCCAAAATAGCGCTTAAAAATGTCGCCAATGTGGTGGTCATGCCGTTTGATGGTTTGATCATGGATTTTTGCAAAGCACAAGGTGCAACGGCGGTGGTGCGCGGCGTACGCAATGTGACAGATTTTGACTACGAAGCGCAAATGGCGGCGATGAATCGCAAGCTGTTGCCCACTGTTGAAACCATCTTTCTACTGCCAGGCTTGGACGTGCAGCCCATCAGCAGCACTTTGGTGCGTGAAATCAGCAAATTGGGCGGCGATGTGGGCCAAATGGTGAGCAGCCCTGTGGCGGTAGCCTTGAAATCAGCGCATCAATCCGCTGAAACGGCAAAATAAACACCGACATCATGGCACTGCTGATTACTGACGAATGTATCAATTGCGACGTGTGTGAGCCTGAGTGCCCGAACGATGCAATTTACATGGGCGAAGAGATCTACGAGATAGATCCGCACAAATGCACCGAGTGCGTCGGTCATTTTGACGAGCCGCAGTGTGTGCAAGTCTGCCCCGTGGCGTGTATTCCGCTGAACCCGCAGTTTGTGGAATCGCAAGAAAAGCTGTGGGATAAATACCGACGTTTGACAGCAGAAAAAGGTCAAGTTATTCCTCAAGCTTAATTGGCTTCGGAATTTTAGGTCTAGGCGGCTTGCTGGTGTGCACAACCATGGTGGCTTTCTCCATGTCACCGCTTAGAAAATCGGGCAGAGCTTTGAGCGAGCGGGCAATGCCTTCGTCGATCAACTGCTGCTGCTCTGGGGATGGTTTTTTCAACACCCAGTTCAACACTTCCGCTTTCACTCCTGGGTGGCCAATACCAACACGTAGCCGCCAATAGTCGGCACTGCCCAGCTGCGCATGGATGTCTTTGAGACCGTTGTGCCCCGCATGGCTACCGCCAAATTTCATTTTTTGTTGGCCAGCAGCGACATCAAGCTCGTCATGTACGACCAAAATTTCTTCGGGTTTGATTTTGAAAAATTTGGCCAACGCTGAGACAGATTTGCCCGACAAGTTCATGAAGGTTTGTGGTTGCAGCAGCCAAATGGTTTGCCCGTCCACCGTGGTACGTGCCACGTAGCCGTGGTAGCTTTTGTCCATGCTGAGCGTGACTTTGAGCAGACGTGCCAGTTCATCAATCCACCAAAATCCGGCATTGTGCCGCGTGGCTGCGTAATCTGGGCCTGGATTGCCTAGGCCAACAAAAAGTTTGATCATGGGTAGATTATCGGGGCAAAAAAAAGCCCACCGAGGTGGGCTTTTAGCATTTCAAAATAGTTTGAAACTTTAAATAAAAAGTTTAAATTATTTCTTTGCGGGTGCTTTGGCTGCTGGCTTAGCTGCTGGTTTAGCGCCGGCTTTCGCTGCTTTAGCGTCAGCTGCTGGGTCAGCAACCACCACTTCAGGAGCTGCCACAACGACAACAGAAACCAACACAGGGTTTTTCACGCCGTGGGTCACAGCAGACACGCCTTTTGGCAAGGTGATGTCGTTCAGGTGCAATGAAGAACCTTTCTTCAGACCACTCAAGTCAATAGCGATGAATTCTGGCAAGTCAGCTGGGAGGCAAGACACCAAGATTTCAGTCAACACGTGGTTGGCGACGCAGTTTTCGGTTTTCACGGCTGGCGACAACTCATCACCGCTGTAGTGCAATGGCACTTTCATGGTGAGCTTGTGGTCGGCTTCAACGCGTTGGAAGTCGATGTGCAAGACGAGTTGCTTGAAAGGGTGGTATTGCACGTCGCGCAACAACACTTTGCTGGCTTTGCCGTCTTTTTCCATGTCCAAAATGGCTGAATGGAACGCCTCTTTTTTCAAGGCGTGCCACAATGCATTGTGGTCAAGTTCAACGAGTTCAGGTGTCCCTGAACCGCCGTAGATAATGCCCGGTGTGCGACCGGAGATACGCAGACGGCGGCTCGCACCCGTGCCCTGCTTTGCGCGCTCAAAAGCGACGAATTTCATAATTAACTCCTAGCTAGGAACCCACCGCGACCAGTGTGATTCCGGTTTAAAAAAGACCAGCAAAAATAGTTTATTTTTGCGATCTACTTGTTGTTGACCATCAGCTCAAAATCAAAAAAGATTTTGCTCTTGATCGTCAAACAAACGCATGACCGACTCTCCGCTGGCAATGCGCTGAATGGTTTCAGCAATCAATGGCGCGACGGAGAGTTGGCGAATTTTTTTACATGTAGCTGCTTCAGCTGAAAGTGGGATGGTGTTGGTGATCACCACCTCATCCAAAGCATCCCCCAAACGAATGCGTTCAATGGCGGGGCCAGAGAAAACAGGATGCGTGCAATAAGCGTAAACTTTTTTAGCACCGCGTTCTTTGAGAACTTCAGCCGCTTTGACCAGCGTACCGGCCGTGTCGATCATGTCGTCCATGATGACGCAGTTGCGGCCATCAATGTCGCCAATCACATGCATCACTTCAGAGACATTCGCTTTAGGGCGGCGCTTGTCGATGATCGCCATGTCGCAACCGAGTTGTTTGGCTAAAGCACGCGCACGAACCACGCCACCCACGTCGGGCGATACAACGATCAAGTCTTCGTAATTTTTCTGACGCAAATCACCCAACAAAACTGGCGATGCGTAGATGTTGTCTACTGGGATGTCGAAGAAACCTTGGATTTGATCTGCATGCAGATCCATGGTCAAAATACGAGACACACCGACAGTCTGTAACAAATTGGCAACCACTTTGGCGGTGATAGGCACACGTGCTGAGCGCGGACGGCGGTCTTGCCGAGCATAACCGAAGTAAGGAATCACGGCGCTGATGCGTTCTGCCGAGGCGCGCTTCAATGCGTCAACCATGATCAGCAGTTCCATCAAGTTTTCATTGGTGGGGGAGCAGGTGGATTGCACCACAAACACATCACGCGCACGCACGTTTTGTTTGATTTCTACAGTGACTTCACCATCAGAGAAGCGGCCCACATCTGCAGCACCGAGTGAAATGCCTAAATGGCGCGCAATTTCAGACGCCATGCCAGGGTTGGCATTGCCAGTGAAAACCAGAAAATCAGGTGTGTGGGCTTGCGACATAAATTGGACAATAAGTTAGCACGCTGCGTGCGTTAAATGTATGCGATAACAATATGTGCGCTAAACATCAACACAGGATGTGCTGAAAGAAAGCATCAGTACATCTTGTACTGAAAAATCATCAGCACTTTTGTGCTGAAAATATTTGGCAGGGGCGGAAGGACTCGAACCTTCGCATGCTGGAATCAAAATCCAGTGCCTTAACCAACTTGGCGACGCCCCTACACTGGTTATCAGTCTAAATTATGCAATCGAAACGGCTTAACTCTGACTAACCACCGAAAACTTTCATAGCTATCCAAAATAGCTATCTAAATTCATGCTTTCAATTTGCCCAGCTTTTCAGCGGATGCTCCACTAAATTGCTGCAAAGTTTAACAATGGCGTTTTTGGGCGCATCTTGAAACTCAACAAACCTACTCAAATTCTCTTCGCCGACATGCGCAAAAACTGCGCTGCCAGAACCTGTCATTCTGGGCTGCAACCCCAGTTTCCCCAGCCAATTTAAGGCGGTACTCACATCAGGACTCAGCTTTTGAGCAACAGCTTGCAAATCATTTTGGCCGAAGCTAAATGGATAAGCAGCAAAGCCTGAAATTATAGCATTGGGTGAGTCACGTTTCAAGCTCGGGGCAGTAAAAATTGCTTGTGATGACAATCCAGATGCTGGTTTGACCACCAAAAAGTGCGCTTTCGGCAGGTCAATCGGTGTAATTTCCTCTCCAATGCCTTCAACCCAGGCGTTGCTGCCGTGTATGAAAAAAGGCACATCCGCGCCTAACTGCAGGCCAATGTGGGCTAATTGTTGCTTGGTCAGGTTCAATTGCCACAGGCGATTCAGCGCTAAAAGTGTGGATGCCGCGTCAGAAGAGCCACCGCCCATGCCCGCTTGGGCGGGAATTGATTTGGCAATGCTGATGTGCGCCCCCAGCGTGGATCCTGTCGCCAACTGCAAAGCACGTGCGGCATTGATCGCCAAATCATCCGCTGGCAGCGGCGTAGTGAGGTCTTCGCGGCTGATGTTGCCATTGGCTCGCAGCTCAAAATGCAGCGTATCGCACCAATCAATCAACATAAAAACCGACTGCAGCAGGTGATAACCATCGGCCCGCCTGCCTGTGATGTGCAAAAACAGGTTCAATTTGGCGGGAGCGGGGACGTCAAACAGCGAGTTCATTCAAGTAGTGATATTTTTGTGACTTATCTCGTGCTTATTGCTTTTCTAGGGCAATACGCAGCTCGACCGTGGGCAGCGGACTGATTCGTTTGGCGATGAGTCGTGGATTATCGGGGTTTTTGATGTTTGACAAGTCAGTTTCCCAGCCATCAATCGGTGTCTTGCTGCCTGCCAGCCAGTCAAACAAAGCGGGCAGCGGCAGCGCCGTACCGGTGACCGTTGTGATCAAAGCCTCGGTGGAAGGGTAGGTCGTGGTGGTGTTGTTTGCTACCAATAAGGCCGTTTGTGGTGTCCATGTCAGCTTGGCGACGGTGTTGCCCAGCGGTGAGCTCAAGGTCAATTCACCCGTTTGCGCGTCTCCGCTTATAGAGAAAGCGCCGTACAAGGATTGCGGCGATTCAGACGCAATTCGTAACGAAAGTCTGCCTTGGTAGCTTAAGCGCAAAGGGGTGTTTGAAAGGGTGGAATTTTCAGCGCCAAATGCGCCAATAGCCGTTGTATTTGTTGCGCATCCAGCTGTTAAATTTATAGCAAAAAAAAGACTAAAGAATCGCAAAAATCCCGTCATGGCTTCACGCCAAAGCGCTTCAAGGTCTGTACCAACGTGTCGTTGTTTTTGTTGATTTTGACGCCTTCTTTCCATACCGCCGTTGCGCGCTCTTTCAGTCCCTGTTTCCACAGCACTTCGCCCAAATGCGCGGCAATTTCGGCATCTGGTTTGGCTTTGTAGGCAGTTTCCAAAATGCGTTGAGCTTCAGCTATATTGCCCAATTTGAACTCGACCCAGCCCAAGCTGTCTGCAATAAACGGATCTTCGGGGGCCAGTTCCACTGCTTTTTGGATCAATTTTTTGGCTTCCGGCAGGCGCTGGTTACGGTCTGCCAGTGAATAGCCCAGCGCGTTGTAGGCCTGCGGATCTTCGGGTTTATCATCAATCACCTGCCGCAAAATGCGCTCCATCTCGTCAAGGCGCATCAGTTTTTCAGCCATCATGGCCAAGTCATACTGTAAATCGGCGCGGTCGGCTTCGTTGCTGTTCGCAATGGCCTTGCTCAAGATGTCATACGCTTGTTGGTATTGTTTGTTGCCTTTCGCCATATTGGCAAGCAAAATATAAGCGCGCGACTGGCTCGCACTGCGTTGCTCCAGGGGCAAATCGTCGGTCAATTGGATGAATTTACTCAGTGACGCCTGCGCTGCCGCCGCAGAGGCGTCGGCCTTGTTTTTATCCGCCGCATCTTGGCTCAATTGGTACTGTAGCGTGCCCAAAACCAACCAGTTTGGCGCGTAGGTGGGGGCGTCGGTGCTGAGCTTTTGCACTTGCGCCAGAGCGTCTGAAAAACGCGACTGCGAAACCAATGTTCGGGCATACGCTAAGCGGACTTCAGGCTTGGGCTGAGCTGCCGAGTTCGCAAGGTATTGCTTGACGAGTTGCTCGGCTAGGGGCTCTTTGGCAGCCATGAGCGCAATAGCCAGCTGCGCAGCCTCTGCGCCACGAGGATTTTTGGCCAGTGCAAGTTTAGTAACTTCGAGGGCAATGGCCATGTCCGCTTTACCTGCGGGTTGTTCTAAACGGTTCATGCTGACCGAAATTTGAACCAGATACCGTGCTGCATCGATAGATGTGGGGGTAGCCAGCAGCCAAGCCCTCGCTGCTGACAAGGCGGATTCGCCAGAACGGGCTTGCAAAGCAATGGTGATGGCGCGCTCGAACAGCGAGGCGTCATTTGTCCTTCGGGCGCTGTCCAGCATCAGCGCGAAAGCAATTCTGGGTTCCTCATCGAGAAAATTCAACTCGGCTAACAAAATTTTGTAGAAAGTCTCGGCGTCAAGGGCTGAGTTGATAACAGGCGCTTCAGGCGTTGATGATGCAGATGACGCTGATGGCTGTTGCGCTGGCACAGATTGCCCGAATGCCAGCGGCACGGTGCCGAAAAAGCTCAGTAAACTTAACGCAGCGATGGCTATTGGGCGGATGAATCTATTTTGTTCCATGTAAGCATGATAATTCATGCAAAGTGAGCCTGTATATACCCACAAAAAACCGTAAAAAACGTGAATAAATAGAAGCATGCCTGAATTACCCGAAGTTGAAGTGACACGTTTGAGTTTTGCTTCCAGCATTGCAGGTGCACGCATATTGGCCGTTCGTTTGGGCAAACCGCTGCGTTGGCCGCTGCAGTGCGAGCCGGATGATTTGCTGGGTATGACGGTGCTGCAAGTGCGCCGGCGGGGTAAATACTTGTTGCTGGACTTAAAGGGTGGCCGCGTAGGTGATGGTTTGTTGCTGATGCATTTGGGCATGTCTGGCAGCTTGAGTTTTACGTCGCAAACGGTTTGGGGCGTAGAAGTTGCCGCTGCTGGTAAACACGATCATTTTGACTTGGTCACCACACAGGGCTTGCTGCGCCTGAACGACCCGCGTCGCTTTGGTGCGGTGGTTTTTGCACCAGCTGAGCAATCACCCACCGCCCAAAAGCTGCTGGGCAAGCTGGGCGTTGAGCCTTTGACCGAGGCCTTTGATATCAAAACCTTCCATTTGGGGCTTAAAAAACGCCAAACGGCGATCAAGCAAGTGCTTTTGGGGGGCGAATTGGTTGTCGGGGTCGGCAATATTTACGCATCAGAAGCGCTGTTTATGGCGGGTATTCGCCCAACGACCCGTGCGGCCAAAATCAGCCTGCCCAGAGCCGCCAAGCTGCACGCTGCAATTCAAGAGGTTCTTGCCCGAGCCATCGCCAAAGGCGGCAGCACCTTGCAAGATTTTTCCAGTGCCAAGGGCGAAACTGGTTATTTTCAGCTGGAAGCCAAGGTGTATGACCGCGCGGGGTTGCCGTGTTTGGATTGCCAAAGCCTAATCAAAAAAATTGTGCAAGGGCAGCGTTCGACGTTTTACTGCGCTGCATGTCAAAAACCATGACTGAAACCATGACGGAAACGATGACGGAAATTATGTCAAATACCTTGAAGTCAAACACAATCACCCAATTCGCACCTGCACTCATCGCTTGGCAAAAAACGCACGGCAGGCACGATTTGCCGTGGCAAAACACGCGTGACCCTTACAAAGTCTGGCTGTCTGAAATCATGCTGCAGCAAACCCAAGTCGTCACCGTCAAAGACTATTTTGCGCGCTTCTTGGCAGCGCACCCCACGGTGGCGAGCTTGGCTGCCGCCAGTTTGGACGATGTTCTGGCGCTGTGGAGCGGCCTGGGCTACTACAGCCGCGCCCGCAACATGCACCGCTGCGCACAAGACGTGGTGGCATTGCATGGCGGCGCATTCCCCCAAACGGCAGAAGTGTTGCAAACCCTGCCCGGCATTGGCCCGTCAACAGCGGCAGCCGTCGCTTCGCTGTGCTTCAGTGAGCGGGTGGCTATTTTGGATGGCAACGTGAAGCGGGTACTGACGCGCTTGCTGGGCTTTGATGCTGATTTGGCGAAATCAGCCAACGAAAGAGCCTTGTGGCAGCTAGCTACGCAAGTTTTACCGCATGACGATTTATGGCTATCCATGCCCCACTACACCCAAGGCGTGATGGACTTGGGCGCAACCCTGTGCACCACCCGCAGCCCCAATTGCTTGCTGTGCCCCGTAGAAAAGCTGTGTGCGGCAAAAAAAGGGGGCAACCCAGAAGCTTTCCCCGTCAAAACAAAAACCTTGAAACGCAGCAGTCAATCGCTGTGGCTGTTGTGGGCAACACAGGCGGATGGTTCCGTGTATTTAGAGCAACGCCCCACGCCCGGTGTGTGGGCAGGTTTGTATTGTTTGCCTGTGTTTGAGAGTTACAAGGCGCTAGCTGCTGCTGTGCCGGCAGCTGCAATCGAAGACTTAATTGACGGCGACGTGTTTAAACATGTTTTGACACACAAAGACTTGCATATTCACCCCGTGCACTTGCAAACGGTTGAAAAACCAGAGCATGCAGCGCTGAAAATCAAAGGAAACTGGGTTGCAACAGACGCCTGGCCCAAGCTGGGATTGCCTGCACCTGTGCGCAAGTTGCTGACAAGCGCAATGGCTCACGTAGTTGGCTAACCTTGTAGCTCTCTGTGGCGCTTAAGCGTGACAAATTTGCCCGTATTTTCATTGGCAAAAGCCGCTGCCAACTGCTCCACCAAGTAAACCGAGCGGTGCTGCCCGCCCGTGCAGCCGATGGCGATGGTCACGTAGCTGCGGTGGTCGCGGGCTAGGGCGGTCAGCCATTTGCTGACAAATTTGGCGATATCGTCTTGCATGTCCAGCACTTCAGGCAGGTTTTGCAGGTAAGCGGCTACGGGTGCATCGCGTCCTGTCAAATTGCGCAGGGCGGGTTCGTAGTGGGGGTTGGGCAGCATGCGGACGTCGAATACATAGTCTGCGTCCATGGGAATGCCGCGTTTGAAGGCGAAGGACTCGAACACCAACGTCATGCTGCTAGCGGGCGCGGAGATCAGGTCTTTGACATAAGTCAAAAGCTGCGCAGGGCGGATGAAGCTGGTGTCAATGATGTGTGCCCCTTCGCGCAAATCGGCCAGCAGATCGCGCTCCAGCTCGATGGCTTCGACCAAAATGTGCTGGAAGTTGGCTTGCTGATCCGTATTTGCAGCGCTTCCTGGGGTTGTTTCCACGGCTGCGTGGCTGGACAGGGGGTGTTTTCTGCGCGTTTCTGAGAAGCGTCGCACCAAAGTGTCAGTCGTTGCATCTAAAAACAGTGATTTCAAGCTAACTTCACGATTTTTCAACTCAGACAACAGCTTAGGTACCATGGGCAGCGAGATTGAACTGCGAATATCCATCGCAATCGCCACCTTTTTGACGCCGTGTTGCTGTTCTAAATCAATAAAAGGCAGCAGCAGCTCAGGTGGCAAATTGTCAACACAGTAAAAGCCGGCATCTTCCAGCGCATGCAGCGCGACTGACTTGCCGGAGCCAGACATGCCCGTGATTAAAACCAGTTCTAACGTCATACCAGAGCCTTGGATTTGGTTGATTTTGCATCTAAAGTCGTTAAAACAGGAGTGAATATGCCTCTGGTCGTCGTGTTTGTTGCCTGAATAGCTATCATTTCAGTAGCATGTAGGATGGTGGCCTCGGTCACCTGCGCACCACCCAGCATGCGGGCGATTTCGTTGACGCGGTCTGTTTGCACCACTTCGGTCACGTTGCTTTCGGTATGTTGACCCAGCAAGCGTTTGGCGACGACCAAATGCTGGTCGGCACACGCGGCCACCTGAGGCAAATGCGTCACAGCCAAAACTTGTCTGTCCACGCCCAGCTGCTTCATCAACCTGCCCACCGTTTCCGCCACCGCCCCGCCCACGCCGGCGTCTACCTCGTCAAAAATCAAGGTTTGCGCGGTACCCAACTGGCTGGTGACGACAGATATTGCCAAAGCGATACGTGACAATTCTCCACCCGAAGCCACCTTGCCCACTGGGCGCGGCGTGCTGCCAGCGTGACCGGCGACCAAAAAGCCCACGTCTTCCAGCCCAGCTTCGGCGGGGGCATCCAGCGCCGTCAAAGCCACCTCAAACGCGCCGCCCTGCATGCCCAAGCCTTGCATGGCTGAGGTGATGGCTTCGGCCAGTTTGGGGGCTGAAGCACGGCGTTTTTTGGAAATAGCGGTTGCCTCGGCTTGGTAGGCTTTGGCGGCTTTTTGCTCTGCGGCCTCCAGAGCGGCTAAATCCGTCGAAGCGTCCAAACGGGTTAACTCTTCTTTCCATGATGCGAGCAAGGCTGGCAGCTCTTCAGGGGTACGTTTGTAGCGGCGTGCCAGCGACAGCCACAGCGCCATGCGTTCGTCCAACTCTGCCAAGCGCTGCGGCTCCAGCTCGGTGTTGCGCAAATAGCTGTTCAAGCTGTGCGCAGCGTCTTCAAGCTGCGCCAAATTTGACGCTAATACGTCTGCCAAAGCTTTGAATTCAGGCTCAATGTGCGCGCGGGCTTCCAGAGCGCTGTGGGCTTTGACCAAGCCGCTAATCACATCAGCACCAGATTCGGATTCGTCATCTTGCAGCGCCGAAAACGCTGTTTGCGCCGCTTCCAACAGCGATTGCGCGTTCGACAGCTTGCTGTGCTGCGCGTTCAACTCGTCCCACTCGTCTGCGCCGGGTGCCAATTTGCCCACTTCGGCAAGTTGCCACAGTACGCGCTCGCGCTCGTTTTGCAGGTTGTGCAAGGCAGATTTGGCGGTGTCCAGCGCTTTGCTGGCAATGCGCCACTGTGACCAAGTCGCACTTAATGGCTGGCAATTGTTACCTGCATAAGCGTCCAGCAGGCCACGCACGGCATCGGCACGGCTCAGCGTGGCCCACGCATGTTGGCCGTGAATGTCGACCAGCTCATCACCCAGTTCTTTCAGTTGCGCCGCTGTGGCGCTGCTGCCATTGATCCAGGCACGGCTTTTGCCCGCCGTATCAACCGTCCGGCGCAGCAGCAAAGTGTCTTCCACCGCAAAGCCAGTCTCTTCCAACCACGTGTTTAACCAAGCTTTTCGCGCTGCGGGAATATCAAATTCAGCGCTCACCTCGGCTCGGCTGGCGCCCTCGCGCACCCAAGCCGTGTCTGCACGTGCGCCCAGCGCCAGTTGCAAGGCGTCAATCAAAATAGATTTACCGGCACCGGTTTCACCCGTCAGCACGGTAAAGCCGCTGCTTAAATCAAGCTCCAGCTCGCGCACGATGACAAAATCACGCAGAGCCATGCGTTTCAAAGCCATGCTTAGGACCCTCCCTCGTTCCAATGCAGTTTTTTGCGCAGCGTGTCAAAATAACTCCACCCTTTGGGGTGTAAGAATCGCACGGAATACTGTGATTTCATAAGTTTGATGCAATCGCCAATCAACATTTCTGTGATCGACTGCATGTCGAAATTAGCGCTTGCATCGCGACCAGAGACAACTTCTACGGTGATCTCAACTGCATTGGCCAGCACGATGGGGCGGTTCGACAAATTATGCGGCGCAATAGGCGCGAGCACCCAGCCCGGCACGGACGGGTGCAACAACGGGCCACCGGCTGACAACGAATAGGCGGTCGAGCCCGTCGGCGTCGCGATGATCAAACCGTCAGCCCGCTGGTTCGCCACAAAATGGCCATCCACGTCAACGCGTAGCTCCACCATGCCGGATGTGCCACCTCGGTTAATCACCACGTCGTTCATCGCCAGCGCGTCAAACACACAATGTCCGTCACGCATGACCTTGCCATGAATCAGGCTGCGGTGGTCTTCCTCAAACTCGCCCATCAGCATGGGTTTGAGCACGCTTTGGTAGCCTTCAAGCGCGATATCGGTGATAAAGCCCAAGCGCCCTTGGTTGATGCCAATCAGCGGCACGCCATAGGGCGCCAGCTGGCGACCTATGCCCAGCATGGTGCCATCACCGCCCACCACCAAGCCTAAATCGCACTGTTCGCCAATGCCCTGCACATCCAGCATGGGGTAGTTTGTGATGCCTGATAACTGCGCGGTGGTTTGTTCCAGCACCACCTTGCAACCTAAATCGGTCAAAAACTGGGCAATATCTTCCAGCACGCCGGCACTCGCGGCCAGGCCTGGCGCATGAATTTTGCCAATCAGGGCGACTTTTGAAAAATGAGATTGCAAGTTTGTCATCGATTTAGAGGTATGTACTAAATCACATCATACTAAAATGCCACCATGCTAGACGACAGAGCCAAGTTATTGTTGAAAGCGTTGGTTGAACGCTATATTGCCGACGGGCAGCCCATAGGCTCGCGCACCTTGTCGCGTGCCTCTGGCCTTGAGTTGTCACCCGCGACGATTCGCAATGTGATGTCCGATTTGGAAGAGCTGGGGCTGATTGCCAGCCCGCACACCTCGGCAGGGCGCATTCCAACCACACGCGGCTACAGGTTATTCGTTGACACCATGTTGACAGCGCAGCGCGAAACCTTTGCGCCGCAAATCTTGGCGGCTGAGCAGCCGAAAAAGGTGATTACCAACGCTGCGCATTTGCTTTCCAGCCTGTCACAGT
Organism: Comamonadaceae bacterium; assembly: GCA_947485165.1. Taxonomy (GTDB): domain Bacteria; phylum Pseudomonadota; class Gammaproteobacteria; order Burkholderiales; family Burkholderiaceae_C; genus Aalborgiella. The sequence continues at coordinate 22,326 of CANKRG010000022.1, forward strand.
TCGTCGGCGTGGTGATTGCGCCCAGACGCACCTCGGTGTTCAGACACATCGAATTTTTGAAATTGTCTGAAAAACGCTATTTGGTCATCATCGTCGCCCCCGATGGTGATGTGCAAAACCGGGTGATTTTTACCGAAGCTGATTTCTCGCAATCGCAATTGCTCGAAGCGTCCAACTTCCTCAACGCCAATTACGCCGGCATGGCGATCGAGCAAGTGCGCGAGCGCCTCAAGCTCGAAGTGGATCAACTGCGCGGTGAAATCGCCCACTTGATGAACGCAGCCGTGCAAATCGGCTCTGAAGTGTTGGCGCAAGAGCAGGACGAGGTGGTGATAGCGGGTGAGCGAAATTTACTCTCTGTCAGTGATTTTTCCACCGACATGGGTCAACTTCGACGGGCTTTTGACCTGTTTGAGCAAAAAACGCAGCTCATGCGCCTGTTAGACACCTCTAGCCAAGCCGAAGGCGTGCGCATTTATATTGGCGGCGAAAGCCATGTTGTGCCTATTGAGGATTTGTCCGTTGTCAGCGCGCCCTACGAGGTGGATGGTCAAGTCGTCGGCACCTTGGCCGTCATCGGCCCCACCCGCATGCACTACGACCGCATGATCCAAATCGTCGACATCACCTCAAAATTGGTCAGCAATGCGCTGAGCCATCAAAAATAACTGAGAAATATCAGAAGCTAGTGCATTTACAATACTGGGTTGGGTTGACAGCTTGTCAATCCAAAGGCGGGATGTTAGCTCAGTTGGTTAGAGCAGAGGACTCATAATCCTTTGGTCGTAGGTTCAAGTCCTACACGTCCCACCATTTTTCAATAGACCCCAAAAGATGAGCAAAGCCTTTACAAAAGAATCAGAGTCCGACGAGGACGAAGATTTTGGTTTGCCTGCGCTACCCACTGGCGGTAAAAACTACATCACGCCGGTTGGCTATGCGCGCATTCGTGCGGAGCTGTTGGATTTGATCGACAACGAGCGCCCTAAAGTGGTGGAAGTGGTGCATTGGGCGGCAAGCAATGGTGACCGTTCTGAAAACGGCGACTATATTTATGGCAAAAGGCGGCTGCGGGAGATTGACAGGCGGATTCGATTTTTGACCAAACGCTTAGAAATCGCCGAAATCAGTGAACCCAGTGTGCATTTTGGTAGCGATCAAGTTTTCTTTGGCGCGACAGTGACTTATGAAGAGGAAAGTGGTTTACAGCGCACGGTGACCATTCTTGGCATCGACGAAGCAGATAATTTGCGTCAGCAGGTGACTTGGGTTTCGCCGATCGCGCGTGCTTTGCTAAGAACGCAAGTAGGTGACGTCGTTCGCTTGAATTCGCCCAGCGGCATACAAGACATTGAAATTATCCGCGTGGTGTACCCGCAATCTGCTTAACGTCTTGGCCGTGCGGGCGCTTAACGCAATCATTGATTGCAAGTGTTGGTAGCTACTCTTTCGGTGACTCCGTGCCACTGGGAAGCATGCGTTCCGCCGTGAGAACGGATGATGTGCGGCGTAAATTTTTCAAAACAGTATCCAAGTGCGCACGGTCACGCACTTCAATGACGAAGCGTAAATCGGTCGCGTCTTGGGCATACTCGGTACCCATATCAACGTGTGAAATGTCGGATTCAGAATTGGCCAAGGTCACCGCTACTTTGGCCAAAACACCTTTGCCATTGGCGACGGTGGCAATCACACCAACTTCAAAGTTTCGAACTGGTTCGTCAGACCAATCCACAACAATAAAGCGCTCGGCATCTTTGTACTGCAGGCGTTTCACGACCGGGCATCGCGCAATATGAATGGTCAGCCCTTCGCCACGGCCCAGATAGCCCAAAATGGGGTCGCCAGGTATCGGGCGGCAACAGGTTGCAAACTTCACAGATGCATTTTCGCTGCCGTCCAGCGTGATAGCGCCTTGAGAGATGGGTTCGTGCGAGAAAAAACGCTCTCTGGTGATGAGCAAAGCATCCGGTTTTACGCCGGCGTCTGACAATAGGTGCACCAAGCGCTTGGCCACAATCGTTGCCACTTTTTTGCCAATCGCAATATCTGCCATGAGCTCAGCACGGTCTTTGTTGCCCGTGAATCTAAATAGCTTCTCCCAAATAGCGTGATCATTTTGGGCGTTGCTGGGGAGCTGCAGCAGTCCTTCGGTCCGTACCGCTTGCAGCAGCAGTTTTTCGCCCAATTCAATCGACTCAGACTGCGCCATGGTTTTTAGATAATGGCGAATTTTTGACCTGGCTCGGCCGGTTTTTACAAAGCCCAACCAAGCCGGATTCGGGTTTGAATTCGGCGATATGATGACTTCAATCACGTCGCCATTTTTCAACTCTGTGCGCAGCGGCACTTGGTTGCCATTGACTTTAGACCCAATCGCGCGATCGCCTACATTGCTGTGAATGGCATAGGCGAAATCCACCATGGTGGCGCCTCTTGGCATGGACATGATTTTGTTTTTGGGCGTGAACACGTAAACGGCATCGGGGAAAAGATCAATTTTGACGTGATCCCAAAATTCAGCGGCATCACGGGTTTCATCATGAATGTCTAAGAGCGATTGCAGCCATTTTGAGCCCATGCGGTCAGCCACTTGCGCATCTTGGACGTTTGTTTTGTACAGCCAATGGGCTGCCACGCCCGACTCGGCCACCACATCCATCGCCTGCGTTCGGATCTGGAACTCGACATTCACGCCAGCAGGTCCAACCAAGGTGGAATGGATGGATTGGTAGCCATTGATTTTTGGAATGGCAATGTAATCTTTGAACTTGCCTGGCACAGGCTTGTACAGCTGGTGCATCAAACCCAGTGCGGTGTAGCAGTCGAGGGCAGACGGAACAACAACGCGAAAACCATAAATGTCGGTCACCTGCGCAAAGCTGAGGTGTTTTTCGTCCATCTTGCGATAGACGGAGTAAAGTGTTTTCTCACGGCCATAGATTTGCGTTTCCATACCGATCGTCGAAAAAGAGGATTCGACGGCTGTTTGGACCGCTTCAATCAGGTCGCGCCTGCGGTTTCTGGCTTTGGCGACGGCTTTTGAAAGAACCTCATAGCGCCAAGGCTGCAGGTGGCGAAAGGCCAAATCTTGCAGTTCGCGATAGGTTTGGTTCAAACCCAACCGGTACGCTATCGGTGCATAAATATCCAATGTTTCAGAAGAAATACGCCCCCATTTGCTACGCGGCATATCGCTCAAGGTGCGCATATTGTGGCTGCGATCAGCCAGTTTGATCAAAATGACACGCACATCTCTGGCCATGGCCAGCAGCATTTTTCGGAACGATTCGGCTTGGTTTTCTTCCCGCGTGTCGAATTGCAGCTTTTCTAGCTTGGTCAGGCCATCTACCAGCTCGGCAACAGGGGAGCCAAACCGCTCGATCAGTTCCGCCTTGGTCACGCCGCAGTCTTCAATAGCATCATGCAACAGCGCCGCCATGAGCGCCTGCGCATCCAGCTTCCAAGTCGCGCATTGCGCCGCAACAGCAATCGGGTGTGTGATGTAAGGTTCGCCATTTTGCCGAAGTTGGCCCAAGTGCGATTCGTCTGCGAAACGGTAGGCTTGACGGACGGCTTCAATGTCCGTTTTGTCCAAATAATCTAATTTTTCAGTCAATGCCGCAAAACTGGCTGCCGCTGCATTGGCGCTGGCTTTTGCCATTGTTTTGGTGGTTGTTTTCGCCGTGTGTTTTGCCGGTGTTTTAGAAGGCGACTTTGCCCCCAGCGCTTGGTTGTCATGCACTTTTGTGTGGGGTGACGTGTTCGCTTCGGGGTTCATACCTACACTTTAGCGGTTTGCGCTGTGGTTTGCGGTATGACGGGCAAAAAAAAGCACCAAATGATGGTGCTTATTCACATGTCGAGTTTTAACTCAGATGAGATTGCTTCAAAGTGGCACTTTGCGCAACATTTCGATACCAACTTTGCCTGCAGCAATTTCACGCAAAGCCGTGACGCAAGGTTTGTTTTTGGACTCAATTTTGGGTGCGTGGCCTTGGCTGAGCATGCGCGCACGGTAAGTGGCCGCCAACACCAATTGAAAGCGATTTGGAATTTGCACTAAGCAATCTTCAACAGTAATACGTGCCATGGGTAGCTCCGAAATGTAAAAACTCGATACGTCAATATCGATAAAACTAGGAAATATGCAGCGCCTCAAACACCGGCGCTCTGGCGCGAAGTTGGGCTGCAAATTTGAGACGCTGGGCGTGAACGATGGCTTTTAGGTCAAAAAGCGCACGATCAAACAGTTCGTTGATTATAACGAAATCGAATTCTTTGGCCTGCGCCACTTCTAAAGCCGCGTTTTTTAAGCGTAAATCGATGATTTCTGGGGTGTCTTCACCACGTCGCTCCAAGCGAGAGCGCAATTCTTCCCAGCTCGGTGGGAGTATGAAAATCAAAATTGCATTGGAGAAAATTTTGCGAATTTGCAACGCGCCTTGGTAGTCAATCTCCAAAATAACGTCGCCACCTTTAGAAACCCGGTCTTCAATGATGGATTTCGACGTGCCATATTGCTTGCCGTGAACGCTGGCCCACTCTACAAAGGCGTTGGTTTTGACCATTTCGTCAAATTCATCGGTGGCAATGAAGTAATACTCGCGGCCATGTTTTTCTTGGCCACGCGGTGGGCGCGTGGTGTGCGAAATCGAGGGGTGAACGTGCGAATCAAGCTCCAGCAAGGCTTTCACAAGGCTAGATTTACCTGCTCCACTAGGGGCGGCAATGACATAAAGTTGACCGGGATAATCCATGGTTAATTTTACAGAATTATTGTTGAAGTTATTTCAACACACTTCTGTGAGGCTTAAATAGTGGATCATTATTCAGTTTTTATTCGATGTTTTGTACCTGCTCGCGCATTTGCTCGATGAGAACTTTCATGCCAACTGAAATGCGGGTCAATTCCAAAACAGAGGACTTTGCGCCCAAGGTGTTGGCTTCTCGGTGCAACTCTTGAATCAAAAAGTCCAGCTTTTTCCCCATTTCGCCGCCCTGGATGAGAATTCGTCCAATTTCATCGATGTGCGAGGCTAAACGTGTCAATTCTTCGGCAACATCGATCCGAATCGCAAAAGCGGTGGCTTCGTTGAGGGCTCTGTCCATGGCGACTTGATGGGCTTCTGCCTTGTTTTCAGAGTTTTCCGAGCTTACTGAGTTTCCTGAACTTCCCGAACCGCCGATAGCCAAAGCCTCTTTCCAGCGGTCCATGAACTTGTTGCGTTGCTGCTCCACCAACATCGGAATGAGCGGCCCGGCCTGCGATGCCAGCAAGCGCAGCTGCCCCAAGTGCGATTGCAGCATCAGCGTCAGCCGTGCGCCCTCGCGCTCACGCGAGGCCAGCAAATCTCGCACAGCAGATTGCGTCAACTGCATCACAGTTTGCGCTGTATCAGCGTTGTTTTTAAACGCATTGCCAGCAGAGCCAGACAAGCGCAACACATCGGCAACGCTGAGGCTGCGCGCATCTTTCAGGGTCGCTTGAATGTCTTTTTCAATCGTTTGTAGCTGCCCTAAAATCTCTATCGTTGGCCGCGTTGGTAAATTCTGCAAAGAATTTTCAAGCGCAGCACGTATTTCCACCTTACCGCGTTTGAGATTTGCGGTCACCAATGCTCTGAGCGCGGGCTCGTTTTGCCGCAACTCATCGGGCAACTTGAATGAAAGGTCTAAAAACCTGCTGTTGACCGACCGAATTTCAATCGAAAGTTGTATTTCTCCCAAAGCGCCACTCACCAAGGCGGTTGCCGTGCTTGCATAGCCGGTCATGCTGTAAACTGCCATTATTAATATTTCCTTTATGACGAAAGCCAAACTTTCCCCACTCCCGCCCAATACGGTGCTGAGTGGGTACGCCATTGTCCGTCAAGTTTCAGAAGGCGGATTTAGCTTGGTTTATTTGGCCCGCGACCCTCAGAACCTACAGGTTGCCATCAAAGCGTATTTGCCGTCTTCGCACGCATCACGCTCTGAAGGGCAATTGGCGCCCCAAGTTTTGCCGCGCCTGAGATGTACAAGCGTGACAGCCCGTTGGGCCCGTGGACCGATATGTATGCGATTGGCGCTTGCATCTACGCCATGATGCTGGGCTGCCCACCGCCAGAAGTTGTCAAACGCCGCGCTAAGGATCCCGTGCCCGAACTACTCATGCGCAGCGGCACCAGCTACTCGGACAAGTTGATTGAGGTCGTCGAGTGGTGCATGGCGCTAGACCCCTTGGCAAGGCCACAATCTGTGTTTGAATTGCAAGCTGCATTGGCCAACTACCAAGCCAGCAATTAAGCAGCGGTCTAGCCTGCGAAAACACCCAAAAATGGGTGAGCTTCAGTCAGAGCAGGGATAATGGTTAGCTGAATTTCATAAAAACACCCCGAAAGTAACCAAAATGACCGCCCCACTATCAGGTTCAGCAAGCCCAGCCAGTTTTGTACGTAGCAGCAACCGCCAAACCCACGAATTGCGCCCCGTCCGCATCACGCGTAACTACACCAACTACGCCGAAGGCTCCGTGTTGATCGAATTTGGCAACACCAAAGTGCTGTGCAACGCCTCGGTCGAAGAAAAAGTGCCACCCCACAAGCGCGGCAGCGGCGAAGGCTGGGTCACGGCGGAATACGGCATGTTGCCCCGCGCCACCCACACCCGTAGCGACCGCGAAGCTGCACGCGGCAAACAAAGTGGCAGAACGCAAGAGATTCAACGCCTGATTGGCCGCTCTTTGCGCGCCGTATTTGACCTGAAAAAGCTGGGCGAACGCACGATTCACTTGGATTGCGACGTGATTCAGGCCGATGGCGGCACCCGCACCGCCAGCATCACAGGCGCTTTCGTTGCCGCGCAAGATGCGGTGAATGGCTTGATTGCTTCAGGCAAACTGATTGAGTCGCCGATTCACCAAGCTGTCGCCGCGATTTCCGTCGGTATTGTGCAAGGCACGCCATTGCTCGATTTGGAATACACGGAAGATTCGGCCTGCGACACCGATATGAACGTGGTCATGACCAGTGCCGGCCATTTCATCGAGGTGCAAGGCACGGCAGAAGGCGTCGCGTTTTCCCGCAAAGAGATGGATGCGTTGCTGCAATTGGCAGAAAACGGCATTGTTGATTTGATCAACATGCAACAAAATGCACTGAAATCTTAGGTTAAAGCATTAAAACTGCTATAAAAATAATAGCATTATGAGAAATAAATACGCTGTCTATAGATCAAAAAACCTTTAAAAAAGCACTTTTAGATAAAATGCAGATGAAACTAGTCCTTGCATCCAACAACCGCGGCAAATTGGCCGAGTTACAAGCTTTGTTTGCCGGTTTGGCGTTGACCTTGATTCCGCAGTCCAGCCTTGGTGTCAGCGAGGCAGAAGAGCCATTTCGCACCTTTGTGGAAAACGCTTTGGCGAAAGCCCGCCATGCCAGCGCTGTGACGGGTTTGCCGGCCATTGCCGACGATGCGGGGCTGTGTGTTGACGCTTTTGGCGGTTTACCCGGTGTAGACACTGCTTTTTACGCTACAAAATTTGGCTATGCCAAAGGCGACGACAACAACGTCAAAGCCTTGCTGGAGCAGCTCAATGGTGAGACCAATCGCCGTGCCGCCTTGGTCAGCACCTTGGTCGCTGTGCGGTCCAAAGACGACCCTGAGCCGCTGATCGCGGTCGGTCGTGCAGTCGGTGACATCACCGAAAAACCGATAGGCATCAACGGCTTTGGCTTCGATCCGGTGATGTACATCCCGCATTTGGGCAAAACTTTCGCCCAATTGAGCGATACTGAGAAAAACGCCAACAGCCACCGTGGCAAAGCCGCCCAGCGCATGCTGGCATTGATGCAAGAGAGCTGGTTTTGAGTAAAGTTATTCCCGTAGTTTTGGCAGCTGAAGAGGCTACAGCCGAAACCACTGCTGCAAAACGGCCTCAGGACATCACCCATTACATGCGCTCTGGCTTGCTACAGCTGGCCGCGCTGCCGCCGCTGTCTTTGTACATTCACCTGCCATGGTGTTTGAAAAAATGCCCGTATTGCGACTTCAACTCGCATGAGATTCAAGCAGCAGGCTCATCAAACGGGGCTTTGTCTGCCGAGCTGGAGCAGCGTTATATCGATGCCGTCGTTGCGGATTTAGAGGCTTCTCTTCCGTTAATCTGGGGCCGTCCCGTCCACAGCATTTTCATAGGTGGCGGTACGCCCAGCTTGTTTTCGCCAGCATCCATTGACCGGCTGCTAGGTGACATACGCGCAAGGGTAAAACTAGACCCGGATTGTGAAATTACCCTAGAAGCCAACCCCGGCACATTCGAAAAAGACCGTTTCAAAGCGTTCAGAGCCGCTGGCGTCACACGTTTGTCCATAGGGGTGCAAAGCTTCAACGACGCGCATTTGAAGGCTTTAGGCCGCGTGCACGACAGTGCGCAAGCCTTTGCCGCAGTCGAAGAAGCCGCGCAGTCGTTCGATACCTTCAATCTAGACCTGATGTACGCCTTGCCCGGTCAAACGATTGCCGATTTAGAGCGCGACGTGCAAACCGCCTTGTCCTTAGCGCCACCGCACGTCTCGATTTATCACCTGACTATAGAACCCAACACCTATTTCGCCAAATTCCCACCCAAAGTGCCCGAAGAAGACACGGCCTATGCGATGTTGGATAAGTTGACCGAGTTGTTGGGTGCTGCGGGGCTGGAACGCTACGAAGTCTCCGCCTACGCCAAAGCCGGTCACCGTTGCTGGCACAATCTCAATTACTGGCAATTTGGCGATTATTTGGGGCTGGGCGCTGGTGCGCACAGCAAACTCAGCTTTGCGCACCGGGTGGTGCGGCAAGTGCGTTACCGTGAACCCAAGTTGTACATGCAGCATGCCTTGGCGGGCAATGCGGTGACGCAAGACAACGACATCAAACACAAAGAACTGGCTTTTGAGTTCATGCTCAACGCGCTGCGTTTGAAAGAGGGCTTTGATCCGATGCTGTTCTTCGAGCGCACCGGCTTGGCTTTGTCGGCTTTACAGCCTGGTTTACAGCAAGCAATTGAGAAAAACCTGTTAATTCAAACCCCCAAAAGCATCAAACCCACTGAGCGCGGCTTTGATTTTTTGAGTGATTTGCAGGAACTGTTTTTGGGTTAATACGGATTGGCCGCAGTACGGCAAACTCTACCTGGTTCACCATAGTTGAAAGGTAGTTATACATATCCCATTCGCAAGCCATGGATAAATCAGATTTTAGGACGGGAGTAGTCACACTAGTAACACCTTTGCTGCTACTTAGAACGTAAGCGCCCAGCCAACCCATCTTGAGCGGGGTCGATTTATCTCGCAAGATCGTGTCCACGCAACCAATCGTGGACACCATACTCAAAGACACCCAGCCGCGCGCAGGTGTCTGTAAAAATCATCCTTGTCGGCAAAGACACCGTGTCATTGCGGCACTGGTCCGTATTGGTCTTGACCCCGTAACCCAGTACCGTCGGTATGTTTAATTTACCGCTCGTTTCTCCCTGAACAGCTTGGGTGGCACGTAGCCCAAAGCGCTGTGCGGGTGATAAGGGTAATCGTCCCCTAGACCATCAACTGACTTCATCATTGGCAATGCTCTGAAACTTAGAGAATATGGTGCCATGAGCAAGAAATTAAACCGTTTTAAACGAAGGTGCCTGTGTTATTTGATAGGGGTCAGTGTATTGATTTGAGAAGGCCTCAGGTGTGCGGTTTGGCCTCATTGAAATTCAAGCCGATAACCCTTGGTAATCGACTTTAAAAAATACGATTGGATTACTGGCTACGCTATGCCTAGCATAGGGCATCGTAAATTTGTGCCTGCTCAAGGCCCGCCGTCATGACTCAACGCGTCAAGAACATACTCTTCATCATGTCTGATCAGCTGCGTGCCGATCACCTGTCTTGCTATGGGCACCCCAAGCTGCAGACACCCCATCTGGATGGGCTGGCCAAGCGGGGCGTGATTTTTGACAACGCCTATGTGCAGTCTCCCGTGTGCGGGCCTTCTCGCATGAGCTATTACACCGGTCGCTACATGCATTCGCACGGCGTCAGCTGGAATTTTGTGCCGCTCAAAGCAGGCGAGATGACACTGGGTGACCACCTGCGGCCACTGGGTGTGCGTTCGGTGTTGATTGGCAAGACCCACATGCGCGGTGATTCGTCCGGCATGTCCCGTTTGGGTATCGATCCCGAATCGCAAATAGGTGTCCGCATCGCCGAATGCGGTTTTGACCCTTACGAGCGCGACGACGGCATTCATCCGTTTTCTGGCCATGACCCCGACCCCAACTACAACCTCTACCTGCGCAAGCAAGGCTTCGGGGGCGATAACCCTTGGGAGGAATGGGCCAATACCGTGGTGGACGAGCAAGGACAGTTCCGCTCGGGTTGGTACCTGAAGTACAGCCATTTGCCTGCCCGCATCCCCAATGAACATTCAGAGACGCCCTACACCACGCGCCGGGCCATGGACTTCATGCGCGAGGCGGGAGATCAGCCTTGGGTCGCACACTTGTCTTTCATCAAGCCCCACTGGCCCTATGTGGTGCCCAAGCCTTATGCCGGCATGTTCAAGCCCAAGGATGCACTGTGTTGAATCTCACTCCAAATTGACCCCTTTGATGCATTAATTTTCATTCAAATTTGACCCCTGTTAGAAACACTGTGCGTAGTAGTTATGCACAGGAGACAGGAGTGATCAAAGTGGGAACCTTAGCAA
>CANKRG010000023.1 GCA_947485165.1 Comamonadaceae bacterium
CCGGCGCTCGCATTGGCCTGCTGTCTAAAAACTGCGCCCATTTCTTCATGGCAGAGCTGGCGGTCTGGATGGCAGGCTACACCACCGTGGCCATTTTCCCAACCGAAGGTGCGGATACGGTCAAGTATGTACTGGAGCACAGTGGCGCCTGCCTGCTATTTGTTGGAAAACTTGACACCTGGGAGAAGCAATTGCCTGGCGTGCCAGCTGGCATGCCGTGCATCGCTTTGCCCTTGGCGCCTAAAACCGGCTACGACACCTGGGAGGCCATCACCGCTCGCACAGCGCCTATAAGCGGTCGTCCTAGCCGTCAAGGTGATGATATTGCGATGATTATTTACACCTCTGGCTCAACAGGCCAACCCAAGGGTGTGATGCACAGCTTTGAACGCCTCTGTGCCGTGTCTGAAGGCATCAACAAACGCATGAGCGAAACTTTGGGTCAAGATTCTTCAAACCGCGTGCTGTCTTACCTGCCTTTGGCGCATGTGTTCGAACGCTCCTTTATTGAAGCCTATTCATTTTTTAACGGCAAAATTCATGTGTATTTTGCAGAGTCACTAGACACCTTTGTTCAAGATTTGAACCGCGCCAAACCCACTTTGTTTATTTCCGTACCACGCCTGTGGTTGAAGTTCCAACAAGGCGTTGCACAAAAAATGCCGCCGGCAAAGCTGAACCTGTTGCTCTCTATCCCTATTCTCGGAAAAATTGTCGCCAAGAAGGTGTTGACAGGGCTTGGGCTTGAGCAAGTCAAAATTGCCGCTAGCGGCTCTGCGCCTTTGCCACCTTCGTTGATCAACTGGTACCGACGCTTGGGTCTCAATTTGATTGAAGGTTACGGCATGACTGAAGACCTCGCGTTTTCACACACCATGACCACGACGCACAATCAAATCGGCTACGTCGGTCTGCCTTACGACGGCGTACAAGCGCGTATTAGCGACAACGGTGAAATTCAAATCAAATCACCCGGTCAGATGGTGGGCTACTACAAACGGCCTGACTTGGATGCTGAAGTCTTCACCGACGATGGCTACTTCTGCACCGGCGACCAAGGGGAATACAGTGCCGACGGCCAGCTAAAAATCACGGGTCGCTTGAAAGAACTCTTCAAAACCGACAAAGGCAAATACGTCGCACCAGCGCCGATTGAAAACAAACTCAACGCACACCCGATGGTCGAGTCCAGCATGGTGTCAGGTGTCGGCCAAACCGCTTCTTACGCCTTGGTGGTGCTGGCTGAAAGCATTCGCCCTAAATTGAGCGATCCGGCTTTCAGAGCTGAGGTAACGGAAGAAATGACCGCTTTGCTGAAGGAAACCAACAAGGGCTTGGCCGATTATGAGCAAATGAAAATGCTGGTGATCGCCAAAGAGCCTTGGTCGATTGATAACGGTTGCCTGACACCGACCATGAAAATCAAACGTGCTAAAATTGAAGCCTTGGTTGAACCCGACCTTGACAAATGGTATGCCAACAAAGGCCCGGTGCTTTGGGTGTAAACCCATAGTTTGAACAACGGTGCTGGCTGAGAGTTATAGTAAGCTTCCATGCAAGGGAGCCTACTATCGAAGCCGCACAAAACACCAACCACCGCTTGACCGAGCTGGAAATCAAAGCCAGCTACGCCGAAGACCAGATTGACCAGCTCGACAAAGTCGTTGTGCGTCAACAAGAGCAGATCGACATGCTGATCCAAGCGATCACTGCACTGCGCCAATCCAGCACCGATGGCGGTTTAGGCGCAGCGAGGAATTTGCGCGACGACTTGCCGCCGCATTTTTGAACATGCCGAACACCATTCTGCAAGCGCGTGATGTGACGTTTGAATTTCCACTGCAACCCGTTTTCAGCCATTTTTCTGCCACCCTTCGCGCTGGCATCACGTATGTCGCCGGTGGTGAGAGCTGTGGAAAATCAACGCTACTCAGGCTTTTTTCCGGCGATTTAACGCCGCAAGCTGGCAGCATTGAAGTTTGTGGCATCAGCTCTAAAGATAAGCTAGCGTCGTACAAACAACATGTGTTTTGGATCGATCCACGCACGAGCGCGCTTGACCACCTCTCGCCAAACGATTACTTTGACTTGCAGCGCAAGGATTACCCTGAGTTTGATGATGCCTTGTTGCTAGAGTTAATTGAAGGCTTGAGTTTGAGCGACCATGTCTCAAAAGCAATCTACATGCTCTCTGCAGGTTCAAAACGCAAAGTTTGGCTCGCCGCAGCCTTTGCCAGCGGCGCTACAGCAACTTTGCTTGACGAGCCTTTTGCCGCCTTAGACAAAGCGTCGATCAACTTTTTGCTGGAACGGCTAGAGTGTGTTGCTCACAATACGAACCGCGCTTGGGTTATTGCAGACTATGAAGTACCACAAAATTTAAGCACCGTTTTAACGATTGATTTAGACCTCTAGCCGTTGTATTTATTGCCTTATGTGCTATTAGTTTTACAATGAAATACCCGCGTAAAATTTCACTTTAAAATTTTACGTGTTAACCTGCCGACTGTTGCTGTCGATGCGGTGACGATGCCGACCGTATGCCGCTGGTTATTGCACAGCTCGTGGCTGATGGCCAAGTTTTCAGCATGGCTGTTGCCGCCTTCACGCTTGGGTTTGATGTGCTCCAGCGTCGCTGCTTCGGGCAGCACATGCTCACCACACACCCAGCAGGGCACCACGCCGTGCAGCTGCCGTGCCACGGCTTTGTACATTTTTTCTCGGGTTTGATTCAATCTGCTCATGCCGTGACTGTCTTAAAAAGACTCAACCTTTGACAACCGCGTCGTACACTTTTTGCTTGTACTCAAACCAAAATGGGTTCCAAAAACCCCAATGCCGTTGCGTCATCACGACGCCGGAATAGCCGGTGCTTGGCGACACCCACCAGTGCGTGCCACCCAAACCGCCCCACTGAAATTCTCCAGTCGGTGAATTGGGTTGAAATTCTGAAATGCTACGTGTCACCGCCCCACCCAAGCCAAAACCCAAGCTGGGGAACGCCCCGACATTGGCTACGTGTATGCAGCGCTCTGGCGGCAACTGGTCGCGCAACATCTCGGCTAGTGTGGCTGGCTTGAGGTAAGTGCCAAACTTTGGCGTTAATTGCTGCATCAAGCGCAGCATATCTGCCTGCGTCGTGACCACACCACTGCTGCCGGCTTGACGTGGCACGGGCTCTAGAAACGCGCTTGGCCAAGGCATGTTGTCCAAACGCTTGAGGCCCGGCTTGTTAGGCTGTTTTGCATCCCCGATATAGAGCGCCGTAAAACGCGACACCTGCTCAGGTCGCAACACATAAGTGGTATCAACCATGCCAAGCGGAGCGAAGAGTCGTGTTTTAAGCGCATCGGCATAGACCTGACCAGTCACAATCTCAACCAAGCGAGCCAACACGTCGGGTGCCATCGAATACTCCCAACCTTGCCCAGGCTGGTAGATGAGTGGCAAGCTACCAAGTTGCTCCATCAGCTGCGCTAAAGTCGTATCACTTTTACGTGCACCTGATGCGTGGTAAGCGTTAAAAATCAAGCTCCCCATGTCAAACACGCCGTGGCTCAACCCCGCTTGATGGCTGAGTAAATGCCGAATGGTGATGTCGTGCTGCAAGGCTTCTGTGTCATCCAGGGTCGTCGCGCTTGGCTTCAAAACGCGCACTTTGCCAAACGCTGGGATCCACTTTTTAATAGCGTCGTCGATAGTAAAATAGCCATCGTCAGCTAATTTCAACACCAACATTGAGGTCATGATTTTGGTGTTCGAATACGCGCGATGGATATGATCAACCCGCAACGCTTCGCCGCTTTCCATGTCCGCCATGCCCGTGCAAAAGGCATCAACGACCTCGCCATTGAACATCACGGCGGCAGAAACGCCTGCCAATAACTGCCCATCGACTGCGTTTTGCAAGACAGAATGGGCGGCTGTGAAATCTATTTTTTGTGTCGTCATCCAGCCATCATACTGAATGTATTTCAAGCCTTCAAATACTCCGCCTTACCACCCAACCAGCGCTGCACGTGCTTTTGCGCGAGTGCCGGGTATTGATCCAACATGAGGGGTGCAAGCTCCCTCGCTTGGTCTAACAATTCAGTATCCGTTGCCAAATCGGCAAAACGCAACAGCGCCGCACCGGATTGCCGTGCGCCTAAAAACTCGCCGGGGCCGCGAATCTCCAAGTCTCGCCTGGCAATCTCAAAGCCGTCGTTGGTTTCGACCATGGCTTTTAATCTGGCGCGGGCCGTCTCGCTCAATCGGGGTGCGTCACCGGTCGAATACAGCAGTACGCAGACCGACGCCGCCGCCCCGCGCCCGACCCTGCCGCGCAGCTGGTGCAGTTGCGACAGGCCAAAGCGCTCGGCGTGCTCGATCACCATCAAACTGGCATTCGGCACATCCACGCCGACCTCGATCACCGTGGTGCTGACCAGCACCTGCATGTGACCAGAGGTGAACAGCGACATCACCGCCTTTTTCTCCGCCACCGGCATGCGCGAATGGAGTAACCCAACCATGATGGGTTGGTTATTACCCTCTGTGTCTTTGACTTGCACATCGCCCAATGCGGCGCACAGCTGTTCGTGCGTTTCGGTGGCATTGGTCAAATCCAGCGCCTCGCTTTCCTCGATCAGCGGGCAGACCCAGTAGATTTGCCGCCCCTCGGCCAGCTGGCTGCGGATGCGCTCAACCACCTCGTCACGCCGGGCGTCGTTCACCACCTTGGTGACGATGGGCGTGCGGCCGGGGGGCAACTCGTCGATGGTGGAGACGTCCAGATCGGCGTAATAGCTCATCGCCAGTGTGCGTGGGATGGGGGTGGCGGTCATCATTAAAAGATGCGGCTCTAACCCAGCCGTTCGCCCTGAGCTGGTCGAAGGGTTTGTGAAGGCTTCGCCAGGCTCAGCCCGAACGGAGTTTGTATTTATTTCCTCGGTTGGAATGCTCATCTTGTTTCTTAAAGCCAACCGTTGCGCCACACCAAAACGATGCTGCTCATCAATGATCGCCAGCGCCAGATTTTTGAACTGCACCTTGTCCTGAATCACCGCATGGGTGCCGACCACCAGCGCCGCTTCGCCACTGGCGATCAGCGCAAGCGCCTCGCGCCGCTCCTTGGTTTTTTGGCTACCCGTGAGCCATGCCGTGGTAATGCCCAGCGGCTCCAGCCAACCGATCAATTTGCGAAAATGCTGCTCCGCCAAAATCTCGGTCGGCGCCATCAAAGCGCACTGCCAACCAGCGTCTATGCATTTGGCCGCAGCCAACGCAGCGACCACGGTTTTACCGGAGCCGACGTCGCCCTGCAGCAGGCGATGCATGGGAATGTTGCGGGCTAGATCGAGGGTGATTTCAGCACAAACGCGCTCTTGTGCTGCGGTCAGCTTGAAGGGAATGATGGCTAACAACTTGTCGTAAAGAGATGTTTCACCCCCCGTTCGGACTGAGCTTGTCGAAGGGTTCACTGAGACTTCGACAAGCTCAGTCCGAACGGGTGCTAATACTGGTGCTCGCAGCGCCGCCCGCTCCCGCTTCGCCTGCAATTGCGACAGCTGCTGCGCCAGCAACTCCTCCGCTTTGAGCCGCTGCCAGGCCGGGTGGGTGCGATCCTCTAGTTCCGCCAGCGACACATCGGGCGTCGGGTGATGCAAAAATAATAGCGCCTCAGGCAATAAATACACCGGCTGCGTGCCAGTTTTACCACTAAAACGGCCTTTAAACAGCTCTGCCGGCATAGTTTCACTCAAATCTGCCCGCGCCAGCCCGCCCAACACCACTTTGCGTAAATAACCCTGCGGCAAGCCCGCCACGGTGGGGTAGACCGGCGTGAGCGCAGTCGCCAAATCGCCGCCCGCCGTTCTGAAACTGGGGTGCATCATGGTGAAACCCAAAAAGCCCCCCTTCACCTCGCCCCGCGCCCGGATCACATTGCCCACCGCCAGCGCCTTTTGCTGCGAGGGGTAAAAGCTGAAAAAGCGCAGTGTGCAGGTGTCCGAGCCATCGTCCAGCGTCACCAGCAGTTGTCGGCGCGGTCGATACGTGATCTCACATTTGGTAACCACGCCCTCGATCTGCACCGTGTCGCCCTCCCGCGCATCGCGCAGCTTGGTGAGGCGAGTTTCGTCCTCGTAGCGCAGCGGCAGGTGCAAGGCGAGGTCAATATCGCGGTGCAGCCCCAACTTGGCAATGCACTTTTGCAGATGCGTTTTTTTGTCCGGTACACCCTCCGTCGCCTCAGTAGCCACCTTTCGCGCAGGTTTCGTCTTCTTTTTAGCAGAGGTTAATGGGGTGGGTGCCTCGGACATGGGACAATTCTGCCCTATGAACGCCCCCACTACCAATAATCCGAATAATTTCTTCACGTTGTCAGATTTTGACTTCGTCCTTCCTACCGAACTCATCGCCCAGCACCCCGCCCCCGAGCGCAGCAGCTCGAAATTGCTCGATGGCACGGGTTCAGCCCCTGCCCACCGTATCTTTCACGACTTGCCAAATCTGCTGAATCCCGACGATTTGCTGGTGTTCAACGACACCAAAGTGGTGAAAGCACGCCTTTTCGGCGAAAAACCGTCGGGCGGCAAGGTTGAGCTGCTGATTGAACGTGTGCTGACCGGCAACCAAGTTGTCGCCCACATGCGGGTCAGCAAAAAACCGCATCCGGGTGAAACGATATGGATGGCGGGTGGCGCGTTTTCAGCCACGCTTTTGGGACGCTGGCCAGAAAGAGACGGCGCGTTGTTCCGCTTTGTCCTGTCCAACGACGCGGGGGATGACCCGTACCAGCTGATGGATCTGCACGGCCACGTGCCGCTGCCCCCCTACATCAACCATACCGACGAGGCTGACGACGTCAGCCGCTACCAGACCGTCTTCGCCAAAAACCCTGGTGCCGTGGCGGCACCGACGGCGGCTTTGCATTTTGACGAAGCGTTATTAACCGCTCTGGATAAACGCGGCGTAGCCCGCGCCAGCATCACTCTGCACGTGGGTGCCGGCACTTTCCAACCCGTCAAAACCGAAAACATTGCCGAACACGTGATGCATTTTGAGCGTTACAGCATCGATCAAACCACCCTAGACGCCATCGCCCGCTGCAAAGCCCGAGGCGGCAAGGTCGTCGCCGTCGGCACCACCAGCGTGCGTGCGCTGGAGACTTGGGCAAAAACAGGCGAAACGCAGGGCGATACCAACATCTTCATCACACCGGGTTTTGACTTCAAAGTGGTGGACACCCTGATCACCAACTTCCACCTGCCCAAAAGCTCGCTGATGATGCTGGTCAGCGCCTTTGCCGGTCACGCCCACATCATGGCGTTGTATGCTGAGGCGATTGCGCAGAAGTATCGATTTTTTAGTTATGGGGATGCGATGTTATTGACCCATAAACAATAAGCCCCAAAAGCAACTCATAAAATCTACCCATGCTGAAATTCGAACTCCTCAAAACCGACGGCCACGCAAGACGCGGCCGCATGACTCTCAACCACGGCGTGGTTGAAACCCCCGTTTTCATGCCCGTGGGCACCTATGGCACCGTCAAAGGCGTGTCGCCGCGCAGCTTGGAAGAGATGGGTGCCCAAATCATCTTGGGCAACACCTTTCACCTGTGGATGCGCCCTGGCCTGGACGTGGTCAAACAGTTTGGCGGCTTGCACAAGTTTGAGTTGTGGCACAAGCCGATGTTGACCGACAGCGGCGGCTTTCAGGTCTGGAGCTTGGGCGAAATGCGCAAGATCAGCGAAGAAGGCGTCAAATTCTCCAGCCCGGTCAACGGCGACAAGCTGTTTTTGACGCCCGAGGTGTCGATGCAGATTCAAACCATTCTGAACTCCGACATTGCGATGCAGTTTGACGAATGCACGCCCTACATCAGCGTGGAGACTAAGACCAAGGGGCAACTAACCACTGAAGCCGAAGCGCGCAGCTCGATGGAACTCAGCCTGCGTTGGGCGAAGCGCTGCAAAGACGAGTTTGCGCGGCTGGAGAACCCGAACGCGCTGTTTGGCATCGTCCAGGGCGGTATGCACACGGCACTGAGAGACGAATCGTTAGCCGGGCTAGAGAAGCTGGACTTTCCTGGCATTGCTATCGGTGGCTTGTCGGTGGGGGAACCCAAAGAAGACATGCTGCGGATTTTGAAGCACATTGGTCCCAAACTGCCGGCTCACAAACCGCATTATTTGATGGGTGTGGGCACACCGGAAGATTTGATTGCAGGCGTTGAAAACGGCATCGACATGTTCGACTGCGTCATGCCCACCCGCAACGCCCGCAACGGCACGCTGTTCACCCGCTTTGGCGACCTGAAAATCCGCAACGCCCGCCACAAAGCCGACGAACAGCCGCTGGACGTGACCTGTACCTGCTATGCCTGCGCCGGAACACCCCCCGCTGACGGCACCGCCATCCCCTACGCCGACGGTGGCCGCACCGGCTTCAGCCGCGCCTACCTGCACCACCTAGACCGCTGCGGCGAAATGCTAGGCCCCATGCTGGCCAGCATCCACAACCTGCACTATTACCTGAACCTGATGCGCGAGGTGCGCGAGGCGCTGGATGCGGGGAAATTGGGCGAATTTGTGACTCAGTTCCACGCAGACAGGGCGCGTGGGGTGTGAGTTTATTTTTTAACTGCTGTACTTTTTATAGTAGATTAGGCAATAGATACGCTAGCTAGAGTCAAAATTTAAGAAATTTATCTTGATGAAAGGCTACTTTGCCACCGCATCACGGCGGCGTACCCGGAATGCCTGCAATTCGCCCACCACGCCTTTACGGAAGGCCAGCACGCAGATCACAAAGATCACGCCGATGATGACGGTGACCCATGAGCCGACCTTGTCGGCCAGCATGTTTTGCAGGCCGATCACGATGGCGGAACCCAGCACCGGCCCAAAGAAGGTGCCCACGCCGCCGAGCAGCGTCATCAAAATAACTTCGCCTGACATCGACCAGTGAACATCAGACAACGTGGCAAACCCCATGACCAGTGTCTTCATCGAGCCCGCCAAACCAGCCAGTGTGGCGGACAGCACAAAAGCCAGCAGCTTGTACCGGTCAACCTGATAGCCCAGGGAAATCGCGCGTGGCTCGTTTTCACGGATCATCTTGAGCACCTGCCCAAAGGGCGAGTTCACGACGCGCGAAATGGAAAGAAAGCAAAGCACAAAAACCGTCACAACAAAGTAATACATGACGGTGTCTGACACCAGCGGCAAGATGCCGAACAGCTTGCCGCGCGGCACGCCTTGCAAGCCGTCTTCGCCGCCGGTAAATGGCGCCTGCAGGCAGACAAAATAAACCATCTGGGCAATCGCCAGCGTGATCATCGCAAAGTAGATTCCCTGACGCCGAATCGCCACCGCGCCGACGACCAGGCCAATCAGCCCGGCGCCGATGGCGCCGGCCAGAATCGCCAGCTCGGGCGTCCAGTTTTGCGACTTGACGAACCAGCCGGTGATGTAGGCCGCAGAGCCAAAAAAAGCAGCGTGACCAAACGACAGCAGACCAGTGAACCCCAGCAGCAAATTGAAGGCGCAGGCAAACAGGGCAAAGCACAGCAGCTTCATGACAAACACGGGGTACAGCCCGATGAAGGGCGCCGCCAGCGCCAGCGCCAGCAAGGCCAGGTACGTGATGCGCGTGATTTTGTTGAAGGTATCCATTCAAGCCTCCTTGCCAAACAGGCCGGCTGGACGAACCATCAGCACAAGAACCATGATCACAAATACCACGATGCTGGAAGCCTCGGGGTAAAAAACCCGGGTCAGACCTTCGACCAAACCCAGTCCTATACCAGTGATCACCGAGCCCAAAATCGACCCCATGCCGCCAATCACCACCACGGCGAAGACCACGATGATGAGGTTGGAGCCCATCAGCGGGTTGACCTGGATAATCGGTGCAGCCAAGACACCCGCCAGGGCTGCCAAGGCCGCGCCAGCGCCATAAGTCAGCATGACCATCATCGGCACGTTGATGCCGAAGGCCTGCACCAGCGCTGCGTTTTCAGTGCCGGCACGCAAATAGGCACCCAGCCGGGTGCGTTCAATGAGGTACCAGGTGCCCAGGCAAACGACCAACGACACCAGCACCACCCAGGCGCGGTAGTTGGGCAACACCATGAAACCGAGATTGGTAGCGCCCTGGAGCAACTCCGGAACAGGATAACTCTGGCCCGAGACGCCGTACAGCTCACGGAATATGCCTTCTGCGATCAGCGTCAAACCGAACGTGAGAAGCAGGCCGTAAATCTCGTCAAGCTTGTACAGATGCTTGAGAAACACACGCTCGATCACCATGCCCAGGATGCCCACCACGAGCGGCGCGAGAATGAGTGCTGCCCAGTAGTTGATGCCGAGTTGATCCATCATGATCCAGGCGGCGAAGGCGCCCAGCATGTACAGCGCGCCATGGGCAAAGTTCACGATGCCCAGCAGGCCAAAAATGACCGCCAGACCCAGACTCAACATCGCATAAAAGGCGCCATTGACCAGGCCTAAAAGCAATTGGCCTAAAAAAGCTTGCAGGGGGATGCCGAAAATTTCCATGAGGTTGTCAAATTAGTTGCTTCCTCTTCCCATCAAATTGATGTCGAAGAGAAAGAAAATGCCCGTTATTTTTTTAGCAGCGCGCACTTGGAATCGGCCACCGTGGTGAAGGCCTGTTCACCTGGCACTTTGGCGATGGTTTTGTAGTAGTCCCATGGGGTGATGGATTCTTTGGGGCTTTTAACTTCAAACAAATAGATGTCGCGTAGCATACGGCCGTCTGCACGGACTTGGCCCTTGCCATAAAAGTCATCGAACTTCATGGATTTCATGGTGCTCATGACTTTGTCACCATCTGTAGTACCTGCGGTTTGCACAGCCTTCAAATAGTTGGATGCCGCAGAGTAATCGGCAGCCTGAATGCTTGATGGCATGCGCTTGTATTTTTCAAAAAAGCGTTTGGCAAATTTGCGCGATGCATCGTCCTGGTTCCAGTACCAGCTGTCGGCCAGCTGCAGGCCTTCGGTGGCGGCCAATCCCAGGCTGTGCACGTCGTTGATAAAGACCAACAAGCCGGCTACTTTCATGGTTTTGGTGATGCCGAATTCTTTCGCCGCCTTCATGGCATTGATGGTGTCGCCACCCGCATTGGCCAGCGCCAGAATTTGCGCCTTGGAAGCCTGCGCCTGTAGCAGGAAAGATGAGAAGTCTGAAGCGTTCAGCGGATGCCGCACTGCGCCTGCTACGGTTCCGCCATTGGCTTTGACCACAGTAGAGGCATCGCCTTCCAGCGAATAACCGAAAGCGTAGTCAGCCGTCAAGAAAAACCAACTCTTGTTGCCAGCTTTGACAAGTGCGGTGCCGGCCACTTTGGACAACGCGACGGTGTCATAGGCATAGTGAACGGTATAGGGCGTGCAGTCCTCGTTGGTCAGGCGGGCAGAGCCAGCACCAATGGCGATGAAGGGACGTTTTTTCTCCGCCATGACTTTGGACATAGCAATCGCCGTGCCGGAGCTGGTGCCGCCAATCAGCATCGACAGCCCGTCTTTGTCCACCCACTCGCGGGCTTTGGAGCTGGCCACGTCGGCCTTGTTCTGGTGGTCTGCGGTCAGCACTTCAACCGGACGACCGAGGACCTTGCCGCCGAAGTCCTGCACAGCCCACTTGACCATTTCCGCGCCGGCTGGGCCATCGATGTCAGCATACAGGCCAGACATGTCGGTGATGAAACCGATTTTGACTGGTCCGGTGTTTTGTGCGAATGCTGGAACCCAGGCGGCTGAGCCCAGACCGAGCACCATGGCGGCTGCGAGTGTTTTTAGTTTCATGAGTTTCTCCGGTTGATAAATGCAAACAGTACAGTTGAAAAAAGAAAATTGAGGCAACAACGTGAACGGCCTAGACGCCCAAATACTCTTGCAGCATGCCCATGTTCTGGGACAACTCGCTCTGGGCAAATTGCTTGACGATGCGGCCATGCTCCATGACATAAAACCGGTCGGCCAGCGGGGCGGCAAAGCGGAAGTTTTGCTCGACCAGCACAATGGTGTAGCCCCTGGCCTTCAGCGCCAAGATCATCTCGGCCAACTTTTGCACGATGACCGGCGCCAGCCCTTCCGAGATTTCATCCAGCAGCAGCAGGCGTGCGCCGGTACGCAATATGCGTGCGACGGCCAGCATTTGTTGCTCGCCGCCAGACAGCCGGGTACCGGGGCTGCTGGCGCGTTCCTTGAGGTTGGGAAACATCGCATAGATTTCATCGATGCCCATGCCACCCGGCGCGATGACGGGGGGCAGCAGCAGGTTTTCTTCAGCACTGAGGCTGGCAAAAATACCACGCTCTTCCGGGCAATAACCAATACCTAAACGCGCAATCTTGTGCGACGCCAGCTTGATGGTTTCCTCGCCTTTGACCTGAATCGAGCCTTTGCGTGAGCCCGTCAGGCCCAGAATGGCGCGCATGGTGGTGGTGCGACCCGCGCCGTTGCGCCCCAGCAGCGTCACCACTTCACCTTCGTTGACGCTGAAATTCACGCCGTGCAGGATGTGTGATTCACCATACCAGGCGTGCAGATCCTCAATACGCAGGAGTTCCTTGGTCATCAGTGGGCTCCCTGCAAGTCGGTGTTAGTGGTACCCATGTAGGCCTCCATCACCAATGGATTTTTGGATACCTGCTCATACGTACCATCGGCAATGATGGCACCGCGCTGCAGCACCGTGATGCGGTCGGCAATCGAAGACACCACATTCATGTTGTGCTCAACCATCAAAATGGTGCGGCCGCTGGAAACTTTTTTGATCAACTCAGTCACCCGGCCTACATCTTCGTGGCCCATGCCCTGGGTGGGCTCGTCAAGCAACATCAACTCGGGCTCCAGCGCCAGCGTGGTGGCCAGTTCCAGCGCGCGTTTGCGGCCATACGGCAGATTGACCGTCATCTCGTTGGCAAAATGGGCCAAATCGACTTCTGCCAGCAGCTGCTGCGCGCGCTCGTGCAGGTGAAAGAGCGTGTCCTCGGCTTTCCAAAAGTGAAACGAGGTTCCCATGTTGCGCTGCAACGCGGCGCGCACATTTTCAAGCACGGTCATATGCGGGAAAACGGCCGAAATCTGGAACGACCGAACAATGCCCCGCCGCGCGGTTTGCGCCGGCTTTTCGTGGGTAATATCAACACCGTTGAAGACGATGCTGCCTTGGGTGGGCGTCAGGAATTTGGTCAACAGGTTGAAAAACGTCGTTTTTCCCGCCCCGTTGGGTCCAATCAACGCGTGAATGTGACCGCGCTGAACTTGCAGGTCAACCTGGTTGACGGCGACAAAGCCTTTGAACTCTTTTGTCAGACCGCGCGTCTCGAGAATGGCATCAACTGGTAAATGGCTCTCCAGAAAACTTAAGTTTCAATGTCAATCCAAGAAGATTTTTTTGTTTTCGATTGCTTACTTAATTGATTGATCCAAAAATACTGGTGTCAAAAAATAGCCGCAACAAAAAGTTAACGAATTCTAGTATGCGATCCGCCAATGGCGCATTCGGTTATACCCTAGTGGTGATGCCAAGGCGACACCAAAACAATGCGCCCGCAGACAAGCACTTAAAATTCATAGCACCTCAAGCAATAAACACGCCGGCTACAGCCTAAAATAATACTATTATTAGCCTAATCTGCCATAAACACCGTCAGCACCCCCGTATAACCATACACATGGTGCCTTGCGATCTCGCCGCCCGCGAAGAAGCCGACCAAGGGCACGTCGCCCAGGGCTTTGCGGACGATTTGCAGCTCGGCGCTGGGGCTGCCAAAATGCGGGCCGCCACGGCCCGAGCAGCTGACGTAGATGGCGCCGGCGATGCGTTTGGCGGGCAGGCCGCCGTTGTCGGATTGGCCATATTGGAACGAACGGTCTGCCAGCTCGGCCAAGCCGGCGTTGTCGCCCCACGCCATTTCCTCAGGCTGCGATTGCGATTCCAGCTCTTCGCGGATTTCAGCGCAGATGCGCACCAAGTCCGTCCGCGCGGCGGCCACGTTGCGCTGGCAGAAGGCTAGATTCATGCCCATTTCCACCGCTTGCGCCACGGCAACACCGCGTTTCGCCGGGTCTAAACCGATGATGTGGCGCACGCGTACATCACTACCGAAAATACCCGGGTGGCTGGTGATTTGGCTGTCTTGGCTCAAACCCACCAGCGTGGCGCGTACGGCTTCTAGGGCTTGTTGCGGTTGCTCAAGGCTGACGTTCAAATCGCGCAACAGCACATCCAAAGCGGGCTCGCCATCCAACTCAATGACCAAATTGCCATCGCAAGCGGTGATTGTGCGGGTTTTAGAGCCATTCGCCGTCAAAGGCTGGCAGCCTTGGGAAACGCGGGACAGCAGCAGCACCTCGTCGCTGAACGCCACACCGCTGAGCCCACCGGCAAACACGCCACTGGCCGCGCCTTGGCCGTTGATGTTGCCATCACTAGACACCGAAAACTGCACCGTGTTGCTGCGGCTGGCCGCAAAGCCGCCAAACAGGTAGCCGGTGCGGGTGCGGGCGCTCAGATCGGCAATCATCTCCGCAGCATCCGGCATGCCGCCATCCACATGAATCAAAGCGGTGTGTGCTTGAAAAACGGGCGGCGGCAGCTCTTTCAGGAATTCGTCGTCCGGGTCTTCCAGCGTGGCCAAAGGCGCAACGCCAGAGAACACACGGTACTGGTCTGCCGGCACGTCGCACAGCATGACGCACAGCGCTGGTTCGTCAAAATATTCCACATTGTTAGACGCAATACCCACGCCGACCGTGCCCGACCAGTCGGTCACTTCGGGCAGCTCAGCACTTAGATAATCCAAAATGGCTTGCGCCTGATTGGCGTAGTGGTCGGTGATGTACAAAATCGCCAAAGTCGGGCTGCTGGCATAACTAGCCTGCGCCATTTGCGCGCGAAGTTGCGCCAGCACCAAGGCGGCGGCGAATTGCCACTGTGGGTGGGTGGCGTGGCCATAGGGAAAGAGTTTCATACGATGGCCTAAATTTTTTACTTGAATTACTTATCGGGCTCGTTTTTTAGCGGCAACTTTCTTGGCTGGCTTTTTAGATGCCGCTTTTGCAGACGTCATCGCCTTGCCCACGGCACCCGCCATGTCGGTGGCTTTTTTGAATGCGCCTTTGGCCATGTCGGTCGCCACGCCCTGGGTCACATCGATGGCCGTTTGCTTGGCCGCCTCTTTCATGGCGGTATTGGCAATGTCGCCAAACTGTTTGGTCAGCGCACCCCACCACAGCAGGGGATCCACCAAGCCGGCGGCCATGTCTGGCACTTCTGTTTTTGAGGCTGGTTGGGTCGACTTTTTTGCCTCTGCTGGTTGCGGTGCAACAGCGCCTGACACCGTGCCCGCAAAACTGCTAACGGTGGCTGCCGCGCCACTGGCTTTTTCAGTCACTTTTTGCATGCCGCTCATCACCGAATCTGCGGTTTTGAGTTTGAAGGCATGGGCCACATCGCCAAAGTTGAAGTTCATGCCTTTGAGCGTGGCCAAGGTCATTTTTTGCACTTCCAGCGCTTGAATCGTCGCCTTCAAGGCCATGGCGTTTTGGTCCAGCCAAAACTGCACGGCTTTGAGCTCGTCAATGCGCTTGTCCAACTCCTCCACATTCAGCGTGGGCGCCACCCAACTACCCAAATTGGGCAGTTGCGGGATGCTCTGCGCCGCGCCGCCGGCAGTCTGTTTGGCCAGATTTTGCAAAAAATCGAAACCGGGCACAAATTTGCCGAAACTGCTCATGTCTGGGGTGCTGCTCATGGGGTGTTTCCTCAGCTAAAAGTTGAAACGGGGGTGTTCCAGTGAGAGCTTACTCCAATGTGCCGCCAATTACACGCCTGAGTAGGCCAAAAACCTCAGTGTTTATGCTGATTCATCGGTGCCGTTGCCCCGCCATCTGCTTTTGAAGCGGGCGCAATGGCTGCCACGGGCACCATCAGCTCAACTTTGCTTGGCACGCCTTTGGCGTCTTTGAACAACAAGGTCAGCGGCACCGTCGCGTTTTTAGGCAGCGCGGTTTTCAAATCCAACAACATCACGTGAAAGCCACCCGCACGCAGCGCCACGGTTTTGCCAGCGGGCAAGTCCACGCCAGCAACCGCGCGCATTTGCATCACGTCGCCGTTCATGGACATCTCGTGCACCTCAGCAATGCCGGCCACGGCCGAGGATGCGCCCACCAACCGTAAATCGCTTTTCGCGGTGAGCGACATGAAGGCACCCGTGCCCTTTTGACCCGGCACGGTGGTGCGTACCCAGGCGTCTTTCACGGTGACATCAGCGATGTTGTCTTTCGCCGTGGCAGAAAAGCTTAGGAAAGCCCCTATTAACGCCATAAAAACGACATTAGCCGTCGTATTTATTGCTTTTAGTGCTATTAATTTCATAGTATTAGTCCTTAAAATTCTGAATAATTAAACTTAATGCTGGTGCCCAGCCGAGCCCGAAGGAATGATTTCCAACAGCGCAGCGGGTGATTTCAAACTGTGGGCATCGACGCCAGCAGCGGGGATTTGCGACCAGTCGATGCTGCCTTTGTCGCAAGTTTGCAGCACCTTGAACCACATCGCGCCGTCTTTTTTGGGCAAACCGCCGCGCAGCACGAACTCGTCATAGTACGCCTCTGGCAACCAGTCGTCTTTAGACATCGCCGTCCAGCTGATCTCGCTGACATCTTCGGTGACTAGTTTGCCGTGGTTATCGTACGGCACGGCCAGCTTGGCTGTTTTTATAGCCAGCCTCCAGCCGGCTTTGGGCATGGGTTTTGCGCCCATAAAACCAGCCGGAATGGTGACTTGAATCGCCGTGGTGGGTGACCCTGCGCAACCGTGGCCGACTTTCAGAACGGCTTTGTAGCTGCGTCCTGCCAGAGCCGTTTGATCCTCTAAAACGACATGGCCAAATACAGCGCTAGCCGGCGTGATGATAGCCAACGTTGCTATTAATTTAGAAGCAAATTTAACTGGGAGGTGACGTGACAATGATGTGAAGTATGAATTTTTCATGAGATATCTTGATTTTCTTTAAAAGCGATAAAATCATCGCCAAAATACAAGCAAATATTCATTAAATACGCCAATAGCCCGCGTATTTATTGCCTATACTGCTATTTATTCAGTAGCTTAAAGAGGCTCAGGCGGCCCACGGGCGGGCAGGGGTGCGGCGGTGCGCTGGGCAATGGTGGCTGCGGGGATGGGTTGCAGCCCGCAGCGCAAAGGCTGCGCTGGCTCAAACGACATTTTCAGCACCGGCGGCGGCGCGATGATGCTGACGCACAGCGGGCAATCCATGTTCTGACTGGCGACTTCGGTGCTGCCGTCAGTCAAACCGTTAGCCGAGGTGACGATGACTTTCATGCCACCCGAGGCCGAACAAATCAGCTGCGTCGCCTGCGGGTTGACGATGGGGGAAGCGATGGCGACGCCCAAAGACAGCACAAAACCCAGCAATACCCAACGTACCAACGCGGTGGCACGACGCAGGGATTGGAGCAGCGAAACAGTCTGACATGGACTAAACATGGCTAAATTATCGCCGATACGGTTTGTTGAAATGCTGTAAACGACTTTTTGACCATAATATTGGGATGAATTACACCCTCACCTCCGCCACGATTTTGTTGATTTTGATCACCGACCCAGTCGGTAATATCCCGATTTTTGCGCGTGCGCTGCGCCATGTCTCGCCCGAGCGGCGTACTTTGGTGATCATGCGCGAGGTGATGATCGCTTTTTTGCTGCTGCTGGGCTTCATGTTTTTTGGCAAAGACTTTTTGACACTGATGAATTTGAGTGATTTGTCCCTGCAAATCGCCGGCGGTGTGATTTTGTTTTTGATCGCGCTGAAAATGATTTTCCCCTCTGCCGCACACGCTGAAGAAGAGGTTGTAGGCGAACCGCTGATCGTGCCGCTGGCGATTCCTGCGCTGGCGGGGCCGTCAGCCCTGGCCACGGTGATGCTACTGGTCAGCCAAGCGCCGCAGCGCAAGCTGGAGTGGATTGCCGCGCTGTGCATCACCATGGCGGTGTGCGCGGTGGTGCTGGTGCTGGCGGAGCGGATTCAGCGCGTGCTGGGTGAACGCGTGGTGGTTGCCGTGGAGCGGCTGATGGGCTTGATTTTGGTGGCGGTGTCGGTGGAAATGATGCTGCGCGGCTTCAAGGCGGTGGCGCAGCAGATTAACGCGGCTTAATCAGCTTTTGACACCCGCCTGCACCACGCCCTGCTCAATCGCGCCAAACACGCTGGTGCCGTCTTTGCCTTTGGCTTCAATGCGGATGGTGTCGCCAAATTTCATGAACTGCGTCGTCGCTTGGCCGTCTTGGATGGTTTCTATGCAGCGCTTTTCAGCGATACAGCTGTAGCCTTTGGGCCAATCGGTACGGCTTGCGCCATCTTTGCTTGGCTTTGATTCAACGCCCTTGTTGCTGACTGTGCCCGAGCCAATCACGCTGCCAGCACGCACATTGCGCGTTTTGCACAGGTGGGCGATGAGCTGGCCGAAGTGAAAGGTCATTTCAGGCCCCGCTTCGCACATACCGACTTTGCGGCCGTTCCAGGTGCTTTGCACAGTCATGTTCAGGCGGCCTTTGCGCCATGAATCACCGAGTTCGCCCAACGTCACCGCGACCGGGCTGAAAGCGGTGGCCGGTTTGCTTTGCACGAAGCCGAAGCCTTTGGCCAGCTCGTCAGGAATCAAGTTGCGCAAGCTCACGTCGTTGACCAACATCACCAAGCGGATGCTGTCCAGCGCTTGTTCGGGCGTGCTGCCCATTTTGACGTCGCCGGTGATGACGGCTACTTCAGACTCGAAATCGATGCCAAACGCTTCCGACACGCACACAATGTCGTCGCACGGGCCGATGAAGTCGTCGCTGCCGCCTTGGTACATCAGCGGGTCGTGGTAAAAGCTGGCGGGCACTTCAGCATGGCGCGCTTTGCGCACCAGTTCGACGTGGTTCAGGTAAGCCGAGCCGTCTGCCCACTGGTAGGCGCGTGGCAGTGGTGCCATGCATTGTTTGGGGTCAAATGGGAAAGCGTGGCGCATACGGCTGCTTTGACCGCTGTTCAACGCGTCATACACGTCTTGCAACTGCGGGCTGATGAAGTTCCAGTCGTCCAGCGCCTGCTGCAGGCGGCTGGCAATGCCGGTGGCGTATTGGGCGTGGCTTAAATCACGCGAAACGACGATGAGTTGGCCATCGCGCGAGCCGTCTTTGTAGGTTGCGAGTTTCATACTGGAATTGTAATATCCTCTAGCTATGGCACAACTCAAACCGTTTCAAGCAAAGCACTGGTTGGCGCTGTTGACCGTGCTGTTTGTTATTGTTTTAATAGCGCATTTGGCAATCATAGCTTCGGCTGCAGGCCAATTTAGCATTAAAAAAACAGCAGTAACGGCAGCTTTTACGACACGGATGGTTGAATTGCCCACCGTTGTCCCCGTGGTTCAAAAAACACCGGATCTTGTCAGCCCGCAAAAACAGCCACCCAAAGTTGTTAAGCCTAAACCTGCCCCCAAACCTAGTCCCGTCCTTGCCCCAAAGTCTGCACCTGCATGGTTGCCTGCACCCGTTGAAACAGCGGCGGCTACACTGGCGCCACTTTTAGCGCCAGAAATTGCGCCACCGCCTGAACCGCCGCCACCCGCGCCAGAAGAAGCCTCCACGCCGATGGCTGAATCCGTGCAGCCGACTCCGACTCCGACACCGACACCATCCCCAGCGACCGCTGAAGCCGGTTTGCCTGCGCCCGCGTTTACGGCATTGCGTTCGGGGCGGCATACGTACAAAGTCATTGTTAGCAAAAAAGGCAACCCCATTCAGGGCGAGGCACGGCTGACTTGGCAACAAGATGGTGAGAAGTACGCACTGGAGTTATCGATATCCGCCCCCATAGAGGTGCTGAATTACAAAAGCAGTGGCACGCTGACGACCCAAGGCCTCATGCCCCTTGATTTTTATGACAAAACCGTCTTCAAAAGTACCGTTGCCGCACACTTTGTCTATGCTCAAAATAAAATAACGTTCAGTACGACACCGAACGAAACGGGATTAATCCCTGGTGCGCAAGATCGAAATAGCATACTCATGCAAATAGCCGGTTTGCTGGCTGCTGACCCTGCGCGCTACACGCCCGGTACAACTTTTAGCATTCAAATTGTCAACGCCAGAGAAGCTGACCCTTGGCTATTCACCGTCAATGAACCAGAAACCTTGAATTTAGAGACGGGTTCTCAAATAGCCTGGCGACTTACCAGAAATCCAAGACGAGAATTTGACAGAAAGATTGAACTTTGGTTTGCCCCAGCCATGAACTATTTGCCCGTGCGATACAGACAAACAGAGTCAAACGGCGATTACCAAGACATGGCGTGGCGAAGCACGCAAGTTTTGCCCAATGCACTGATGCGTTGAGCTTGAAAAACGTTTTCTGAACGATTTTGTGGCATTTTGGTATTTTTACCTGTTTTTTTATCCTGTGTCAGCCTTGTAATTGCCAATAACGTTGGTATATGAGATGACAATAGGAGTTATATGTTGATTCAAACAGCTTTTTCACAGTTGCTCAAAAATTCGTCGATGCAGATGCTTTACGACTCGGAATCGTTTGTGGTCGTCCATATGCAATTGGATGGCGAAGGCGCAACGCTGGATACCACTGAAATCAAAAAACCCGTCCTTGCGCGCCACGGTTTTGAGATTGTGGACAAGCGCTCGGGCAAAGAGGTGTATTTAGACGGTTCATGGGCTGAGTTGTTTCAGCAACAAATAACGGCTTGGCAAGTGAACACGCCGACTCAAGAAGAGGTGGAAGACACGCTGGATGGCTACGCTGAATTGGCGCACAACCCTGTCTTGATGCACTGAGGCGATTCAAAAATCTACCGTTCGCGCTGAGGTATTGAAGCGTCCACTAGCTAGCTAGCTAGCCCTTCGATACCTCAGGACGAACGGGATTTAGTAATTTCTCCTTTAAGCGTGCTTTTTAATGGCGTCCGCCAAGACGCCCACCATCACATCAATCTGCGCTTTGTCGACAATAAACGGCGGCGCCAATACCAAGTTTTCACCGGCAGGGCGCACCAACACGCCTTTGTGGAAGCATTCCATGAAAATGTCATAGGCACGTTTGCCTGGCAAGCCGGCGATGCTTGTCAGCTCCACCGCGCCTGCAAGTCCCAATGTGCGAATACCAAGCACCGTTGGCAAACCTTTGAGTGCGCTGTGCATGGCATCACCCAGCACGTGGCCCATGCTGCCGGCGCGGGCAAACAAGTCTTCCGATTTGAAGTGCGCCAACGTGGCTATCGCCGCCGCGCAAGCCACGGGGTGGCCCGAGTAGGTGTAGCCGTGGAAAAACTCAATCGCATGTTCTGGCGCTTTGTCATTGGCTTGCATGATGCTGTTGTACAAGTGGTCGCGGCAAATCACACCACCTAGTGGAATAACGCCATTCGTTACCGCTTTGGCGAAGTTCAACATATCTGGCACGACGCCGTAGTAATCTGACGCGAAGTTGGTGCCCAAACGCCCGAAACCAGTGATGACTTCGTCAAAAATCAACAAAATACCGTGCTTGTCGCAAATCTCGCGCAAACGCTTCAAATAGCCTTGCGGTGGCAAGTACCAACCTGCTGAGCCAGCAACAGGTTCGACAATCACAGCAGCAATATTGCTGGGGTCATGCAAGGGCAAGATGCGGCTTTCTAGTTCCAGCAAAATATCTTCTTGCCAAATAGGTTCTACGCCGTTGATGTAAGCATGGTTCACGGGGTCGTGAATAAAACGAAGATGATCAACACGAGGCAACAAAGCCGCGCCAAAGGCTTTGCGGTTGGCAGGAATGCCGCCCACACTGATACCGCCAAACCCGACGCCGTGGTAGCCACGCTCCCGCCCGATGAACACATTGCGATGGCCTTCGCCGCGCGCGCGGTGGTAGGCCAAAGCCACTTTGAGTGAGGTGTCCGCCGCCTCAGAGCCTGAGTTGCAAAACAGCACCTTGTTCAAATCACCCGGCGCCATGGCGGCAATCATCTCTGCGGCCTCAAAAGCTTTGGGGTTGCTGGCTTGAAAAGCGGTGGCGTAATCCAAGGTATCCAGCTGATTTTTAATCGCTTCGTTGATAGGCTTGACGTTGTGCCCCGCACTCACACACCACAAACTAGAAATGCCATCAAGCACTTGGCGGCCGTCATGGGTGGTGAAGTACGCGCCGCTTGCCGCTGTGAATATGCGCGGGTCGTTTTTAAAGCTGCGGTTGGGTGTGAACGGCAGCCATTGGCTGTCCATGTTGAATGCTTGTGTGGTCATTGGTTTCTCCCAAAAGTAATTGTCTGTTAGGTATCAATTTTGCTGGCTACTTTGCTGGCTACTTTGCCAGTTTAGCTATTTTTTAATCCGTGGTTGGTTTTTAGTCGGTTGGTCAAATACGTGGCCCAAAGACTGGCAACCAATGCCAATACAAGAATGACAAAACCGTACCCGTGCAGATCATTCATTCGACCCGTGCTGATGAGCACCCCCCCGAGGAACGTACCTATAGCTTGACCCGCGTACATGGCCGACGTGTTCAGCGCCACGGATCCGCTAGCCAAAGCAGGTGCAAAGCCGACCAGTCTCGCTTGTTGCGCTGAATTTGTTGCAAATATACTGACAGCCCAAGGTGCGGTAACTAAGGCGGCCAAAAACAAAGTTGTACCCAAGGGCCAAATGGCCATGCTCAAAATCATGCCGCATATCCCCATCCAAACCATGCGCGGCGCACCTAATCGATCGACATGGCGTGACATCCAAATATTACCGAACAGCCCCAAAGCACCAAACCACATAAACAAGGCACTGAGCTGCAAAGGCGAGATAGCCAATTTGGCATTGTAATAAGGCGCCAAATACGCAAACAACACGAATTGACCTGCGGCATACAGCGTGGTCACCAAAACACAAGTCATCAAGGCGGGAGATTGCAGCGTCGCAGCCCAAGCTGCGCGCGACAAAGCCGGGGGCTTCACACCATCCGGCATGGCACGCCACACCCACACCGCGCTGATCAAACCGAGTGCGGCGACCAGTAAAAATGCACTTTGCCAACCCAAGGCACCGCCTAAATACGCACCCACGGGCATACCAATGACCGAGGCCACTGACCAACCTAAAAATACGAATGTGATGGCGCGGCCACGTTGGTTTTCAGGCACCAACAAGCCAACGCAAGCCGCTGCCTGGGGTGTAAAGATCGCAGGTGAAATCATCGTCAGCACCCGCACGATGAGAAGACTTGAAAAGTCGGGCATGAGCGCACACAAAGCATGTAGAGCTGCATACCAAAGCATAGACAAAGCCAGCAAACGCCGCCTGTCCCAACCAGCAACCACCGAGGCAAACAAGGGTGCGCCTATGCACATCAACAAAGCGCCAGCAGAAATAAGTTGCCCAGCTACGGCGACTGAAACGCTCATTGACTGACTGATCACACCTAGCGTTCCAGGCACAATCATGACGCCCGTACCAATCACGAAATTGCCGAACAACAAGGCCCACAAGACTTTAGGCAACGGTAGCTGTTCTGTATTTTGAGGCATCATCAACCGCTCACCAACCGTTTATCAATTGTTTTTCAGCCAAGTCCAACGCTTCCGGTTTACCAGAAAGCACCAAGGTGTCGCCGGCCTCTAGCAGCAAGTCCGCATCTGCAAATTTGTGAGCTTCACCCAAGGTTATTTGTTGCCCATTTTTGCGTTTTAAGCTGATAACTTGCACATTTTCCAGTGCGTTCACGATTTGTATAAACTGCTTGTCAACTGCTTGGTCTAGCTCCGTCAATGTGACCGAGCATAATCGGGCGCTTTCTAACTCGTCAGCCGTATCGTCGTCGTTGCCGTGAAAGTAACCACGTAACAAGTTATAACGTGCATCACGCTGCTCTTGTACCACGCGAATCACACGGCGCATCGGCACACCGACCAATGCCAAGGCATGGCTGGCCAGCATCAAACTGCCTTCAATGGCTTCTGGCACGACTTCAGTCGCACCTGCAAGTTGAAGTTTTTCCAAATCATGGTCATCTACTGTGCGGACAATAACGGGTACTTTCGGCGCATGGCTGTGAATATTCGCCAGTACTTTCATGGCGCTCGGTGTGTCTAGATAGGTGACCACCACGGCGCTTGCACGCGCCAAACCAGCAGCCATGAGTGCCTGTAAACGCACAGCATCACCGTAGACCACTTTGTCACCCGCAGCCGCTGCTTGATGAACACGGTCTGGGTCTAGGTCAAGCGCGATGTAGGGAATTTTTTCGGAAGTGAGCAGTCGCGCTAGATTTTGACCGCAGCGACCATAGCCACAAATAATCACATGTTTGTTAGTACCCATCGCTTTGCGGGCGATACCCGTCATCTCCAAAGACTGCTGCAACCAATCACTGCTGACCAGCTTCATCACGATCTTGTTGCTGTACATCACTAAAAATGGCGTAGCCAGCATGGACAACACCATGCTGGCCAGGATCGGGTTAAGCAAAGCGCGCGGTACCAGCTCGTTTTTTTGCGCCAAGGTGAGCAACACAAAACCAAACTCACCGGCTTGCGCCAAATAAATACCGGTTCGCAAAGAAACGCCCGCCGTCGCGCCTAAACCACGGGCAAGCAACGTTACCAATGCTAATTTAAACAAAACCGGAACAACGACGAGAAACAAAACCAAAGGCCAGCGATCCCAAACCAAACGCCAATTCAGCATCATGCCGATGGTGATAAAAAACAATCCGAGTAACACGTCATGAAATGGCCGAATATCCGCTTCAACTTGATGCTTGAATTCCGTTTCGGAAATCAACATGCCGGCGATAAATGCACCCAAGGCCAGTGACAAACCAGCCAACTCGGTCAACCAAGCCAAGCCTAGTGTGATTAGCAATAAATTTAAGATGAAAAGCTCATCACTTTTGCGTCTTGCCACCAACGTGAGCCATGCTCGCATGACGCGCTGACCGCCGACCAGCAAGACCGTGATTAAAACAGTAGCTTTCAGGCCAGCGACTGCTAACGCCATGAATAAATTTTCATCCGAAGCACCCAGCGCAGGGATCAACACCAACAGAGGAACGACTGCCAAGTCTTGAAACAACAGCACACCCATGACACGCTTGCCATGCTCAGAATCCATCTCCAGCCGTTCCGTCATTAACTTGACCAAAATGGCCGTGCTGCTCATTGCCAAAGCACCAGAAAGCGCCAACGCCGCCTGCCAAGACAAACGCCATGCTGCAGGCAAATATTTCGTGAGCATCAAAGAAACGGCAGTAACCGCCAGCATGGTGCATGCCACTTGTAACAAACCTAGGCCAAATACATGCCGTCGCATGGTGCGCAATTTGGGCAAATTAAACTCCAGCCCAATCGCAAACATC
This sequence comes from Comamonadaceae bacterium, assembly GCA_947485165.1. Taxonomy (GTDB): domain Bacteria; phylum Pseudomonadota; class Gammaproteobacteria; order Burkholderiales; family Burkholderiaceae_C; genus Aalborgiella. The sequence goes on from CANKRG010000023.1 coordinate 25,426, forward strand.
AAGAAAACGATGCCAAATTCAGCCAAATGCTGTGTGCCCTGCGTGTTTTTCGCCAATGCCAGCATGTTCGGACCAATAACCACCCCAACCGCCAAATAGCCCAGCATAGGTGGCAATTTGAAGGTTCGGCACACGATCACACCCAATACCGCAGCAAAAAGGTAGAGCAGGGTGAGTTCTAGCGAGGTCATGCGTCTATATTAGCTTAGACTTGCCGTTATCTTGACGTCTAATCTCGACGACCAAGCCCTAACTCTGACTCGCAAGCCATTAGTCGATAAAATTACCGGATGACATTCGACGCAGAAAAAACCATTCGTCTAGCGCTAGAAACGTTGGACATTGAAGCCGCCGCCGTGCTTGGACTCAAAACGCGGATTGATCAACAATTTGTAGCTGCTGTGCAAGCGATATTGGCAGTGCGTGGTCGCGTGGTGGTGATGGGCATGGGTAAAAGTGGGCATGTGGGGCGAAAAATTGCCGCCACTTTGGCCTCTACCGGCACACCCGCCATGTTTGTACACCCAGCCGAGGCCAGCCACGGCGACTTGGGCATGATCAAATCTGTCGATCTGGTGGTAGCGATATCGAACAGCGGTGAATCAGCTGAGCTCAATGTGATCTTGCCAATGCTTAAGCGCCAAGGCGTTCCGTTAATTGCGATTACGGGTGGTTTGGCCTCAACCTTGGCGCAACATGCGACCATTACATTAAACAGCAGTGTGGCCAAAGAAGCTTGTCCTCTCAATTTAGCGCCGACAGCCAGTACAACGGCGCAGCTCGCCTTGGGTGACGCTTTAGCTGTTTCCTTGCTTGACGCACGCGGCTTCAAAGCGGAAGACTTCGCCCGTTCACACCCAGGCGGTTCTTTAGGGCGCAAATTATTGACACACGTCAGCGATGTCATGCGCTCAGGCAACGATGTCCCCAAAGTGCTCGCCAACGCCTCTTTCAACGACTTGATGCGGCAAATGAGCGCCAAATCTGTAGGCGCTTCAGCCATTGTGGATCCGCAAGACCAGGTGATTGGTATTTTCACCGATGGTGATTTACGGCGCTTGATTGAAAAAGGCGTTGATTTGCGCCATCTCGTGGCTGTTGACGTGATGCACAGTACGCCGCGTACCGTCAAAGCCAATGAACTGGCTGTTGCCACCGCAGAACTGATGGAGTTGCACAGCATCACCTCCGTTTTGGTGACGGATGCTGATAACAAACTGTGCGGCATTGTGCATATTGGCGATTTGATGCGTGCTAAGGTGATTTGATGCAACCAACCCCTAAAGCCCTGCCAGCCTCGCGATTCTCAGCCGAGCTGCTGCTTAAAGCCCAAGCCGTGAAAGTCGTTTTTTTCGATATTGATGGCGTGATGACGGACGGTGGTTTGCTGTTTACAGAAACAGGTGAAACGATCAAACGCTTCAACACGCTGGATGGCTTAGGCATCAAATTGTTGCACAAAGCGGGCATCACACCCGTTGTCATTTCTGGGCGCGACTCTGTGCCGCTTAGAACCCGCCTCAAAGCCTTGGGCGTGACACATTTTCATGTGAACACCGAAGACAAACGCCCAGCCGCTGAAAAAACACTTGCAAAATTGGGGCTGACTTGGGAACAAGCGGCCTGCATGGGTGACGATTGGCCTGATTTGCCTGTTCTTCAAGCAAGCGCCTTTGCGTGTGCGCCCTTGCACGCACACGCAGAAGTGAAAGCTATTGCACACTACATCACAGCAGCACCTGCTGGTTCTGGCGCAGTGCGTGAATTTTGCGATTTGCTGCTGACAGCTTCTGGGAAATACGCCCAGTTCCTTGCGGAATTTCAACCCCACGCTGCAAAGGCACAGGTCGCATGAGAAGCGCTTGGTTACTGATTCGCCGCCTGGCCGATCAACTGGCTATTTACTTACCCCTTTTGCTGATGGGGGCTTTGGCGCTGGGTAGCTACTGGTTGGTACGCAATGCACCTGTGGTTGCCGTTTCCTCAGCGGACAAGCCTTTGAACCATGACGCGGATTATTTTCTGCGCAAATTCTCAGTGAAGAGCTTTACGCCGCAAGGCCATCTGAAAACCGAGCTTTTTGGAGGCCAAGCAAGGCATTATGCCGATACAGACACCATTGAAATTGACAATGTGCGTATGCACAATTTCAACGAGTTGGGCCGTTTAACCACAGTGACCAGCGCCAACCGTGCCGTTAGCAATGGAGATAACTCTGAAATACAACTGTACGGTAACGCCACTTCCGTGCGCGAAGCAGCTCCAGATACCAATGGCGTTATGCAATCGAAAATGGAATTCAAAGGTGAATTTTTGCATACCTTTGTCAACGAAGAGCGCTTGAAATCACATTTGCCCATCGTTATTCGACGCGGCAATAGCGAGTTCAGTGCAGACTCATTGGATTACGATAACTTAGCGCGCGTGATCAATTTGCAAGGCCGAGTCAAAGCCAATTTACAGCCAACCAAGTAATTGATGCAAGCGTGCATTGCAGCGCAAGGTTTGCCTGATGTGGTCGCCAATGCAAGCATCCGTGTTGAGCCGATGCTGCCATTCTGGAAGATCTAGACCAGCACAAGTGGGCTGTAAAACGACAAAAGGCTCCGCGAAAAGAGCCTTTTTAGTTTAATGAACTCCAATAAATTGAAGCTCAATCAAAGCTGTGCTTAGTAGCTGCTGCGACCACCGCCGCCGTAGCCGCCACCGCCGTCGCGACCACCGCCGCCGCCGTAACCACCACCGCCGCTACGGCCACCGCCGCCGCCGCCGTATCCACCGCCGCCGCCAGCGCCACCACCGTAGCCACCGCCACCGGTGCGAGGAGGACGTGCCTCCATTGGACGTGCTTCGTTCACAACGCAGCTACGGCCACCCAAAGATTGACCGTTCATACCGGCAATAGCTGCTTGTGCTTCGGCATCGCTGCCCATTTCCACAAAGCCAAAACCTTTTGAACGACCGGTGTCGCGTTCCATCATCACTTTAGCGCTGGTAACAGCACCAAATTGACCGAAAGATTGCTCTAAATCGCTATCGCGGACCGAGTACGGCAAGTTGCCGACGTACAGTTTGTTGCCCATTGAGGGACTCCTAAAAAACTCTTAATAACAAAGCGACGGGGATCCGACAAGCACAACAAACCAACTTGACTAAACTATGGCACCGCTGTGGCGTGAAACTAACCTATCACCAAACCTGCGCATCACTTAAGACACGCTGTTATATTATGCGCCAATAAATTTAAATTGCAACTGTGTTGTTTTTATGGGATTAACAAGGTGTCGAAAGGGCGTCAGTTTTTGACGAACTAGCCTCGTCCGGTTCTGCGCCATAGTTGCGCCACAACTTCAAACTTTGACGCATGATCATCAGCTGTTGCTCAAAATTTGGGCAGGTTTTGCAAACATAAACGTGCAAGCGCAACTGAACATAGAGATTCGACATGAGCGCGTCCAATTCTTCACTGCCGTCGCCATCAAGCTCAAAATTGATACTCGACTCACGCGGTTGCACCCGCAGCACGTCGATGACTTTGTGCTTCAAAATGCCCACCAACCAGGTTTTGAGCTGCGATTTGTTTTTAAATGCCAGCGGCTTGGTATTTGCCCTGTGTAGATCTGCTTCAAATCCGCTAATCGCCCCCATTTCCCATGCCACAATTAGCGCATGAACAGCCTCAAACAACGACTCGGCAAACGACTGAGCCGCTATTTAAGCGAGCCAGGCCACACCGCTGGCACGGCAGAACCCACGCGTACCGATTTGCTGGCACGGGTGCTGCAAACGGGGGACGTGCTGCTGGTGGAAGGCACGTCGCGGGTCAGCAGTGCTATCAAGTATTTGACGCAATCGACGTGGTCGCATGCGGCGCTGTATGTGGGTAAATCCGCTACTGGGGAAAGCCAGTTTTTAGAGGCGGACATGGTGCACGGTGTCCGCTTGGTCGCGCTGTCGCACTTCAACGGCTTTCATTGCCGCATTTGCCGCCCTGCCAGTTTGAGCGTGGTGGAGCGAGAAGCCGTTTGCAACTTTGCCATTGCGCGTGTTGGCTTGCAATATGACATGAAAAACATTGTCGATTTAGCCCGCTACCTGCTGCCCAACCCGCCCGTACCCATGCGCTGGCGCAGGCAAATGCTGTCGCTGGGCAGTGGCGACCCGACGCGGGCGATTTGCTCGACACTGGTGGCCGAAGCGTTTGCGTCCGTCAATTACCCGATTTTGCCCACGGTAGAGACGCTGCCCGCCGTCGATTTGCTGGGCAATCCGCACGCAGGCAGCTCGCGCGAGCTGCTGCACATCCGCCACCACAGCTTGTATGTGCCGCGTGATTTTGATGTGTCGCCCTACTTTCAAATCGTCAAACCGACCATCGAAGTCGGCTTTGACCACCATTTTTTGACCTGGGCGCAGGCTTCATCAGAATAGCCGAATTTAGAGGTGTTTTACGTCTCTAGTTAGCTTATTTATTGCCTAATTTGCTATTGAAATTATAGCAAATTAGGAGCGCAAAAAACGCGATGGGTCACCAGCTGACTTCGCGGTCTGGGGTGGAACCGATTTTGTGAATCGACAAATCCGCCCCTTCAAACTCTTCCTCAGCGGTGAGCCGAATCCCCATCGTCGCTTTCAGCAGCCCGTAAACCACGATACCGCCCAGCAGCGCCCACACCACGCCCATGGCGGTGCCGATTAGCTGCGCTTGCAAACTCACGCCGCCCATGCCGCCAAACGCTTTGGCCCCAAAAATACCCGCCGCGATACCGCCCCAGGTGCCGCACAAGCCGTGCAGTGGCCACACGCCCAGCACATCGTCAATCTTCCATTTGTTTTGTGTCCAAGTGAACATCAGCACAAAAATAGCCCCCGCAATGCCACCCACGACCAAGGCGCCCAGCGGGTGCATGATGTCCGACCCCGCACACACAGCGACCAAACCTGCCAAGGGGCCGTTGTACACGAAACCTGGGTCGTTTTTGCCCAAAGCCAGCGCCACCAAAGTACCGCCCACCATCGCCATCAACGAGTTGACAGCGACTAAGCCAGAGATTTTGTCGATGGTTTGCGCGCTCATCACGTTAAAGCCGAACCAGCCCACGCACAATGTCCAAGCGCCCAACGCCAAAAACGGGATGCTGGATGGTGGGTGCGCGCTGATGGTGCCGTCTTTGCGGTAACGATTCGAGCGTGCGCCCAGCAAAATCACCGCCGGCAAGGCGATCCAGCCGCCCACGGCGTGCACGACGACGCTGCCGGCAAAGTCACGGAAGTTTTCGCCCGTGGTGGCTTTGATCCAGTCTTGAATGCCAAACTTGTTCGCCCAAGCCACGCCCTCAAACAGCGGGTAAAACAAGCCGACGATAACGGCTGTGGCGATGAGTTGTGGCCAAAACTTGGCCCGCTCGGCAATACCGCCAGAAATAATGGCAGGAATGGCTGCGGCAAAGGTCAGCAAGAAGAAAAATTTGACCAACTCGTAGCCATTTTTCTCAGCCAACTGTTCCGCACCGATGAAAAAGTTGGTGCCATACGCCACACTGTAGCCCACCAAAAAGTAAACCAAAGTTGACATGGAGAAGTCGACCAAGATTTTGACCAAGGCGTTGACCTGGTTTTTTTTGCGCACGGTGCCCAGCTCTAAAAAGGCAAATCCCGCATGCATGGCAAGCACCATGATCGCGCCTAACAAAATAAAGAGCGCATCCGCGCCCTGTTTTAGTGCATCCATCTCAACTCCCTTGTTTGAATATCTCTTTATTTGACTTTTATCGGTGCATTTATTTTAGATTCATGAAAAATGCACCTTTATAAAGCAATTTTCGCGCCAAAGTGTATTTTTAGGTCGTATTTCTGGATTTTTTGATATGTATTTTGAATACTTTGCTGAATACCAGCACGTCAGTATTCACACCAAATGTTGTTCATGATGCTTTTACAAATAGTTACTTTTTCATATATTTCTAACGCTTCAATGAAAAATCTTTCTCAAAGTGCCCTTGATTGTGACCCGCCCCCAATCTTCTTACCTGTCACTAATTTGTAACAAAGAATCCGCATACTTGCGACTAAGTATTAAAGGATTCTTTCATGTTGCTAAAAACTTTTGCTGCCACGCTGCTGGCGCTTTCGCAAATTTCGTGTACGTCTATGGGTGTGTCGTCGTCCTCGTCAGCGGCACTCAACACGTCAGCTAACCAAGCCTATTCGTTTGGCTTGTGGGGCGATATGCCCTATTCAAAAGCGGGTGACAAACCCAAACTACCCGCAGTTTTGGAGAGTATCAACCAATCGGATATCGCCTTTTCTATTTATGACGGCGACATCAAAGATGGCAGCTCCAAATGTAGTGACGACATTTACACCCATGCGCTGGAAATGTTCGGGGCTATGGTCAAACCCGTTGTTTACGTTCCGGGCGATAACGAATGGACCGACTGCCACCGACTGAACAATGGTGGCTACGACAACCTTGAACGATTGCGCCATTTGCGTAAAGTTATGTTTCCCTCGATGAACAGCTTGGGGCAAAAACAGATGCCGCTTGAGCGTCAAGGCGCACTGGGCCAAAAATACGTTGAGAATGTAATTTTCAGCCATGGTGCAGTCGTTTTTTCGGGTTTAAACGTACCAGGAAGCAACAATAACTTAGTCTTGAATCCCAAAGATTGCAGCAACAAAAGCGCGCGCGACACCAAGCAATGTGACGCTGACAACGCCGAATTTATAGAACGTGATGAGGCAAATGAGAAATGGTTGACGCGCACTTTTCAAACAGCTCGAAATCAGTCTGCCAAAGGTGTTGTACTCGTCATTCAAGCTGACCCAGGTTTTGATTTACCAGAAACTGAAGACATAGACGAAAGTAAAGCTGCGGGTGTTAGTGGTTATAAAAACCTCATCGATCAGGTAGTCAAACATACCGAACAGTTTTTAGGACAAGTTCTATTGGTGCATGGTGATACCCATTTCTTCAAAGTTGATAAACCGCTTTACAGCCCAGCCAAGATGCTTACCAATTTGACGCGCCTGCAAACCTTTGGCAGCCCGCATTTGCACTGGGTGAAAGTGACGGTTGACCCAGCTTCTCAAAACATATTTCAGATTCAACCCGTGATTGTTCGCCAGCCATAAAGCGGGTTTTCTTGTTTTCTTCGTTTTTCACTTCCCGCTTTTCGTTTATTTCTCCAACCCTCTAAGAAAGTTATCCATGAAGTCACCATTTAATTCTAAAAAACTCGCTGTTGCAGCACTCGTGTCCATCACTTTTGGCACAATGACGTTCTCAGGCGCTGCCTTTGCTAACGAAGCTGATGTGCTGAAGAAAATTGAAGCCATGCAAGCTGAAATCAAAGCGCTCAAAGCGCAAGTTGAAGCCAAATCAGCCAGCGCTGTCGTGCCAGCTGGCAAAACCGTGGCGCTGAGCAACACAGACGGCATCACCATTTACGGTCGTTTGGATGTCGCAGTTGAAAGCAACAACGATGGCGACGTGAAGCGTACGGCCTTGCACAACTTCAGCTCACGCCTGGGCTTCCGTGGTGAGCGTAAATTCAACGACAG
>CANKRG010000024.1 GCA_947485165.1 Comamonadaceae bacterium
ATGTCGGCTAGTTCTAAAATCATGGTCAATCCTTCTTAAAACATTTTCAAAATTTGGTTTATTCTCTCTTATAACTCAACGATATTTTATGATTCTTCACAACTACTTCCGCTCATCCGCCTCCTTCCGCGTGCGTATTGCCTTGGCGCTCAAAGGCTTGCCCTACGAATACGTCTCTGTGCATTTGGTCAAAGGCGACCATAAATCAGCGGCGTACGCGAATAAATCTGCCGACCGTTTGGTGCCTTTGCTCGAGGTGGATGGCGAATCGCTTTCGCAATCGATGGCGATCATTGAGTATTTGGACGAAACGCATGCAAACTCACCACTTTTGCCAAAAGACGCGCTGGGCAGAGCCAAAGTGCGTGCGCTGGCGCAGAGCATTTCTTGCGAAATTCACCCCTTGAACAATTTGCGCGTGCTTAAATACTTGCTCAAGGTGCTGAAACTGGAAGAGTCCGTCAAAAACACCTGGTACAACCACTGGTGCCGAGAGGGTTTAGAAGCTTTTGAGCGCCAATTAGACGTTGATGCGGCTTACCGCATGAAGCAGGGCCAAGAACCCAGCATTTACTGTTTTGGCGGCACCCCAACCTTGGCCGATTGCTGTTTGGTGCCGCAAATTTTCAACGCCAGACGCTTTGACATGCCGTTTGACGGCCTGCCGCGTACCATGGCGGTGTTTGACGCTTGCATGAAATTGCCCGCTTTTCAGCAAGCGCAGCCGTCAAATTGTCCTGATTTTGAAGCGTAATTTTTAATTTCGCCAATGAATCCGGATTGGCTTATCCCCAACTGGCCCGCACCACCGCATGTGAAAGCGGTGTTTACCAGCCGCGGCATTGTACAAACTGGGTTTGAAACTGGAAGGGTAAGCAAAAGCGGCAGAAATGGGTATAGCGGTGCTAGCCAGCCGCCGTTTGAAGCTTTTAACTTGGGCGACCATGTGGGCGATGACCCCAACCATGTCATGGCGAATCGGCACATGCTGCAGGTTTTGCTGGGTGTCAAACCCATTTATTTAAAACAAGTGCATGGCACAGCGGTCGTGACTCTGACGCCCAAAACGCCACACGGCACCGTTGCCGATGCCTGCATCACGACTGAGAAAAAGCTGGCCTGCACCATCATGGTGGCGGACTGTTTGCCGGTTCTTTTTACGGATGCAGAAGGTAGTTTTGTTGCCGCTGCGCATGCTGGTTGGCGTGGTTTGACTGATGGCGTATTGCGTCAAAATATAGAATCAATTAATGCTATAGCCGTTGTAAATGTTGACTATGTTGCTAATAAAATAATAGCATGGATGGGGCCTTGTATTGGACCTGAGGCGTTTGAGGTGGGCGGTGAGGTGAAGGCTGCATTTGCAGCAAGTTTGCCAAATTCAGCGGCTATGTTTAAGCCGGTTGGTGGTCCAGAATCAGGCAAATGGCTGGCTGATTTGGCGGGTTTGGCGCGGCTGCAATTGAAGCAACTGGGGCTGGGGAATGATCAAATCTTTGGCAACGACAGCAGCACCGCATGGTGCACGGTAAACAATCCCTTACGATTTTTCTCGCACAGGCGGGACGCTGTCAAATTCGGCAGCAGTGGGCGCATGGCTGGCTGTATTTGGATCGAGTGAGTTTGAATCGATAGGGGTTGACCACAATTGCTGCGCTTCCAACGCCTCTTTTTCTTTGATGGCACGCTTGCGTCCTGGCGAGCGCATTAGGTAAACTACCAATGAAACAGGGGCCACACCATACAAAATAAAGGTCACAATAGCACCTATGACAGTTCCAGTGGTGTTGGTGGCTTCGACTACCGCCATCATGAGGGCGACGTAGATCCAAGCGATAGCGACGATATACATAGTGGGCTGTTTTTGACGTTAATTGTTGAAACTTCGATACGAAGTGAAGAGAATAACCAAAGTTGACACAATTTTGTAACTTTGGGGTCAATATGTTCGGATAGGCTTAGTTTATTAAATCGAACACATTGAAAGTGGGTAGACAAATGAAGTTTCAAGCCAGTGCTGGGGATGCAGTGAGTCCGGTATCGATTGAGCCAGGTAAGCTTTTAGAGTTGCAACAGCAATATCTTGAGGACGCTACTAAGTTATGGCAGCAAACTATGCAAACGGCAACGTCATTGCCTGATAAGCGCTTTGCAGGTCCTGCTTGGACGCACAACCCCGCCGCGCAATTTGCCGCAGCCGCCTATTTGCTCAATTCCCGCGCCATGCAAAGTATGGCTGACGCGGTAGAAGCCGACGAAAAAACCAAAGCGCGTATCAGTTTTGCCGTTGAGCAGATGAACGCTGCCAGCGCCCCCAGTAACTTTTTAGCCACCAATGCCGATGCGCTGCAAAAAGCCATCGACACCAAAGGCGAAAGCATTGGCAAAGGTCTTCAAAACCTGCTGGCAGACATACAGCGCGGCCACATCAGCATGACGGACGAATCCGTCTTCACCGTCGGTGAAAACGTCGCCACCACCGAAGGTGCGGTTGTTTTTGAAAATGAATTGTTTCAGCTGATTGAGTACAAACCACTCACCGCCAAGGTGTATGAGCGCCCGTTTTTGCTGGTGCCGCCGTGTATCAACAAGTTTTATATCCTCGACCTGCAGCCTGAAAACTCGCTGGTGCGCTACGCCGTAGCACAAGGCCACCGCACCTTTGTGCTGAGCTGGCGCAACCCAGACATGTCGATTGTTGACAAAACGTGGGACGATTACATTGAACACGCTGCTATCAAAGCGATAGCTACTGTGCAAGAGATCACGTCGTCTAAGCAGATAAATGCACTCGGATTTTGCGTAGGCGGCACGATTTTATCGACGGCACTTTCCGTGTTGGCTGCGCGTAAACAGACGCCCGTCGCCTCGTTGACGCTGCTTACCACGCTGCTCGATTTCAGCGACACCGGCATTTTGGACATTTTTATCGACGAAGAGGCCGTGCAAAAGCGCGAAGCTGAGTTGTCAAAAAAGGATGCGCCTGCGCTGCTCAAAGGCCAAGAGCTGGCCAGCACCTTCAGTTTTTTGCGCCCCAACGATTTGGTGTGGAATTACGTGGTGGGTAACTACCTCAAAGGCGAAACGCCACCTGCGTTTGACCTGTTGTACTGGAACTCTGACGCCACCAACCTGCCAGGTCCCATGTACACCTGGTACTTGCGTAACACCTACCATGAGAACAACCTCATCAAGCCCGGCAAAGCCGTGGTGTGCGGTGAGAAGGTTGATTTGAGCAAAGTCGATATCCCAAGCTATATTTACGGCTCACGCGAAGACCATATTGTGCCGATTGCGGGCGCTTATGCTTCCACACAAGTGTTGCCGGGTAAAAAGCGCTTCGTCATGGGGGCGTCTGGGCACATTGCTGGGGTGATCAACGCGCCAGTGAAGAACAAACGCAGCTATTGGACCAACGACAAAATCAAGGATAAATTCCCCGCCACCCAAGCCGAATGGCAAGCCAGCAGCAAAGAGCACCCGGGCAGCTGGTGGACAGATTGGTCTGCTTGGTTGGCTGGAAACGGAGGGAAACAGATTGCTGCACCTAAAACCTATGGCAAAGGCAAACTCAAAGCCATTGAGCCAGCGCCTGGTCGCTATGTGAAAGCCAAGGCGGTTTAAGTCATTTGCACATTTGAATTCATCTTTTTATTGTATTTCATAATTTTTAAGGAGCCATCATGCAAGATATCGTTATCGTCGCCGCCACCCGTACTGCCGTTGGCAAATTCGGCGGAACCCTCGCCAAAACACCAGCGACTGAACTGGGCGCAGCCGTTATTGCCGAAGTCCTGAAACGCAGCGGTTTGCAAGCTGACCAAGTCGGCGAAGTCATCATGGGTCAGGTGCTGGCAGCCGGCGCGGGGCAAAATCCGGCGCGTCAAGCGGTCATCAAAAGCGGCTTGAACCAAGCCACCCCTGGTTTAACCATCAACGCCGTTTGCGGCTCTGGCCTCAAATCTGTCATGCTGGCTGCCCAAGCCGTGGCTTATGGTGACTCTGAGATCGTCATCGCTGGTGGCCAAGAAAACATGAGCGCCTCGCCACACGTGCTGCTGGGCAGCCGCGACGGTCAGCGCATGGGTGACTGGAAGATGATCGACTCCATGATTGTGGACGGCTTGTGGGACGTTTACAACCAGTACCACATGGGCATCACCGCTGAAAACGTGGCCAAAAAATTCGGTATCACCCGCGACATGCAAGACGCTTTGGCTCTGGCCAGCCAAACCAAAGCCGCTGCGGCGCAAGATTCAGGTCGTTTTAAAGACGAAATCATGCCTTTCATCATCGCGCAGAAAAAGGGCGACCCTATCGTTTTTGCGGCAGACGAGTTCATCAACCGCAAATCCAGCGCTGAAGGCTTGGCCGGTTTGCGCCCAGCGTTTGACAAAGCCGGCGGCGTGACCGCAGGCAATGCATCAGGCATCAACGACGGCGCAGCCGCCGTGATGGTGATGACCGCTGCCAAGGCTGCTGCACTGGGCTTGAAGCCTTTGGGCCGTATCGCCAGCTTCGCGACCTCAGGTCTAGACCCAGCCATGATGGGTATGGGGCCAGTATCCGCTTCTCAAATCGCCCTGAAACGCGCGGGTTGGAGCGCACAAGACCTCGATTTGCTGGAAATCAACGAAGCTTTCGCCGCACAAGCCTGCGCTGTGAATCAAGAAATGGGCTGGGACACCAGCAAAATTAACGTCAACGGCGGCGCGATTGCGATTGGCCACCCGATTGGCGCGTCCGGCTGCCGTATTTTGGTGACACTGTTGCACGAAATGGCGAAACGCGACGCGAAGAAGGGCATTGCGTCGCTGTGTATCGGCGGTGGCATGGGCGTGGCACTGACGATTGAGCGTTAAAACTGCACGTTATTTCCCTTCCCAATCATGTCATTAGCGATTTCAAATAATTTTTTATAACCACAACAGGAGCATCATCATGAATGGAAAAGTAGCTTACGTCACAGGCGGTATGGGTGGCATCGGAACCGCCATTTGCCAGCGCTTGCACAAAGAGGGCTTCAAAGTCATCGCCGGCTGCGGCCCAACACGTGACCACGCCAAGTGGATCGCCGAACAAGCCGCTTTGGGCTACACGTTCTATGCGTCAGTGGGTAACGTGGGAGCGTGGGACTCTACGGTTGAAGCTTTCACCAAAACCAAGGCAGAGCATGGCATGATTGACGTGTTGGTGAACAACGCCGGCATCACCAAAGACCGCATGTTCCTGAAAATGACCCGCGAAGACTGGGACGGTGTGATCGAAACCAACCTCAACAGCATGTTCAACGTCACCAAGCAAGTGGTGGGTGACATGGTGGACAAGGGCTGGGGTCGCATCATCAACATCAGCTCTGTCAACGGTGAAAAAGGCCAAGCCGGCCAAACCAACTACTCGGCTGCCAAAGCCGGTATGCACGGCTTCAGCATGGCGTTGGCGCAAGAAATGGCGACCAAGGGCGTGACGGTCAACACCGTCAGTCCAGGCTACATCGGTACTGACATGGTCAATGCCATCCGTGAAGATGTGTTGGCCAAAATTGTGGCGACCATTCCCGTCAAGCGCCTGGGCAAACCCAGCGAAATCGCCTCCATCATCGCCTGGTTGGCGTCTGAAGACGGTGGCTACACCACGGGTGCGGACTTCTCGGTGAATGGTGGTTTGCATATGGGTTAATCCCGAATTGCGTTGCTACACATAAAAAAGGGAGCCTAGCTCCCTTTTTTATGTCTGCATAAACTTATTCACCATTTCGCGGGACGCGCCTATGTGCGCGGCAAGCTCACCGTGGCTGATCAGGAGGCAATGGTTTTGGGTGTGTTGTCTTCTTCGGTTACTTTTGCCAAGTGGTTCAGCGATTGCGCTAGGCGCTTAAAAAAGCAATTTCTTGCGGTGTAAACCCCGCTTTAAAGCGGGCTTCTAAATTAAACGGTGCTCTTAATTTTGGTGCAGCATGCCGGTTGTGCAAGGTGGCGTAATGGTGCATGGGGTCAAGCCCATCACGCTTGCACAGCCAGCGGTACCAGTGGTTGCCAATCGCGACGTGGCCGATTTCGTCGCGCAAAATGATGTCCAATATCTCAATGGCTTCGGTTGCATACGACGTTTTCACCTTACGCAGCTTGGCTTGTATAAGCGGCGTGGCATCTAAACCACGCGCTTCCAAGGTTCGCGGCACCAGGGCCATGCGGGCAACGATGTCGTCTTTGGTTTTCTCGCACATGCTCCATAAACCGGTGTGCGCCGGGAAGTCGCCGTATTCATAGTATCTGTTTGCATCGTAAACGATTGATTTCAAATGGTTTTGTAGCAAACTGAAGTGGTAGGCTTCTTCTTTGGCGACTTGTGCCCAATCCAAGTAATACTGTTTTGGCATACCGTCAAAGCGCCAAATCGCATCCAAAGCCAGATTCACCGCATTAAATTCAATATGGCAAATCGCATGCATCAGCGCGGCATGGCCGGCGGGGGTGAAAGGGGAACGTTTGTCTACATTCAGCGGCTCCAGCAATTCAGGTTTGGCTGGTACGCCGGGTTTGGATTGCGCGTCGTTTGACGCGATAATTGCTACACTATTTATAGCGGTATAGAAAGGTAATACGCTAGCTAAAGCCATTTTATTCTCTATATTTGGGCTGATAAAGGCGCTATAAGCGGTTTGACGCAGTTCTGGGCTTGCTTGCATCCTTACAATTGTAGTTAATTCAACCCATAAAACACGCAAAGGACATCTGCCATGGCGATTTACCAATTAGACGATCTAACCCCCCAACTGGCTGCTGGCGCGTGGGTGGCAGACAGTGCGCAGGTGATAGGCGATGTGCGTATGGCTGAGAACGCCAACGTGTGGTTTGGCTCCGTTGTTCGCGGTGATTCAGAGACCATCACCATTGGTAAAAACACGAATATTCAAGATGCCTGCGTGTTGCATGGTGATCCTGGTAAACCACTCATCATTGGTGACAACGTGAGCGTCGGCCACCAAGTGATGCTGCATGGCTGTACGGTAGGCGATGGGACGCTGATCGGCATTGGCGCGATTGTGCTGAATGGCGCGGTGATTGGTAAAAACTGCATCGTTGGTGCGGCTTCGCTGGTGACTGAAGGTAAAGTCTTCCCTGATGGCAGCATGATTATCGGCAGCCCGGCCAAGGCGGTGCGGGAGCTGTCGGCTGAGCAGCAAGCTGGCCTTTTGGGGATTGCTAAGCACTATGTTGACAATGCGTTGCGGTTTAAGACTGGTTTGAAAAAGATCAGTTGATGGACCTATACCGTTAAAACCCACACCGTTCGGGCTTGAGGTATCGAGGCCTTTAAGAACCCTTCGATACCTCAGGGCGAACGGATTAAACTCACATGTTTTCATGTTTAGTGATTTTTTATGTCTGATGTTCACAAATTCCTCTTTGATGGTTTGCCGGTACGCGGCACGCTGGTGCGTTTAACCGACAGCTGGCAAGAGATTTTGCAGCGCCGCGCTGCGAATACGACCACCGGTGCCTACCCTGCGCCTGTGAGTCACATGCTGGGCGAGCTGACGGCGGCGGCGGTGTTGATGCAGTCCAGCATCAAGTTCAACGGCAGTTTGACGTTGCAAATTGCTGGGACGACAGGCAGCGGCCCTGTAAAGCTGGTTGTCGCAGAGGTGCAGTCTGACTTGAGTTTTCGTTCAACCGCGACCGTGATTGGCGATGTGTCAGCCGACAGCAACTTGTCGCAAATGGTCAATGTGGATAATAAAGGCCGCTGTGCCGTTATCTTAGACCCCAAAGACAAGTTTCCAGGCCAACAGCCTTACCAAGGCGTGGTGCCGTTGTTTGACGACCACCGCCAGCCAATTGAAAAGCTGAGCAGCGTGATAGAGCATTACATGCTGCAAAGCGAGCAGTTGGATACCACCATGGTGCTGGCTGCGAACGACACCGTCGCCGCAGGGCTGCTGATTCAGCGCCTGCCCATGCAGGGGGAAGGCAATTTGGCGGGCAGCATGGTCAGCAAGCGCAATGAAGACGAAATTGGTTTGAACGAGCATTACAACCGCTTGGCCGTGTTTGCCGCCAGCTTGAAGCAAGAAGAGCTGCTGACGCTGGATGCGAATGAGATTTTGCACCGCCTGTTTTGGGAGGAAGCGGTGGTTCGTTATGAGCCATTGCCTGCCAAATTTGCCTGCAACTGTTCACGTGAACGTGTCAGCAACATGATTTTGAACCTCGGTCAAACCGAAGTAGCAGAAATTTTGGCTGAACGTGGCGATGTGGAAGTGTCGTGCGAGTTTTGCGGTCAACAGCAGCGGTTTGACCCTGTGGATGCAGCGCAAATTTTTATCAAAGCTGAAAGTGCCGTCAAAAGTTTGCCGGGTGATTCAGGCTTGGTTCAATGAACTAATGTTTATTTCTTAATCAAATCTCTAAACAAGCGATGCTCGCATACGGAGTCTGAGCAGCGTTCGCAGACCCAGTTTCGCAAGCGCTGTGGATGACTTTTCAAGCTGATATCTTCAGCGGATGTATCCTCAACCTGACTATTTAGGCAGCGCAACGCGTTGTGCAAACGCGATTCACCGGTGCCGTAAACCACTTGAAATTGAATACCGCCACGGGTGAGTGCGTCGCGCAGTGCGGCATCGACGGGCTCACGCATATGCGCGCCATCGCGTTGAATACCGTCTTGCACCCATGAAAGATCTAAGCCCATCAGTAGGGTGGTTTCAAATGTGCGCTGATGAGCGAGTGCCATATCGTACAAAGCGCTATCGTTGAACAGTAAATCACTGTAGACCGCAACAGTTAATGCGGTGGTGTCGGCAAGCAAGATATCGCCACTGGAGTCGGCCAAAGGTGGCGACTCAATTTGTCGTATCTGTTCTGTGGCTATGGCCAGTTGCTCGTCTTGTCGGGGTGTGCGTTTTTCTGCCTCGCACCAAGTACGCAGGTATTCAGGGATATGTTTAACAGCCTTGCCTTGCGCTTCAAAATGTTGCGTAAGCTGCTTGACCAGTTCAGATTTTCCGGTACTTTCCGCACCTACGATGGCAATTTTCAAAGCAAAACCTAAGTGATGGATTATTTGGTGTACTGCACCAAAATTTCATTCGGCTTCAACATGCCCAACTCAAAGCGAGCTTTTTCTTCAACCATGTCCATGCCGGTTTTCAGGTCTTCCACTTCGGCTTTGAGCTGCTTGTTTTCCGTTTGTAGACGGGCAGTCGTGGTGTTCAAACCATTGAGCTGCTTGGTCATTTGTGTCACATGCCCCAAGCTGCCATGGCCAAACCACAGCTGCGCTTGAAACACCAGCAGCAAAAAAACCAGCAAAACCATGACGACACGTTTACTCATACGTTAATCATGCTTGATTGACGGTTGAAAAACGTCGCGTCATGACAGTCAGCTTCTTTCCGAATCAGCGAATGCTGTAAAAAGCGTCACGCCCTGGGTAGCTGGCCACATCACCCAAGTCTTCTTCGATGCGCAGCAACTGGTTGTACTTGGCGATACGATCAGAGCGGCTCAATGAACCGGTTTTGATCTGCCCTGCGTTGGTTCCCACAGCGATGTCAGAAATGGTCGTGTCTTCCGTCTCGCCAGAGCGGTGGCTGATGACGGCGGTGTAGCCCGCGCGTTTGGCCATTTCGATGGCTGCAAAGGTCTCGGTCAAGGTACCAATCTGGTTGATTTTGATCAAGATGGAATTGGCAATTTTCCTGTCAATGCCTTCTTTGAAAATCTTGGTGTTGGTGACAAACAAGTCGTCACCCACCAATTGCACTTTGCTGCCGAGTTTTTCGGTCAAATGCTTCCAGCCATCCCAGTCGCCTTCAGCCATCGCATCTTCAATGCTGATGATGGGGTATTTATCAACCCAAGTCGCCAGCATATCCGTCCACTGTTCAGCCGTCAAAGACAGGCCTTCGGCTTTGAGTTCGTATTTGCCATCTTTGTAGAACTCGCTGGCAGCGCAGTCCAAGCCAAGGACGATTTGTTCGCCAGCCACGAAACCGGCTTTTTCAATCGCTTCCAAAATCATCAAAATCGCGGCTTCGTGGTTGGCGACGTTGGGCGCAAAGCCACCTTCGTCACCCACAGCCACGCTCATGCCTTTGTCATGCAAAATTTGCTTGAGGGCGTGAAACACTTCAGCGCCATAACGCACCGCTTCGCGGAAAGAGGGCGCACCGACCGGAATAATCATCAGCTCTTGCAAGTCAAGGTTGTTGTTGGCGTGCGCACCGCCATTGACCACATTCATCATCGGCACAGGCATTTGCATCGCGCCGCTGCCACCGAAGTAGCGGTACAGTGGCAAGCCAGCTTCTTCAGCCGCTGCGCGGGCCACTGCCATGCTGACTGCCAGGGTGGCGTTTGCGCCCAAACGAGATTTGTTCTCGGTGCCGTCCAGGTCAATCAGCGTGCGGTCCAAAAATGCTTGCTCACTGGCGTCCAAACCCAAAATCGCTTCGGAGATTTCAGTGTTGATGTGCTCAACCGCTTTCAACACGCCTTTGCCGAGATAGCGAGATTTGTCGCCATCGCGCAGCTCAATTGCTTCGCGTGAACCGGTGGATGCACCGCTGGGCACAGCCGCACGACCCATGGTGCCACTTTCCAGCAAAACATCACATTCCACAGTCGGGTTGCCGCGTGAATCCAAAATTTCACGGGCGACGATATCAACAATTGCACTCATTTACTTTCTCCAAAAAAACTAACCAAAAACATACTTCGAACCGTCATTCACGCGCAGGCGGGAATCCATGGCGATGCGAATCTTTAAGCTTCAAAATTGTTCTCTAAAAAGCCATTTTTCTTGGTCACACGGTCAAGAGCAAGCAAGGTTTCCAACAAAGCCTTCATGTGCTTCAAAGGCACAGCATTCGGCCCATCTGACCATGCCTCTGTTGGATTTGGATGCGTTTCCATGAAAACACCTGCCACACCGACCGCCACGGCCGCACGTGCCAACACGGGCACCATCTCGCGCATCCCGCCAGATGTCGTGCCTTGGCCGCCCGGCAGTTGCACTGAATGGGTCGCATCAAACACCACAGGCGCACCGGTTTCGCGCATGATGGACAGGCTGCGCATGTCGCTGACCAAGTTGTTGTAGCCAAAACTTGCACCCCGCTCGCAGGCCAAGAAATTGTCTTCTTCCATACCCGCTTCTTTGGCGGCAGCGCGGGCTTTGTCGATCACGTTTTTCATATCATGCGGGGCTAAAAATTGCCCCTTTTTGATATTGACGGGTTTGCCAGCTTGTGCCACAGCGCGGATAAAGTCGGTCTGGCGGCACAAAAAGGCGGGGGTTTGTAGCACATCCACCACGCTGGCGACTTCTTTAATATGGTCGATTTCATGCACGTCCGTCAAAACGGGCAAACCCAATTGCTTGCGAACTTCGGCCAAAATGTTCAAACCAGCATCGATGCCCACGCCACGGCGGGTAGCGCCAGATGAGCGATTCGCTTTGTCGAACGAGCCTTTGTAAATCAGCGGAATGCCCAGTGCGTCGGTCGCTTCTTTGAGCCGGCCAGCGACTTCGATAGACATTTCCAAGCCCTCAATCGAGCAGGTTCCTGCGATCAGAAAAAATGGTTTGTCTAAACCAATTTCATGCCCGCAGAGTTTCATGCAACCGCCTTGTGTGTTTTGCCAGCTGCTTGATGATCCAGCGCCGCTTTGATGAACGCGTTGAACAGCGGATGACCGTCCCACGGTGTTGATTTGAACTCAGGGTGAAACTGCACGCCGACAAACCATGGGTGAACGCTGCTTGGCAATTCGATAATTTCTGTCAAATGGTCTGCCTGCGTCAAGGCGGAAATCACCAAACCCGCTTTGCGCAATTGGTCCAGATAGTTGACATTCGCCTCAAAACGGTGGCGGTGGCGTTCGGTCACCACATCGCCGTAAATACTGTGCGCCAACGTGTCCTTGGCAACATCAGAGCTTTGTGCACCCAGGCGCATGGTGCCGCCCATGTCAGAATTGGCGTTGCGGGTTTTGATGGTGCCGTCGGCGTCTTTCCATTCGGTGATCAAAGCGATGACAGGGTGCGGGCCGTGCGGGGCGAACTCGGTGCTGTTCGCGTCTTTCAAACCAGCCACGTTGCGCGCAAATTCGATGGTTGCCACTTGCATGCCCAAGCAAATGCCGAGGTAGGGGATTTTGCTGACGCGGGCAAAGTGCGCGGTGCTGATTTTGCCTTCCACGCCACGTTCGCCAAAGCCACCGGGCACCAAAATGGCGTCGAATTGCGCCAATTGCGAGGCGGTGGCATCGTCAATGGTTTCAGAATCGATGTAGCTGATAGACGCTTTGACATGGTTTTTCATGCCCGCGTGGCGAACCGCTTCGTTCAGTGATTTGTAGCTGTCGCCCAAATCGATGTATTTGCCCACCATGGCGATGCGGACTTCGCCTGTCGGATTGGCCGTTTCGTGCACCAAGTCATCCCAGCGCTGCAAATTGGCTGGTTGGGTGGTCAAACGCAGCTTGTCGCAAATCAAATCGTCCAAGCCTTGTTCGTGCAAAATGCGCGGCACTTTGTAGATGGTGTCCACATCCCACATGCTGATCACGGCGGCTTCGGGGATGTTGCAAAACAGCGAAATTTTGGCGCGTTCGTCTTGCGGAATCGGGCGATCAGCACGGCATAGCAAGGCATCAGCTTGGATACCGATTTCGCGCAACTGCTTGGCGGTGTGCTGGGTTGGCTTGGTTTTCAGTTCGCCAGCCGCGGCAATCCACGGCACGTAGCTCAAGTGAACAAACGCGGTGTTCGCCGGACCCATTTTCAGGCTCATTTGGCGCACGGCCTCTAGGAACGGCAGCGATTCAATGTCGCCCACCGTGCCGCCGATTTCTACAATCGCCACGTCGACGGCGTCAGCCTCGCCAAAACGCGCACCGCGTTTGACGAATTCTTGAATCTCGTTGGTCACATGCGGAATCACCTGCACGGTTTTGCCCAAATAGTCGCCACGGCGCTCTTTGTCGAGCACGCTTTGGTAGATTTGGCCGGTGGTGAAGTTGTTGGACTTGCGCATCCGCGTTTCGATGAAACGCTCGTAGTGGCCTAAATCCAAGTCAGTCTCGGCACCGTCGTCGGTGACAAACACCTCGCCATGCTGCAGCGGCGACATGGTGCCGGGGTCGACGTTGAGGTAGGGGTCTAACTTGATGAGAGTGACTGTGAGGCCGCGCGACTCTAAAAGTGCGGCCAATGATGCAGATGCGATGCCCTTCCCAAGGGAAGACACCACACCGCCGGTAACGAATACGAATTTGGTCATGCCAGAATGGACAGCTAAACGTCCAAGGAGGTGGAAAGGCTAATTATAAAGGTCTGGTACATTGCTATTTTGTTAAAAACGCATTTTTTTACGATTCAATGACCCATTCCGTTCGCCCTGAGCATGTCGAAGGGTTGCCGAAGGCTTCGACAGGCTCAGCCCGAACGGTTACAGTCTTTTATTCTTCAAATTAATCAAAGTATGAGTAATTCATCTCTCGAACTAGCTGGCAAAAACATCGTCCTCGGCCTCTCAGGTGGCATAGCCGCCTACAAAGCGGCTGAGTTGTGCCGCGCCATGGTCAAAGAGGGTGCCTCTGTACAAGTCGTTATGACCGAAGCGGCCGAGCATTTCATGACCAAAGTGACCATGCAAGCCTTGTCTGGTCGACAAGTGTTTGGGTCGCAGTGGGATGACACGGCTGTGCGTGTGAACGGAGAGGGCATTGCGAACAACATGCCGCATATCAACCTCACGCGCGGGGCAGATGCTATTGTTATTGCACCTTGCAGCGCCGATTTCATGGCGAAATTGCTGCACGGACGCGCGGATGAATTGCTCAGTTTGATGTGCTTAGCACGTCCGATTGCAGAAGTCCCCCTTATCCTCGCCCCGGCCATGAACCGCGAAATGTGGGCGAACCCAGCCACGCAGCGCAATGTCGCCCAGCTCAAACAAGATGGCAACACCGTGCTGGATGTGGGCGAGGGCGACCAAGCCTGCGGTGAAGTGGGCGATGGCCGCATGCTGGAGGCAGATGAGATTTTGGCGGATTTGATCGCTTTTTTCACCCCCAAGTCACTCTTGGGCCAAAAAGTGCTGATAACTGCTGGTCCAACGTATGAGGCGATCGACCCCGTGCGCGGTATTACCAACCTGTCCAGCGGGAAAATGGGTTTCGCCATCGCGCGGGCGGCATATGAAGCGGGTGCGGATGTGACGCTCATCGCCGGCCCCGTCAGCCTGTCCACACCGCGTGGGGTCAAGCGGGTGGATGTCAAATCAGCTCATAATATGATGCTAGCCGCCGTGAAATATGCTGATTATGCTACTATTTTCATAGCATCGGCTGCTGTGGCAGACTGGCGCCCCACCAATCCTGCCGATCAAAAACTGAAAAAAGATGGCACAGGTGATGTCCCTCAACTCAGTTTTGTCGAAAACCCAGATATTTTGGCGACGATTGCACAGTCAGAACGCGGTAAAAAAGGCTTGTCCGGTATGCCTGATGGTTTGTTTTGTGTCGGTTTTGCCGCAGAAAGCCAAGATTTGCTGGTCAACGCCCAAGCCAAACGCATCCGCAAAGGTGTGCCGCTGTTGGTGGGTAACATCGGTCCAGCAACTTTTGGGCAAGATGACAACGCGTTGTTATTGGTTGATGCCAAATCAGTCAAAGAGCTGACTAGAGCATCGAAACGAGAATTGGCCAAGCAATTGGTGGCTGATATTGCGGCAAGACTAGGCCAATCTGCGTAAAAATATTATTTAAATTTCACCACTTATGAAAATAGATGTCAAAATCATGGACGCCCGCATGGCGAGCCAATTACCTGCCTACGCCACGCCTGGCAGCGCCGGCCTAGATCTGCGTGCCTGCATCAACGAGGCTGTCACCCTGCCACCCAACGCCTGGCAGCTCATCCCCACCGGCATCGCCATTCACATGCTCGACCCCAATTTCGCCGCCATGATCCTTCCGCGCTCAGGTTTGGGGCACAAACACGGTATCGTGCTGGGTAATTTGGTCGGATTGATAGACAGCGACTACCAAGGCCAGCTCATGGTCAGCACCTGGAACCGTAGCCCAACGCCTTTCACGATTGAGCCGATGGAGCGCATTGCCCAATTGGTTATCGTGCCCGTGGTGCAGGCTCAATTCAATGTGGTGAGTGAGTTTGGGGTGGCGAGTGAGCGGGGCGCTGGGGGGTACGGCTCAACAGGTAAGGGTTAGCGGGGAAAGGTGTATTTGATGCCTTAAATTCAATGAACTGTATCATTCCCAGGCATATAACCCGAATCTGACTGCAATTTAAAGAAGCCTGAGCCGCAGGTGCCTGCGCCGATTTCGTCTAGGGTGGCTTCGCGCACGCCTATTACTTTTAGGTGCAGGCGAATGGCGATGCCGGCTAGCGGGTGGTTGCCGTCCAAAACGACGTGTTCGGGGTAGATGTCTGTGACGACATAGACCACGTCTTTGGGTAGTTCGGGGTTGCAGCCAGCGGGTAGGGCACTGCCTTCGAAGGTGAGGCCTTCTTCTAGCTCTTTTGGGAAGAGGGCGCGGGGCTCTAGGAAGATGAGCTGGTCGTTGAAGTCGCCGAAGGCTTCCTCGGGCTCCAGGTGCAGGTCTAGCTTGGCGCCAGCTCTGTGGCCTTGCAGGGCTTCTTGCACTTTTTCTAAGAGGTCGTTGCCGCCCACTAAAAACTCAACCGGTTCGTCTAAAACGTCCAATTCTTCGCCCAGGGTGTCTTTCAGCGTCCAGGTGAGGGCAACGACGCATTGTTTGGTGATTTCCATACGACAATTGTCGCATGCCTAAAACAACACCCAAAACTAAGAAATCAGCTAATATTTCAGCACCTATGACAAACATCGTTCCACCCAATCTACCGCTGCAACTGCTGGGCAATATCAGTCCTGCAGAGTTCATGCGCAAGTATTGGCAGAAAAAGCCCTTGCTGATTCGGGCTGCGATTGCCGGTTTCAAGCCATTGTTGTCGCGGGAAGAGCTGTTTGCCATGGCGGAGCAGGACGATGTGGAGTCGCGCTTGATTGTTGAAACGGTGACCAAACCAGCGGCAAAAAGCAGCAAAAAAGCTGCCGTTCAATGGACTATGGCGAACGGCCCGATCTATCCGGACGCATTACTTGCATTGGAAACCCCGAATTGGACGCTGCTGGTGCAAGGCGTTGATTTGCACAACCAAGCCGCCTATGAGCTGAAAAACCAATTCCGCTTCGCACCTGATGCGCGGCTGGATGACTTGATGATCAGCTTTGCGACCGACGGCGGTGGTGTGGGGCCGCATTTTGACAGTTACGATGTGTTTTTGCTGCAGGCTGAGGGCAAGCGCCGCTGGAAAATTGGCAAGCAGAAAGATTTGACATTGCAAAAAGATGTACCGCTGAAAATTTTGGCAAATTTTGCGCCCGAACAAGAGTTTGTTTTAGAAGCCGGTGACATGCTGTACCTACCACCCATGTACGCGCACGAGGGCGTGGCGGTGGGCGAGTGCATGACGTATTCGATTGGTTTCAGAGCGCCGGCAGAGCTGGAGCTGGCGCGGGAGCTGTTGCAGCGGTTTGCGGATGACACGCTGGAGGATGAAGAGGATCTAGAAGATGACAAGGGCGAGGAAGACGATGAAAACGATGATGAAAATGGTGCTCTAGCCGGCGAATATAATGCCAATTTCGCTATTAAAAACGTAGTAAAAAAGCTCTACAAAGACCCGAAGCAAGAAGCCGTGGAAGCACCAGCGCAAATTCCAGCTGCGCTGCTAGACTTCGCCAAAGCAGCGGTGGAAAAAGCCATGTCTGACCCTGACGCTTTGGCTCGCAATTTGGGCCAGTATTTGACTGAGCCGAAAGCGAATGTGTGGTTTGACGAACCCGAGCCTGAGAGTGGGAAAGACATCATTTTGACGCGCCAAAATCGCGTTGATCTGCACCCCCGCAGCCAGATGCTGTTTGATGCGCGGCACATTTTTTTAAACGGCGAGAGCTGGCGCGCTGCAGGCAAAGATGCGGTGCTGATGCAACGTTTGGCGAATCAGCGCTTTCTTGAACCAAAAGACCTCACTAAAGCCAGTGATGGTGCGATGGCGCTTTTGCAAGAATGGGCGGATGCGGGTTGGTTGCTATAAAAAAGTGTCTTCATGTCACAACTGTATGTAAGTTTTTATAAAGCAAAAGCAAAGTTACCAAGGGTTTCCACGGGTAGGTCATGAATTACAGCTATAATTAGAGGCTTAGGTGCAAGAAACTCGAGTATTTTTCATCTAATGTTGAAGCACTCGCTTTTGACATGATGGGTTGTTTAGCAGTTCGTTAGACATCACGTTGTTGAGAGGGTTAGCGTTTTGACAATTTCCGGAAATTGTTTTCTCTTATTTATTAATTACTAAGGACACTCTCATGAACAAATCAATCGTTATCGCAGCTGTTATCGCTGCTGCTGCTCTCGTCGCTTGCGGTAAAAAAGAAGAAGCTAAAGTTGAAGCACCTGCTGCTGCTCCAGCTGCTGCTGTAGTTGCTCCAGTTGCTCCAGTTGTTGAAGTTGCTAAAGACGCTGCTGCTGCTCCAGCTGCTCCAGCTGCTCCAGCTGCTCCAGCTGCTGCTGCTCCAGCTGCTGCTGACGCTGCTAAAGCTGCTACAACTAAAGCTGTTGAAGGCGCAAAGAAGTAATTCTTCTTTAACCGTGTGGTTTGCTGCAAAGCAAATCGCAGGTTAATAAAAAACCGCTACTCGCAAGAGTTAGCGGTTTTTTTACGCCGGTGTTTTTTTGGTTTTAAACCGTCATCCATGGCGTGCCCGTTTCGGGGCAGGCTGCCAAAATCTCAGCTGGTAGGCATCCCAGCACAGTCGCCAAAGCGCCTTGAGCCAGCGAGGGGTGGTTGTTTTGCTGGCTCAAATGAGCAGCGCTGACGTGGCGCAGCTTGTCGTGCATCACGGCAAACAAAACCTCTGCTGCTTGCGCGTTCGACAAATGGCCGAAATCACCACCCACACGTGCTTTTAAAAACGAAGGGTATTTCGAGTTGCTCAGCATATCTTCGTCATGGTTGCTTTCTAGAAGCAGCGCATTGCAACCGGTTAGGTTGTCAAGAACATGGCGGCTGGCGTGGCCTAGGTCGGTCAAAATGCCGAGTTTCGCATTGCCATCACCGCATGTCAGCTGCAAAGGTTCGCGCGCGTCGTGCGGCACGGTGAAAGGGTTAAGCCTTAAGTCGCCAATCTCGAAGGAGCAGGTGTCAGAGGCAATGCGAACCAATGCTTCAAAGCCCGGCACCAACTGAGAGTGCGAAGGCTGTTTGGCGCGGAGTTTGCTCTGCATGTCTTGCAATGCAGCGTGGGTGCCTTGGCTTGCCCATACCGGAATGCTGTAGCGCGAAGCCAGCTGTGTGACGCAGCCAATGTGGTCGCTGTGCTCGTGGGTGATGAAGATGGCGTCAATATCTGTTGGCTGCACATCTGCCACAGCCAGCAAATCTAGCAGACGAGAAAGCCGCATGCCGCAATCAACCAAAACGCGACTTGGCTTATGGTTTGATGTCGTTCCGCGACCAACACTGGCTTCCACCAGTGTTGCGTTTCCCGTGCTACCGCTGCTCAGATTTTTGTAGCGGAGCATGGCTGATTTACCGATGAATATTATTTCAAATCGTCGGCCAGAACCTTGAGAATATTTTGCGTATCTTTGGCTGGTGCTGCGCCACCCGTTGCGTTTTGCACGCTGACTGTGGTTTGTGCAGCGTTGTTAGTCTTAACCAAAATGCGGTATTTCAAAACAGGTGTGTTGGCATCGTTGCTGAGATTGAGAATCTTCGCGAAAAAGCCTGGCTCTTTTTTGTCGGGGTTCAACGCCACATAGCGCACAAAGTAAATGCCTTGCGTACGGTCGCGGTCTTCCACAGTGAAGCCGGTGCGGTCCAATGCCAAGCCGACACGGCGCCAAGCACGGTCAAAAGTTTCGTTTACTTGCACCACGCTTTGGCCGTTTTCAGTCACGATTTTAGAGGTTTGAACCGCAGGCGCAGCAGTAGCCACCTTTTTGGATTGCTCTTCAGTCACACCCATTTTCACCATCATGCGGCGCAAAAATTCAACCTCTAATTCTGGATCTGGCGCACGCGGCTCCCACACGGTGGTGCCCGAACTACCGGAGGCATATTTTTCAACCATGCCGCGATGGCTGACATAGATTTCAGTCGCGCCAGCGCTGTTCAACTCTATGCGGGTACGGAACTTGTCGCGCTCGCCGGTCGAGTAAATCGAATCGAGCAGTTTGCCCAAGCTGGCACGAATGAAGTCTTGCGGCAACTTGGCGCGGTTTTCAGCCCAGTCGGTCTCAATGATGCCCAAGCTTTGCTCGTCGGTGGCGAGCAAAAAGCCGTTGTCTGTCCAAAAATCACGCAAGACAGGAAAAACTTTGTCAGGAGCGCGCTTGACGACTAACCAACGCTGGTTGCCTGCGCGTTCAATGCTCACATCGCCCACGGTTAAAGGCGCAGTGGCGGTTGCGGTCTGCGTCGATTTACCCGCTTCAAACCCACTGGCAGAGTTGCTGTTGCCGGGCAGTTGGTAGCGGTTGTCACGGCTGAGTTGAACCAAGTCGGGTGGAATTTCTAGTGAATTTCCTTTTTGAACGCTTTTGTAATTGATTTTGTCTTC
Source organism: Comamonadaceae bacterium (assembly GCA_947485165.1). Taxonomy (GTDB): domain Bacteria; phylum Pseudomonadota; class Gammaproteobacteria; order Burkholderiales; family Burkholderiaceae_C; genus Aalborgiella. The sequence goes on from CANKRG010000024.1 coordinate 19,685, forward strand.
CTCTATCACAGCACAAGCGCCCAAGCCAAAAGCGCAAAGCACAACCAAGCTGATGGTGCGCTGCAAAGTGTTCAATTTTAGGTTTCGGTTCACTCTTAAATCCTTCAAAATAATTTCGATCATGCTGCTATTGAGGGCAATATTTAAGCCACTCTTCAAGCCAATAATCCAGCTTCCCGCATGGCAGCTTCTAGGGCGGGTTGACTGGCAGCAGTTAATTCTGTCAGCGGCAGGCGAATCGCTGGACCGCACAAACCCAAACGCTTCATCGCCCACTTCACTGCAATCGGGTTGCCTTCCAGACCCATGGCTTTGTGCAGGCTCAGTAGTTTGAATTGAATCGCCATCGCTGTTTTGATATCACCCGCCACAGCAGCCACGCACAGCTCATGCAAGAGCTTGGGCGCAATGTTTGCCGTCACGCTGATATTTCCTTGGCCGCCGCACAGCATCATCGCCACTGCGGTTGGGTCGTCGCCTGAGTAGATGGCGAAATCTTTGTTTAGTTCCGCTTTCAAGGCTTGCGCGCCTTTGATCAGCCACTGCGCTTTGTCAATGTTGCCGCTGGCTTCTTTGATGCCCACAATACCGTCCACGTGCGCTAAACGCAGGGTCGTTTCGACTGACATATCTGCCACAGTACGGCCAGGTACGTTGTACAACACCATAGGCAGCGCGACGGCTTCAGCAATCGCTTTAAAATGCAGATATTGGCCTTCTTGCGTAGGGCGGTTGTAGTAGGGCACGACTTGCAACTGACAGTCTGCACCGACTTCTTTGGCGTATTTGGCCAATTCAATAGCTTCAACGGTCGAATTTGCCCCGCAGCCGGCCATGATAGGCACGTGTTTACCGCCGCGAACTTGCGGATTTGCCGCTGCATAACGCTTAGATTCTTCGACCGACACACGGATGATTTCGCAGTGCTCTTGCAAGTTGACAGTGGGCGATTCGCCCGTGGTGCCGACCACGCCGATGCAGTCCGTGCCTTCGGTGATGTGCCAATCGATCAGCTTACGCAGCGCAGGGTAGTCCACGCTGCCGTCTAAATTCATGGGGGTTGCAAGGGCAACGATGCTTCCTGTGATGGGTGTCATAAGGGGTTGAGTAAAAGTGAAATTTAATCTGCTAATACCGCATTCTACCTAGAGAATTCGGCTGTAAAAGCAAAGCTGAAGGAAAGCTACAAGGGCTGCTAAAAACACAGCCAAATCTGATTCGCCAGTTCAACCATAAATTCCGGCCGAATATAAGCCATGAACACAGCGCCCAAAGCAACGGCGACCGTCACCCAAATGAGCAGTCGTTTCGTGGTTTGGTTTAACTGTGGCATGGTTTCTTGGCAATATCAAGCTGGTTTCAGCTGAGACCGAGGTACGGCCGATTCTTTCACCGGTAAATTAATCAACCCGCCAAATACACCCAGCGCGACGATGATGTACCACATCACGTCGTAGCTCTTATTCGCATCAAAGATCACCGCGCCCATCCACGCGCCTAAAAACGAACCAATTTGGTGGCTGAAAAACACGAAGCCGCTGAGCATGGACAAATGCTGGATGCCGAATATCTGCGCCACCAGTGCGTTGGTCGGTGGTACTGTTGATAACCATAATAATCCCATGACGCTGGCAAATATATAGACGCTCAGCGGTGTTAGAGGCGCGAGTATGAAGATAGCGACTGAAACGGCTCTGGCAAAGTAGATAAAAGATAGTATTTTGCGCTTCGCCAGTCTTTGCCCTAACGAGCCGGCAATATAAGTGCCAAACACATTGAACAAGCCAATCAACGCCAAGGCGTAACTGGCCACCTGGGGTGACAGGCCTTTGTCTTTCAAATAACTGGGCAAATGCACACCAATGAAAACGACTTGGAAGCCGCAGACAAAGTAGCCCGCCATCAACAGCTGAAAACTGGGGTATTTGAAAGCTTCTCGCAAGGCTTCCAGTATCGTTTGGTCACGTTTGGCAGGTACGGAGCCGTTACTAAAAGCGTGTTCACGTAACCCGAGCGACAGCGGAATCATCAACAGCGTGGCAAAACCCAGCATCACCAGTGCTTGCTGCCAGCCAAAGCTGCTGATCAAAAAGCCCTCGGTCGGCACCATCAAAAACTGCCCAAACGAGCCTGCCGCCGCCGCCACGCCCATTGCCCAGCTGCGCTTTTCAGCAGGAACGTTGCGGCCTATCACGCCATAGATCACCGCGTAAGTCGTACCCGCTTGTGCCGCACCAATCAGCACGCCGGCAGACAGCGCAAAAAGAAACGGCGTGGCCGCATATGCCATGCCAAACAGTCCCACGGCATATAAAAGCGCACCGCCAATGATGACTTTGAACGCCCCAAATTTGTCAGCCAGCATGCCAGCCGCGATACCAGTGATGCCCCAAGAGAGATTTTGAATCGCGATGGCGAAGGCGAAATTTTCGCGCGTCCAGCCATACTGCGCCGTGATAGGCTGCAACCACAGCCCAAAACCGTGGCGAATACCCATGGCCAGCGTCACGATGGCGGCGCCGCAGATGAGCACTTGTGACAGGCTAAGAGGCTTGTGTATTTGTTGTGATGTCGTCATATGGCTTGAGTTTAGCCAAGTTCGTCATCAATTGCTGTCGCATGCGAACTAAGCCTCTAAATCCGCGGTACTGATTATTCGTACAGTAAACATTTGCAACCGTCTACAATGCAACGCTATGGCAACGAAACCCGCATCATCTTCATCTACCCCTGCTGAATATTCCGAAAGCTCGATCCGCGTCTTGAAAGGCCTAGAGCCTGTCAAACAACGCCCTGGCATGTACACGCGCACCGACAACCCGCTGCATGTTATCCAAGAGGTGTTGGACAACTCGGCCGACGAGGCGCTAGCAGGGCATGGCAAAAAGATCAAGGTGACATTGCACAGCGATGGTTCGGTCAGTATTGAAGACGACGGCCGAGGCATCCCGTTTGGCATGCATCCGACGGAAAACGCGCCTGTGATTGAGCTGGTGTTCACCCAGCTGCATGCGGGCGGTAAGTTTGATAAGGGCAAAGGCGGCGCTTACAGCTTCTCGGGCGGTTTGCATGGCGTGGGCGTGAGTGTGACCAATGCGTTGGCAAAACGTTTGGAAGCTATCAGCTACCGCGAAGGCTCAGTTGCCAAGCTCGTTTTTGCAGCGGGTGATGTGGTCGAGCCTTTGGAAATACGCAAAACTGCAGATGGTGACCGTAAAACCGGCACGACAGTACGGGTCTGGATTGACCCCAAATACTTCGAAACCGCCGTCTTGCCGATGGCTGAGCTGATGCATTTGCTGCGCAGCAAAGCCGTGCTGATGCCCGGCGTGACGGTCACACTCGTCAACGAAAAAACCAGGGAGTCCCAAACCTGGCAATACAAAGGAGGTTTGCGCGACTATTTGATGCAAACGCTGAACGCAGACCCCGTGATTCCGTTGTTTGAAGAAGAAGGCTTTGCCGATGCGGCCAGTGAAAGCTTTGCCGAGGGCGAGGGCGCGCAGTGGTGCGTGGCCTTCACTGAAGACGGTGCGCCGGTGCGTGAAAGTTATGTCAATTTGATCCCCACCAGCGCCGGTGGCACGCACGAAAGCGGGCTGCGTGATGGTTTGTTCACAGCGGTGAAAAGCTTTATCGACCTGCACAGTTTGCTGCCCAAAGGCGTGAAGCTGATGCCAGAAGACGTCTTCGCCCGCGCCAGCTATGTGCTGTCCGCCAAGGTGCTAGACCCGCAGTTTCAGGGGCAGATCAAAGAGCGGCTGAATTCGCGTGATGCGGTGCGCTTAGTCTCAGGTTTTGTGCGTCCTTCTTTAGAGCTGTGGCTGAACCACCATGTCGATTACGGCAAAAAATTGGCTGAATTGGCCATCAAAGCCGCGCAAACGCGCCAAAAAGCGGGTCAAAAAGTCGAAAAACGCAAAGGTTCGGGTGTGGCGGTGCTGCCAGGCAAGCTGACCGATTGCGAAAGCCGAGACATTTTGTTCAACGAGGTGTTTTTGGTTGAAGGAGACTCCGCTGGCGGCAGCGCCAAAATGGGGCGCAATAAAGAAAACCAAGCGATTTTGCCGCTGCGGGGCAAGATTTTGAACACCTGGGAGGTCGAGCGCGACCGCTTGTTTGCCAATACCGAGATCCACGACATCTCCGTCGCCATTGGTGTGGACCCGCATGGACCTAATGATTCGCCTGATTTAACCGGTTTGCGCTACGGTAAAGTCTGCATTTTGAGCGATGCGGACGTTGACGGCTCGCACATTCAGGTGCTATTGTTGACCCTGTTTTTCCGCCATTTCCCCAAATTGATAGAAACGGGTCATATCTTCGTGGCGCGGCCACCGCTTTTCAGGGTTGATGCGCCCGCGCGGGGGAAAAAACCGGCTTCTAAGGTCTATGCCTTGGATGCCGGCGAGTTAGAGGCGATTTTGGATAAACTGCGCAAAGATAATGTGAAAGAGGGCAGCTGGGCGATCAGCCGCTTCAAAGGATTGGGCGAGATGAATGCCGAGCAGCTGTGGGACACCACGCTGAACCCCGACACGCGACGTTTGCTGCCCGTTGAACTGGGTAAGATGAATTTCAAGGAGACCGAAGACTTGATCACCAAGTTGATGGGAAAAGGCGAAGCCTCCAGCCGGCGCGAGCTGATGGAGCTGCACGGCGATTCGGTGGAAGTAGATATTTAAACCATATGATGGCAGCTGCTATTTTTAATAAAATTGCTAAATTTATAGGTAAATTACGACTCAAGGCGGCGTATTTATTACCTATTCTGCTATTATTTTCGCAGCAATCCGCGCGTGCGGATGTGTATGGATTCATTGACGAAAAAGGCGTGGCGCATTTCGCCGCTGAACGGGTGGATGCACGCTATGAGTTGTTTTTCAAAGGCGGCGAAAGTTTTGATACACAGCAGGGCTTGGCGTCAAAAAATGCGGCAAAAAACACAACGAATGGTGGCTTAAAGAGCGTTTCAAATGGCAGTTCAGTGCCCGAAAGCGCCGCCAGCCTAGCCGCCAAAGACAAGGCCAATTCCAAAATTCAAGCGTATTTTGATGTGTCGCCCAGCTTCAAAGCGGTGCGCCACCACATGCGTGATGCGGCAAAAACACACCGCATTGATTTTGAGCTGTTGCAGGCGCTCATCGTCGCAGAATCGGGTTTTGACCCACTGGCCGTCTCGCCCAAAGGTGCGATTGGCTTGATGCAGCTGATGCCAGACACCGCTAAACGCGTTGGCGTGAATGCCGACAAAAAAAATAGCGTGGAGCAAAAACTGCGCGACCCGAAAACCAATATCAACGCGGGCGCCAAGTATTTGCGTATGTTGATCAATATGTTTCCGGGTCAAATGGAGTTGGCCATTGCGTCTTACAACGCGGGTGAGGGCGCTGTTCAAAAATACGGCAACAAAATTCCGCCTTACAAAGAAACGCAGAACTATGTCAAAACCGTGGTTCAAACTTACTTGGCGCTCAAACCGCCCGTTGTTATCGCCAGCCTAGAAAACGCTGCCGAAACAGTCAGCACACCAAACCGCGTCCGTATGCAGATGGGGGGCGCAGTAGGCAGAGGCAATATGGTTGCACCCATGGCAACTGCCGATTCAGCGACGGTTCAAAATTAAGTAAAAATCAAGCATCATCACAACATCGCTTCAGCACAACATACTCAGTTTTACAGTTTCATGACCGCCCCCACCCAACTTGACTTGACCTCCATTAAACCTCCTGAACCCCCACACTCAACTGGCTTAGCTGTTGAATCCGGTGCTGATGATGAACTCAATCTAGCCACCTACGCCCAGCGCGCCTACCTTGAATACGCGCTCAGCGTCGTCAAAGGCCGCGCTTTGCCCGATGTGTGTGATGGTCAAAAGCCGGTGCAGCGTCGTATTTTGTACGCCATGGCGCGCATGGGTTTGGGCTACGGCGGGGCGAACGGCAACGTAGGTGCGAAACCCGTCAAATCTGCCCGCGTGGTGGGTGACGTTTTGGGCAAATACCACCCGCACGGCGACTCTGCCGCCTACGATGCCATGGTGCGCATGGCGCAAGACTTTTCGCAACGCTACCCACTGGTTGACGGTCAGGGTAATTTTGGCTCACGCGATGGCGACGGCGCCGCCGCGATGCGCTACACCGAAGCACGTTTGGCCAAAATCACCAGCTTGCTGATGGACGAAATCGACCTAGGCACGGTAGATTTTGCACCCAACTACGACGGCAGTGAAACCGAGCCCAGCCAATTGCCCGCGCGTTTGCCGTTTACCTTGCTCAATGGCGCCAGCGGCATCGCAGTCGGTTTGGCGACGGAAATCCCAAGCCACAATTTGCGCGAAATTGCCGATGCATGCGTGGCATTGATCAAAACGCCCAAACTAAGTGACGACGAGCTGTTCGCCATCATCCCAGGCCCAGATTACCCGGGCGGCGGGCAAATCATCAGCAGCGCTGCCGACATTGCCGACGCTTACCGCACAGGCCGTGGCTCGCTAAAAGTGCGCGCACGCTGGAAGATTGAAGAATTAGCGCGTGGCCAGTGGCAGTTGGTTGTCACCGAGTTGCCGATTGGCGTGAGCACCCAAAAAGTGCTGGAAGAAATTGAAGAAATCACCAACCCCAAAGTCAAAATCAGCAAAAAAGCGCTGAGTTTGGAGCAAACCAACCTCAAAGCCAGCGTGCTGGCGGTGTTGGACGTGGTGCGCGATGAGTCCAACAAAGACGCGGCTGTGCGCCTTGTTTTCGAGCCCAAAACCAGCAAAATCGAACAGCAAGAGCTGATTACGGCGCTTTTGGCACATACGTCGCTGGAAACGTCGTCGTCGATCAACCTCACGATGATTGGCATTGACGGCCGCCCGACATTGAAGTCGCTGCGCCAAATGCTGAGCGAGTGGATTGAGTTCCGCCACCAAACCATTGGCAAACGCTCGCAGTACAAGCTGGACAAAGTGCTTGACCGCATTCATATCTTGGAAGGTCGCGCCCTCGTTTTGTTGAACCTCGACGAAGTGATCGCGATTATTCGTGAGGCAGACGAACCCAAAGCCGCGCTGATTGCCCGTTTCAATTTGTCAGACCGTCAAGCCGACGATATTTTGGACATTCGCCTGCGCCAATTGGCGCGTTTAGAAGCCATCAAAATCGAGCAAGAATTGGCTGAATTGCGCACCGAGCAGGGCAAACTAGAAGAGATTTTGGGCAGCCCAGCGGTTTTGCGCCGCTTGATGATCAAAGAAATCGAGACCGATGCCAAACAGTTTGCCGACGAACGCCGCACGCTGATTCAAACCGAGAAAAAATCCGTCGTCGAGGTGAAAATCGTTGATGAGCCGGTGACGGTCGTTGTGAGTTCCATGGGTTGGGTTCGCGCACGCACAGCGCATGGGCACGCGGCGTCCAGCTTCGCTTTCAAAGCGGGCGATGATTTGTACGGCACGTTTGAATGCCGCACAGTTGACACGTTGTTAGCATTCGGTGGCAATGGTCGCGTCTACTCCGTCCCTGTCGCCATGCTGCCAGGTGCGCGGGGCGATGGTCAGCCGGTGACGACGCTGATTGAATTGGAATCTGGCACAAAATTAGTCCACTACTTCGCAGGCCCAGCCAGCGCTAGTTTGCTGTTATCAAGTTCTGCGGGTTACGGCTTTTTAGCGACGGTCGAGAGCATGACCTCCCGCCTCAAAGCCGGCAAAGCGTTTGTGACCTGTAACGATGGCGAGTCTATGAATCGGCCGTCGCTGTCTACCAACGCCGCCGCCGTGCCACCGTTCGCCGCCACGCACGTGGCTTGCGCCTCCGCTGGTGGTCGCATATTAACTTTTGAAATCAACGACTTGAAAGCCATGACCCATGGTGGCAGAGGCTTGATGTTGATTGATTTGGAAGCCAAAGACACCCTAGCCGGCGCAGCGGCGTACACCCGCAGCATCAACATCAAAGGCATAGGCCGAGGCGGCAAACCCCGCGAAGAAACCCTGGAAATCCGCAGCCTCAACAACGCCCGTGCCGCCCGCGCCCGCAAAGGCAAAGCCGCAGATTTAGGGTTCAAGCCGACAGATGTGCTGAGAATCGAGTAACGGGGTTGAATAAGTGCCAATTTCGATCAATTTTCGCAATAAATATGCCTTTATCCGACGTATTTATTGCCTTAGGTGCTATTTTATTTATAGCTAATTTAGCTTGTTAATCAATTTATGAAATTCATCGAAGCGGTCATCGATACATGGAAAGCGCTGTCAAATCCAGCCCTCCAAAGTAATTTGGAAGGCAAGTTTCAAAGCAATATAAAACGCTCTGAAGATGGTTCAAGGCTAACCGTAGATGTTACTACCAAGCAATATTACGCGTCGATTGAAGCGTGGGAGCAGGCGTACAGCATGGACATCACGGTTGTTGAGCTGCTATCGAATACAGGCGTTCTTTTGTCTGCCGGTGAATGCACGTCCTTAGATGAAATGAACGAGCGCATCACCTTGTTGTGTGAAATGCTGTCCAAAAAATAATTTGTCGCTATCCTTGCTAACCTCGTCATTTTTACGTTCTGAATGAATTCCATCAGCCAATCTTTCACCACCGCTTTCTCGCTTATCGCTTCGGGTGATGGCGCTTTGTGGGCTATTGTGGGGCGGTCGCTGTGGGTGAGCGGCGTGGCGACACTTTTGGCGAGTGGTTTGGGTGTTTTGCTGGGCGCTTGGCTGGCAGTAGCACGGTTTCAGGGACGGGGTGGCGTGTTGGCGCTGCTGAACACGATGCTGGCGATTCCATCTGTGGTGGTGGGATTGCTGGTGTATTTGCTGCTGTCGCGCTCCGGGCCCTTGGGGTATTTGGGGTGGTTGTTCAGCGTTAAAGCGATGGTTTTGGCGCAGGCGCTGCTTGTGTTGCCGATTGTGGCGGCGCTGACGCGGCAGCTGGTGGAAGATGCTGACGTGTTGCATGGCGAGCAGCTGCAGTCTATGGGGGCAAGCAGCTTCATGCGCGCTGTGCTGCACGTGTGGGACGAGCGCTTCGCGGTGCTGATGGTGCTGCTGGCCGCTTTTGGCCGCGCTATTGCCGAAGTGGGCGCGGTGATGGTGGTGGGCGGCAATATTGAAGGCTTCACACGGGTGATGACGACAGCCATTGCGCTGGAAACCAGCAAGGGTGACCTGCCGCTGGCGCTGGGCTTGGGCTTGGTGCTGCTGGCGGTGGTGCTGCTGCTGAACGCATTGGTGGCGGTGGTGCGAGCTGCTTTGGGTAGCTCGGGTGAATCGGCAAAAGGTGTGCGGTTATGACGCTTCAGATAATGAACACGCCGGTGTTGTTCGACCTCAAAGCCGTGTCCGTGCATTTTGGGCAAACGGCCGCCTTGCAAAACCTTGATTTGCAGATTCTGCAAGGTCAGCGCTTGGCGCTGATTGGGTCGAACGGGAGCGGCAAAAGCACCTTGCTGCGGGTGCTGAATGGCTTGATTACGCCTAAAAGTAGTCAAAAATCAGGGTACATGGCGGGAAACTTGCAGACTGATGCCAATATGCGGCAAGCCATGCTGTTTCAGCGGCCACACATGCTGCGCACGAGCACGCTAGCCAATGTGGCCATGGGTTTGTGGCTAGGCGGTGTGCGCTGGGCAGAAGCTAAAACGCGGGCTTTGGAGGCGTTAGCGCGGGTTGGGCTGCAAAACGAGGCTTCGAGATCCGCCAAAACGCTGTCGCAAGGCCAGCAGCAGCGCGTTGCCTTGGCGCGGGCATGGGTGTGTTTGTCAGATCCGTCACTGCAAAATGTGCTGATGCTAGACGAGCCCACCGCCAGCATGGATCCGCACGCCAAGCGCGAGGTGGAGGCGCTGATGCATGACTTTGCCACACAAAACATGACGCTGGTATTTTCAAGCCACAACTTAGGCCAAGTCAAACGGCTTGCGACGCATGTGGCGTATTTGGAGCACGGTAAGTTGTTGGCGTATTTGCCAGTGGATGACTTTTTTGATGCAGGGAAGCTGCGAGCCGTGTCGCCTGCGGCAGATGCATTTTTAAAAGGTGAAACGGCTTAGAATCGTTTTTTAAAGTGATAAATATGCTTATAACCAGCTTTTTTACTTCCTAATATGCTATTAAAAATATAGCAAAACTTCTATAAAATCAAGAAATTTTCAAAATTTAATTTAAAAGCTTTCGAGCTTTGTCTGATTTACCCGTCACTAATTTTCGATACAGCGTGGCACGGCTGATACCTAGGTCGCGTGCAGCTTGGGCGATGTTGCCGCGGGCTTGATCGACCGCTTGTTTGATCATTTCAGCCTCCACATCGCGCAATGCATGGCTGGCATTAGCAGAATCGGTGCGGATATGCATATTGGTTCGCTCGTTTTCTGGGCGCAAAGCAAGAGCGATGAGTCGCAGTCCTGACCACAAGGGCACTTCAATAACAACGTGCGCACGTCGCGAGGTGTCAAACAACATCGTGAACGGCATGGCAAACAAATCACTGGCATGCATGTTGAAGTTGTTGAGTTGCGCCAATTGTGGCAACATCAGTCGCGCCGTTTGGTTGGCACCAAGAATACAACCGTCGCTGTTTAGTGCGATCAAACCATCGGTATCTTCACCCAGCGGTTGGCCTGGCCAATTGATGCGCAAAAGCAATTGATGAGGCTGTTGCAGCAAGAGGGCATTTTCAATGGTGCGCGCCGTCAAGCTGGTTAAATGTTTTAACTCCGGGCGCTCTGGCGCCATGATGCCGGTGAGGTCCAGCATGCCTATACATTGACCGCGTGAGCCAAACAGGGGTGAACCGGCGCAGCTGAAGGCGGCATTGTCATCGAAAAAATGTTCGCCTCGGTGCAACCAAACAGGTTGTAACTCCTTCAAAACAGCACCTATAGCTGAGGTGCCGATGGCTTTCTCAGACAAATCCACACCAATACGGCTGATTAACTTTGCGCGTTTGTCGATTTGGTCAATCGGGCCGTTGGAGTCGATAACGATGCCTTGCGCATTGGTCAAAATAGCGAAATATTGGGTGCTGGCAATGGCGCGGCCTAACTTTTCCATCAATGGTTTAGCGGCGTGAACCAGTTCATGGTTTTCAACGTCGACACGGCGCAGGTCTTGGCTACTGATTTGAGCGAATTCAACTGCTGTTTGAGGTGTGTAGCCTATGGACAAACAGCGTTTCCAGGAACGCTCAATCCAACCATCCAGGTAACCGGCATGTGCTGCGCCGCCACTTTCCAAAATGGTGCGACGTGCAACGGCTATGTGATTCAATCTTGCATCGACTGGTGTCATTTTGACCTCTTGTAGTCTAGTAGCTGTTGTCTCTACAGCTGTGCTTGTTGGCTTACCCTCAATTTATAACATATGCCGCTGACTTCATGCCGAAAATCGTTAAGGCTAATGAGCCAAATAAATGCAAACCAGCCGTTAGCAAGGCCAGCGCGTATCGCCCTTGATTCAGCATGCTGACAACTTCGGCTGAAAAACTAGAAAATGTGGTGAGCGCACCTAAAAAACCCGTCACCAAAGCCAAACGCCAGATGGGGTCAAGGTTGGGCATGGCTTGAAACACGGCGACACATACGCCCACCAAATAACCGCCAATCAAATTGGCCGCTAAAGTTCCCCAAGGCAAGCTAAGTGAACCAACAGCTAGGCTGCTGGGGTTTAGCCAAAGCCCCAATTGCCAACGAGCGAGAGCGCCAGCACAGGCTCCGATACAAATGGCGGCGATGGTGAGCATGGTTGTCGTGTCGCAGCTTATGAATAGATGATTTGGATTCTACGTGCAATATTTCAGGCAGCAAAACACCCGCTGCACTTTCGTACAGCGGGTTTTTTGAGGATTGCAGTTTCCTGCAATACCTTGATAGGAATTACTTCTTAGCTGGCTCTGCAGCAGCTGGCTTTGCATCAGCTTCTTTTTTGGCTTTTGGGTCAGCCTTCACGTCAGCTTTCGCGTCGGCTTTTTTCTCTGTTGTCGCAGCTGGCTTGGCATCTTTAGTGTCTTTTGCAGGAGCAGCAGCAACGCCTTTGAAGCTTGCACCACCAACGGTCAGGCCTTCAGCTGAGAATCGGGCAGCATTTGCTTCGCCCACGCCATTCACGCGCGTGACCAAATCGTTCCAATCTTTAAAGTTGCCGCCTTTTTTCTTTTCGTCCAAAATTTTGGCAGAAATAGCAGGGCCAATGCCTTTGATGCTGTCGAGTTCAGCAGCAGTGGCTTTGTTCACATCAACAGCGGCAAAAGAAACGACTGCATACATCATGACCATCACGGCCAGAAATTTTTTCAACATAGTGGACTCCAAAAAAATAAAAAAGTTAATAAAAGGCAAAAACCCAATGAGTATTTGGCTGGGCTGGACTATAACGGCACTTTTATGTACCAGGTTGACTACAAGTGAAAAAACGACAAAAACTACAAAATTTTTGTGACTTTAGGCACATTTGTTGTGTTTTTTTAAAGAAAAAAGTGGACTATTTAGACGCTAATTGCTGGATGTAGGCACCAGCGCCTTGGCTCACGTCGGCAAACACATGCTCGCAACCGGTAGCGCGCAAAGCGGTCAAATCGGCTTGCGTGTGGCATTGGTATTTACCAACCAGTGCGGTGGGGAAGGGGATGTATTGAATCAATTGTTGGCTAACCAATTGATCTAATCTCTGAACTTCATAGCTAGCGGACTTGCTTTAAAAAGCTGGCTGTGAAAAGAGTTTCAAGCCTAAATCAGAGTGTTTTAAACACAAAAAAGATAGGGCTGATATGGGGCGTTCTTCAAGTTGTTGCCAGTCAACGGTTCGCGCCCAGTACCCGTCATTCTTGATGGTCAATTTTTGGCCTTGGGGTAAGGGCGGCAAAGCCCCGCGATGCGCCC
>CANKRG010000025.1 GCA_947485165.1 Comamonadaceae bacterium
GAGCTTAACCATGTTTGAAACTTTCCCAATAAATCAACTACTTACAACAACCTCGACTAATTCAGAACCAGATTTAGAGTCTAAACAGCTCTCGCTGCTCTGAAAAACGTTGGGACACTACTGATATTTAATATTCAAGCGACGCATCAAACGAGGGGACACAATGACGACAGAGCATCAAACTCAAGCACCGGGCGAAACATTTAACTTTGCCCAGCATCTGATGGTTCTAAACGCAGGCAGAGCATTAAAGATAGCATTTATTGACGATACTGGCAGTCTGAGCTATGGTGAACTTGAGGATCGCATCAAACGCTTTGCAGCAGGTCTCCAATCCGCTGGCATTCGCCGTGAAGAACGCGCGCTCTTGCTGATGCATGACTGCTGCGATTGGCCGGTGGCTTTTTTAGGCTCGATGTACGCTGGCGTCGTTCCCGTTGCCGTCAACACCCTGCTAACAGCCGACGATTACGCCTATATGTTGGCGCACAGTCGCGCGCAGGCCGTCATCGTCTCTGGCGCTTTGCTGCCCATCGTGCAAGCGGCGATGGCGCAAGCGCCGCATGAAGTGAAAACTATCATTGTTTCAAATGCAAGCGCAGGCCTTCCCGAAAATGCTGCCGCTATCAACGACTTCATTACCAAATACGCCGCTCAAAACACCCCAACATCAACCCGCCCAGACGACCCAGGTTTTTGGCTCTACTCATCAGGCTCGACAGGTCGCCCAAAAGGCACGCTGCATACCCACGCCAACGCTTATTGGACAGCAGAGCTTTATGGCAAAGGCGTGCTTGGATTGACTGAAAAAGACGTGTGCTTCTCAGCAGCAAAGCTCTTTTTTGCTTACGGTTTAGGCAATGGTTTGAGTTTTCCTTTGAGCGTGGGTGCAACGACCGTTTTGATGGCGGAGCGACCTACACCAGATGCGACATTCAAACGCTGGACTGACCCCCGCGATGGCCACAAGCCAACTGTGTTTTTCGGCGCACCGACAGGCTTTGCTGGTATGTTGGCATCACCTAATTTGCCCGCTAAAAACCACGTTGCACTTCGCATGTGCTCATCAGCGGGTGAAGCTTTGCCAGCAGAGCTCGGTGAGAAATTTCAGCGACATTTTGGCGTTGACATCGTAGACGGCATTGGCTCCACAGAAATGCTGCATGTCTACCTGTCTAACTTGCCCGGAAAAGTGCGTTACGGCACAACCGGCTGGCCGGTGCCAGGCTACGAGATCGAATTGCGTGGTGACGACGGACTTGCTGTGCCCAATGGCGAAACCGGTGATTTGTACATCAAAGGCCCGAGCGCAGCCGTGATGTACTGGGGCAACCGCGAAAAATCACGCGAAACGTTTCAAGGCGCTTGGACCAAAAGTGGCGACAAATACGTGCGCAATGACGATGGTACGTACACCTACAGCGGCCGCAGCGACGACATGCTCAAGGTCAGCGGCATTTATGTCTCACCGTTCGAAGTGGAATCAACCTTGGTGCAACACGCTGCCGTATTAGAAGCAGCCGTCATCGGCGTGAATGACGCGGATGGTTTGACGAAAACCAAAGCCTACGTGGTGCTCAAAGCGGGGCAAACTGCGACTGAGGCCGAACTCAAGGCCTTCGTCAAAGACCGCTTAGCACCTTACAAATACCCGCGTTCGATTGAATTTATTGCCGAACTGCCCAAAACGGCGACCGGCAAAATTCAGCGTTTTAAATTGCGGGATATTGAAGCTGCGAAATAACCCCAAAGAAACAGCGCTGATGAATTAACAACCATGCTCATGAGTCAATTTGCTGAAATAAACTGGGCGGGTAAAAGCGTTCGCATCGAATACCAATGGGTTGGTAGTGACGATTTGACGAAACCGCTGATCGTCTTTCTGCACGAGGGCTTAGGCTCAGTCGCCATGTGGAAAGACTTTCCGCAGCGGCTGTGCGAGGCCGCAAACTGTCGTGGCTTGGTCTACTCCCGCCCCGGCTATGGCCAATCAACACCGCGTTCCGCAGACGAGACCTGGCAACCCGATTTCATGCACCGTCAAGCGTTTGAGGTGTTGCCCGCGCTACTGAAAGAGCTAGGCATAGATACTGAGAAAGACAAACCTTGGCTTTTCGGTCACAGCGACGGCGGCTCGATCTCGCTTCTTTTTGCGGCACGGTACCCAAACAACATCTCGGGGGCTATAGTTGTCGCACCGCATATTTTGGTGGAAGAACTTTCAGTTCGCAGCATTGAGAAAGCAAAACTTGCTTACCAAACCACCGCCCTTCGCAGTCAACTCGGCCGTTACCATGACGATGTTGATTCCGCTTTTTGGGGCTGGAACGCTATCTGGCTCAACCCCGCTTTTCGGCATTGGAACTTGACGCAGGCGATCAAAACCATCACCTGCCCGCTCTTAGCCGTGCAAGGGCTGGACGATGAATACGGCACGCTGGAGCAAATCCACGGTATCAAGCGCGTCTTGCCAGCGACCCAATTACTGGAGCTACCAGATTGCGGCCACTCGCCGCACCGAGACCAGCCAGCCGTTTTAATCGAGGCTTGCGTTGCGTTCGTTATGTCGGTTGTTGGCCCAAAGCCATAACCAAGCGCCACCTAAGATCATGGGCACGCACAGCCACTGCCCCATGCTCATGCCAAGCGACAAAATGCCCAGATGTGCATCTGGCTCACGGAAAAACTCTGCGATGAAGCGAAATACCCCGTAACCCACTGAAAAAGCAGCCGCCACTTGCCCTTCTTTGCGCTCCTTGCGCGCATACAGCCACAGCAAGACGAACAACAGCAATCCCTCTAGCAAAAACTGGTACATCTGCGAAGGGTGGCGCGGTGCATCACCGTAGCCTCTGAAAACCATGCCCCACGGCAAAGACGGGTCAGCCAAACGCCCAGGCAGTTCGCCATTGATGAAGTTACCGACGCGGCCAGCCGCCAAACCCGTCGGCACACACGGCACACAAAAGTCAAGGACCTGCCAAACCGGTTTTTTGCGCGAGTAGGCGTACCACACCATGGCCACCGCCACACCCAGCAAGCCACCATGAAAACTCATGCCCCCCTGCCAGACCGCAAGAATCTCCAGCGGATTCGCGGCGTAATACAGCGGCTTGTAAAACACGCAGTAGCCGATACGCCCCCCTAAAATAACGCCCATCACACCGGCAAACAACATGTCTTCGACATCACGCTTTGACCATTTGCCAACAGCGTCACCCGCCAGCCGCGCATAGGGCTGGTGCTTCAGTCGCTTTAAGCCTAAAAACATGAATAAACCGAACGCCGCAAGGTAGGTTAAACCATACCAATGGATGGCCAAAGGGCCAAGCTGAAGCGCGACGGGATTGATTTGTGGGTGCAATAGCATGACTAGGATATTAACAGTAGAACTGCCGACTCTATGATGCTCAGCTATATTCAACACCTCGTAAAAAAATTAGGAGATTCGACCATGTTTGACCTCATCATCCGCGAAGCCGCTGCACGCTTTGGCCTTGGCGGTACGATCCCAAGCTCCCTGTCTAGCGACGTGATGGGCTTCAGCACAGGTGGCGGCTTGATGAAATGGTTGCCCTGGTTGGCCGCCGGTATTGCAGCCCTCTTCTTGCTCAGCAACTGCAACAAAGGCAGCGGCGTTAGCCCTGAAATGGCGCTGCGTTTGTCCAAAGCGCTAGGCCGCTCGGCTGAAAGCTGGCTGACCATGCAAGACAATTATGACTTGTGGCAAGCCAAGCAAACGCTAGATTTGGCGAATATCAGTAAAATTGAGTTTAAATATGCTTAACCCTCAATTTTAAAGGTTAAAAATGACTCTAGTCGGCGTATTTATTACCTAAGTAGCTATACTATTAGTAGCAATTTGCAATCCAACCCCACTCCAAAAGCTTTCTTATAATAGAAGCATCTGCAACCCAACCAACCCCCGATCATGACCATCCTAAACCCACGCTCTAGAAACATCACCGAAGGTAAGTCTCGTGCGCCAAATCGTTCCATGTACTACGCCTTGGGCTACGAGACTGAGGATTTTAATAAGCCTATGATTGGCGTGGCCAACGGCCACAGCACCATCACCCCCTGCAACAGCGGCCTGCAAAAGCTGGCCGATGCGGCCGTCGCGGGCATTGAAGAAGCCGGTGGCAAGGCGCAAACCTTCGGCACGCCCACCATCAGTGACGGCATAGCCATGGGCACTGAGGGCATGAAGTACAGCCTGGTGAGCCGCGAAGTAATTTCTGACTGCATAGAGACCTGCGTGCAAGGCCAGTGGATGGATGGCGTGGTCGTGATTGGCGGTTGCGACAAAAACATGCCCGGCGGCCTGATGGGCATGCTGCGCGCCAATGTGCCCGCCATCTTCGTTTATGGCGGCACCATCCTGCCGGGTCATTACAAAGGCAAAGACCTGAATATCGTGAGTGTGTTTGAAGCGGTGGGCGAGAACGCCGCTGGCCGCATGAGCGACGAAGATCTGCTGCAAATCGAACGCCGCGCCATCCCTGGCACCGGCTCATGTGGTGGCATGTACACCGCCAACACCATGAGCTCAGCTTTTGAGGCGCTCGGCATCTCCCTGGCCTACTCCTCCACCATGGCCAACCCGCATGACGAAACGGTCGTTTCCGCCAGGGAATCGGCCAAGGTACTGGTCGAAGCCATCAAGAAAGACCTGAAGCCCCGCGACATCGTGACCCGTAAATCGATCGAGAACGCGGTAGCCGTGATCATGGCAATAGGTGGCTCGACCAACGCGGTGCTGCACTTTCTAGCGATTGCCCACGCAGCAGGGGTGGAGTGGACCATTGACGACTTTGAGCGCGTGCGCGTTAAAACTCCCGTGTTGTGCAACCTGAAACCCAGTGGCCAATACCTGGCTGTGGACTTGCACCAAGCTGGCGGCATTCCACAAGTCATGAAAATGTTGCTGTCTGCCGGCTTGCTGCACGGTGACTGCATCACCATCACCGGTCAGACCATTGCCGAAGTGCTCAAAGACGTGCCCGATGCGCCGCGTGACGACCAGGATGTGATTCGCCCGATGAGCAACCCGATGTATGCCCAGGGGCACCTCGCCATTCTCAAAGGCAACTTGTCACCCGAGGGCTGCGTGGCCAAAATCACCGGCCTGAAAAACCCGGTCATGACTGGCCCGGCACGCGTTTTTGATGACGAACAATCGGCTCTGGCTGCGATTCTTGCCAACAAAATTGTGGCCGGCGACGTGATGGTGCTGCGTTATCTCGGCCCCAAAGGTGGCCCCGGCATGCCGGAAATGCTGGCCCCCACAGGTGCGCTAGTGGGCCAGGGTCTGGGCGAGTCAGTGGGTCTGATCACCGATGGCCGCTTCTCAGGCGGCACTTGGGGTATGGTGGTTGGCCACGTCGCGCCCGAGGCCGCAGCGGGTGGCACGATTGCGTTTATCCACGAAGGCGACTCGGTCACCATCGATGCCAAGCAGTTGCTCTTGCAACTCAACGTCAGCGACGAAGAGATCGCCAAACGCCGCGCGGCTTGGACAGCGCCTAAACCACGCTATCTGCGTGGTGTGCAGGCGAAGTTTGCGTTCAACGCATCCAGCGCCAGCAAGGGTGCGGTGCTGGACAACTACTAAACTGAAGCTTTAACATAAGCGCTGACGACTATCAGCGCTTGTATCTAGCGGTTTTAGTTTTTGGTTTATGTTTAGCGCTTGCTGGTCTTTTTTCTGCCATTACGGCTGCTGATAGGCATACCAAGCGCTTCTTTGTTTTTGTTGATTCGCTCCTGCTTGCGGATTTCCATCTTTTTATTTTGCGCATTGATGGTGTAACCCGACCAATCCGCCCACCACCACCAAAGCACAGCAGCGCCAAACGGCGACAGCACCCACAGCCAAGACCAGTTGACCACAGGGCTGATTTCAAAATATTTGCCGGCTAAAAGCAACAAACCAAGGCCTAAAAAATACATAATGATTACTCCACGTCAACCAAAACACTAGAATGACGTTAGATTATCACTGAGTAGCGCAATGTAAAAGTTGAAAAATGCGCTGCTATCTTTCACACATAAACAAAATTAACAGGATTTAGATGAAAAAACTGCTCGTTGCCACTTTGACCGCTTTCGCCACTTTTGCAGCTTACACACCTGCCATGGCTGATTTAAAATTAGCCACGGACAAAAACTGCATGGCTTGCCACACAGTTGAAAAGAAAGTCGTCGGCCCAGGCTACAAAGACATTGCAGCGAAGTACGCGGCTCAAAAAGACGCTGTTGACATGCTAGCAGGCAAAATTCAAAAAGGCGGCGCTGGCGTTTGGGGCCCCATTCCTATGCCTGCCAATGCACAAGTCAACGCAGCTGAAGCTAAGACTTTGGCCGCTTGGGTTATGTCTTTGAAGTGATCTTCAAGTAAATTTTCTCTTGCTCTTGCGCCTTCGTAGCCCACACAAAACCGTCAGCAAACTTAAGCGCCTCGTCGCTTAATCGGGCTCTCAATTCAGCGTTGTCCACAATACTCTGCAGTAATTGTGACAACGCTGTTGCATTTTTAGGCTCATCCAAAATCAAGGCATTGAGTTGATCGGTTAACAAACCTGCAATGCCACAATACTTCTCACGGCTAACCACCACAGGCAAACTGTAAGACATCGCCTCCAACACCACCATCGCAAACGTGTCTTCCAGTGTGGGGTGAGCCAAACAATCGGCGACGTCACGACGATGTGCCGATGTGCTTGCTTGGCAGCACGTGCACCGTTTGCACATCGCCGTGCCAGGTGTTTTCATGCGAATGAACAATGTCGAACCCTTATTCCGAAGCTTCTCGCGTTTGCCACCAAGTCGCCGTGGCATACCAAAGCTGGTTCATCCAGCGAAAGCGCCGCAGAGGCGCAGAAATGCGGTGGTAGGTCACACCCGGCCAACTGTGGCTGATGTCTTGGGCGAACACGTGAATGTCGTGCTTGGCGGCCAATTCCTCCACCAAAGCGACGGAATATCGCTCTGCCCCACCCGCTTTCTTTGAAAAAATACGATTAAAAACAGCAATCTTCAAACTGTATCCTTCTTTTTACCATCCTCGTAAGCCGTGGCAATCTTCAACCAAAAGACGGGCAACGAGGTGCTACGCAGCACCGGCACGCGCGGCAGCGTAAGTAAGTTTGTAGCGCTTCGCACCCGTCCACGCACTGTTGTTGTCGCAGTTTCATACTGCGCTTGCTTGGCCATGGTTGAGTGGCGCTCGTCAAATTTGCCAAAGGGATAGCAAAAGTGGTGCACAGGCTTGCCCAGCAAGTTTTGCAACGTCGTTTTAGACTTGGCAATTTGTTTCCAAGCGGTTATTTCGTTCAGCGTCAGCAAATCAACATGGTCTTGGGTATGCGCGCCGACTTCTTGACCACCAGCTTGCCACTGTAAGAGCTGTTCAGCCGTCATCAGCGGGGTTTGGGCGATGCCAATTGATTCGTCCCACACGTTGGTTTTGCCGAGCAAGCCGTCTACCACATAGCAAGTTGAGGTAAAACCGTGTTTTTGCAGCACTGGCAAAGCATTTGTTAGGTTGTTTAAATATCCGTCGTCAAACGTGATGCCAACGACTTTGCCGGTTTTTTCACCGCGCAAATACGGCTGCAAATCCGTCATCGACATGCCCGTGTAACCCAGCATTTTCAAAAACACCATTTGCCTTGCAAAAGCGGCTACAGACACATACAAACCGCGAAACGGAGCGCCTTTCTTTGGCACTTCGGCTATTTGGTGGTAGACCAAAATTGGAATCGGCGATGTGTTGGCCGTAACATTAGCTTCGTACAAAGCGGGTAGCAAGCCATCTTCACCCAAGGCACAGGCGCTCACAGCAACACCACATCGTATTGCTCTTGACCCGCCGCGCTCTCGCTTTGCAGCGAAATCGGTTTGGCGATGAAATCGCTCAGTTCGGCCAAATGTTGGCTTTCTTCGTCCAAAAACAGCTCAATCACCTTGGGCGCGGCGATGATGCGAAACTCACGGGGGTTGAACTGGCGCGATTCGCGCAATATCTCCCGCAAAATGTCGTAGGCAATGCTGCGTGCCGTTTTCACAATGCCTTTGCCCGCGCATACCACACAGGGTTCGCACAGCATGTGGGCAAGCGATTCACGGGTGCGTTTGCGCGTCATTTCCACCAAGCCAAGGCTAGAAAAATCGCTGCAAGCCGTTTTCACCCGATCACGTGCCAAGTGTTTTTTAAACTCTGCCAGTACAGCAACACGGTGCTCTGCGCGCGTCATGTCAATGAAATCTAGCACCACAATGCCACCCAAATTCCGTAAGCGCAGCTGCCGCGCAATCGCGCCCGCGGCTTCTAAATTGGTCTTGAAAATGGTTTCATCAAAATTTCGAGCGCCCACGTAGCCGCCGGTATTGACGTCCACCGTTGTCATCGCTTCGGTTTGGTCCACGATGAGGTAGCCGCCCGACTTCAAATCAACCCGCGCACCCAGCGCTTTGCCGATTTCATCGTCTATATTGAACAAGTCAAAAATCGGCCGCTCACCTTTGTAATGCTGTAATTTTTCGGCGGCAGCCGGCATGAATTCTTTGCCGAATGCTGTCAATTTTTCATACTGCAACTGCGAATCAAGCCGGATGGATTGCGTTTGCTCCCCCACCAAATCGCGCATCACCCGCTGCAGCAAGTTCAAATCTTGGTGTACAACCGACTTGGGCGGCAACCGCTTGGCCGCATCTTGAATACGCCCCCACGTTTTGCGCAAGTAGCTGATGTCTTCGGCCAACTCAGCATCTTCCGCTTCCTCTGCATTCGTGCGCAAAATATAACCCCCCACATCATCAATGCCGGACGATGGAGGCGATGCCGCTGCAGTCGCTAAATTCTGCAGTCGCTGGCGCAACTGCTTGCGCTGCTCCAAAGGTATTTTTTGCGACACGCCAATATGTTTGTCTTGCGGCAAAAACACCAGCAAACGACCCGACAGGCTGATCTGTGTTGACAGCCGCGCGCCCTTGGTACCGATAGGCTCTTTGATGACCTGCACCAGCAGGGTTTGACCTTCAAAGACTTGCTTTTCTATGGACGGCAGTTGCAATGGGGTTTCAGCAGCTTTGCTTGATTTTGTGTTGTCGTCCGATTCAGTGTGACGCAAGTTGATGCTGCTGACCAAATCCGCCACATGCAAAAACGCTGCCCGCTCCAGCCCAATGTCAATAAACGCCGACTGCATGCCCGGCAGCACCCGTGCCACTTTGCCCAAGTAAACATTGCCGACGATACCCCGCTCCAGGCTGCGCTCGACATGAATCTCTTGCACCGCGCCGTTTTCAACGACCGCGACACGCGTTTCTTGGGGTGACCAGTTGATCAGTATTTCTTGCTGCATGGGTTTGATTATGCCTTTGCAGAATCCTTAAATTCAGCGCCTAAATTCAATAAGTTCAATCAGCTTATTTAAGAAATCCAATGTATTGCAGCAACTGCGTTGTTTCAAACAATGGCAAACCCATGATGCCCGAATAACTCCCGCTGATCCGTTCAATCATCCCCGCCGCCATGCCCTGCACCCCGTAGCTGCCAGCTTTTCCCAGTGGTTCGCCCATGGCGACGTAGCTGGCAATTTGCGCCTTGGTCATCTTTGCAAACGTCACTTTAGATTCGCTGAGCAAACTCAAGCGCTTGCGTCCATGCGCGATGGCAACCGCCGTCAGCACGCGATGCGTCTTCCCAGACAACTCAGCCAACATGCGCGCAGCATCCGCCACATTCTCAGGCTTCCCATAAATCACCCGCCCCATGGCTACCGTCGTATCCGCGCACAGCACAGGCGCAGCAGCCAAACCGCGCTTCTTCATGCGAGCCACGGCAGCATCCAACTTTAAGCCGGTAACCCGTACCACATAAGTTTTAGGCGCTTCGTTTTTGAGTGCAATTTCAAGAGATTCCGCATCTTCAATCGCATTTTCTGCAGCATCTGCCACCAATATTCGATGAGAAACGCCGATTTGATCCAGCAATTGGCTACGGCGTGGGCTTTGGGAGGCTAGGTAGATGAAGGGTGCAGCTTGAGTAGTCATCATTCAAGTTCATAATTACGGTGCTATTCCCTGTGATAGGGATGATTTGCATTGATCGACCAAGCCCGATAAAGCTGCTCAATCAGCAACACCCGTGCAAAGGCGTGCGGCAGGGTTAGGTCTGAAAGGCGAATGCGTTCGTGGGCAGCCTTTTTGAATTCGGGGTCTAGGCCGTCAGGGCCGCCTATGACCAAGGCGACATCGGACGCTTCTAGTTGCCAGTTTTTGAGTTTGCCGGCCAAAGCCATGGTGGTCAGGTTGCTGCCGCGTTCGTCTAGGGCGACGATGCGGGTGCCTTTGGGGATGACGGCTTCTATGCGTTCACGTTCGGCTGCGTAGATAGTTTCTAGTGTTTTGGAACTGCGGGGTTCGGTTTTGACGGTTTTGATCTCGACCTTGAGTTCAAACGGAAAGCGTTTGGCATAGTCGTCCCACGCGGTTTGCGCCCAGTCTGGCATACTTTTACCGACAGCAACTACTATTATTTTCATAGCACCTTAGGCAATAAATACGCCGGCTAGAACCGAAAATACACTCATTTTTACCGTATAAAGCGGTTTGTAAGAGCAACATCGACGATTTATGCTTTTTTAGCGGCTACCTTCTTCGATGGGACTTTTTTAGCGGCAACTTTCTTTGCTGGAGCTGCTGAAGTTGCTGTTTTTGCTGTCGTTGATTTAACGGCTACTTTTTTCGCTGCTGCCTTCTTCGCTGCTGGCGTTTTTGCCGCTATTTTCTTGGCTGCAGCCGCTTTGGTTGATTTGATCGCCGCTTCCTTCTTGATCGCCGCTTTGGACGGGAAGGCTTCTGCCACGCCGGTTTTGGCCGCGTTAGAGCGTTTGAGCGTCATTGGCACGGGTTTGGCGGGGCCTTTGTCAATTTGAATAAGGGCTTCTTGCGTCGCTGTGAGTTTCTTAGCGGGAGTTTTAGCAGCCGTTTTAGTAGCCACTTTTTCAGCGCCAAACTTCAAACGCACCGGAATATCGCCCCACAACTCTTCCAAATGGTAGTAGCTGCGAATAGCGGGTTGCATGACGTGGACGACGGCTGAGCCGCAGTCAACGATGATCCACTCGCCATTCTCTTCGCCTTCGACGCGGGGTTTGCCGAAGCCGGCTTTGTTCACCGCATCGCGCACACTCATGGCCAAAGCGCGTGTTTGGCGGTTGGATGTGCCAGAGGCGATCATCACGCGCTCGAACAACGCCGTTTGTTTCTCAGTGTCAAACACCACAATTTCTTGGGCTTTGACGTCCTCAAGTGCATCGACGATGACGCGCTGGAGTTTTTGGATGTCTTTTTTTGCGGCGCTGTCTGAAGTAGTTGTGGTCATGCGAGTATTTTTCTAATTAAATGATGTGAATATTACTGGTAAAGATGATGCGCATCAATGTAGGCAAGGATCGGGCTGGGTAACAAATGGTTGACGGGTTTGTGGTGCAAAACCAGATCACGAACGTCCGTAGCGCTCTCTAGCATGATGGGCAATTCGATGTGAATGGCACGGCAGTTGAGGCTGTTCAAAGTAGATATATAACTTATATTACCTGTAGTATTTGCACGTTCGGCTACGCATATTATAGCGAGCTTAGCGATTTCACCAAAATGACTCCAAGTTGGCAGCGCCACCGCTTGGTCCGCACCCATGACGAGGTAGAGCTGTGCATCTGGATTTTCAACCTGCAGCTCGCGCAAAGTGTCCAAAGAATAAGTAGCCCCCGTGCGCAAAACCTCGCGCTGGTCGACAAAAACATGGGGAATATGACCAAACGCTTTTTCCGCCATTTCTAGCCTATGAAACCCCAAGCTCAACTGCTGCGCTTTGTGCCAAGCATGGCCGGTAGGTATGACGTGCAAAGTGTCTAAACCCAGCTGCTCAACGGCGGCTTTCGCCAACGCCACATGTGCATTGTGCGGCGGGTCAAATGCACCGCCGTACATGCCGATGCGTTTTTGAGATTTAGCTTTTGCGGGCACTTCTTCAAACATTATCTGAGCCATTCGCGCACTGGCAAAAAGTCAGTATAAAGCTTGGCCTCTGCCGTTCCTGCCTCAATCGGGCGCTGATACGACCAACTTGCCAGCGGCGGCATCGACAACAAAATCGACTCCGTACGCCCGCCCGACTGCAGCCCAAAGTGTGTGCCCCTGTCCCACACGAGGTTGAATTCCACATATCGGCCACGGCGATACAGCTGAAACTCGCGCTCGCGCTCGGTGTAGGGCATGTCTTTGCGGCGGTTGACGATGGGCAAATACGCATCTTGCAATGAAGAACCGACAGACTGCATCATCGCAAAACTCTGCTCAAAACCCAGCTCTGAAAAATCATCAAAAAACACACCGCCCACGCCGCGCTGCTCTTGCCGGTGTTTCAGGTAAAAATATTCATCGCACCAGGTTTTGAATTTTGGGTATTTGTCGTCACCAAACGGTGTCAACGCGGTTTTGCAGGTTTGGTGAAAGTGCACGGCGTCTTCTTCAAAGCCGTAATACGGCGTCAAGTCCATGCCACCGCCGAACCAACAGACTGGGTCTTTGCCAGGCACTGTCGCTGCCAACATGCGCACATTCATGTGCACGGTGGGCACATAAGGGTTGCGCGGGTGGAAGACCAGCGACACGCCCATGGCTTCAAACGGCGCACCGGCCAGCTCTGGCCTATGCTGCGTGGCAGACGGTGGCAGCTTTGCCCCGCGCACATGCGAAAAGCCGCAACCCGCACGCTCAAACACCTCGCCTCCTTCCAAGATTTGCGTGATGCCCTCGCCTTGCAGTGGCTCATCAGCAGCTTTTTTCCAGTGGTCGATCACAAAAGTTTTGCCACTGTTGACCTCAAACGTGCCAATCGCTGATGTGATGCTGGTTTGAAGCCCG
This sequence comes from Comamonadaceae bacterium, assembly GCA_947485165.1. Lineage (GTDB taxonomy): Bacteria > Pseudomonadota > Gammaproteobacteria > Burkholderiales > Burkholderiaceae_C > Aalborgiella. The sequence continues at coordinate 12,937 of CANKRG010000025.1, forward strand.
ATTAAATAGTCTTTAACCAGCGGTGAAAACACATGTGCGCTCATGGATTTTTAAGATTTGATGGCCTTGTGCCCAATGTCCTTGCGGTATTGCATGCCTGCAAAAGCAATGTCTTGCGCAACTTCGTAGGCGCGCAGTTGGGCGCTTTTAACGCTTTCGGCCAAAGCAGTCACACACAAAACGCGGCCACCCGATGTCACAGTCTGCCCATCTTTTTCCGCTGTGCCAGCATGAAAAACAACCGCATCATCGCCAACCGACGAGTCTTTGCCCGGCAAACCGGTCATGACATCGCCCTTGCGCGGCGACATGGGGTAACCTTCCGCCGCGATGACCACGCCAAGTGCAGTGCGTCTGTCCCATTCCAGTTCGATTTTGTCCAATCGTCCATGAGCACCCGGCTCGGTCGCCGCCCACAAAACTTCAAAAAAGTCAGACTTCAAACGCATCATGATGGGCTGGGTCTCTGGGTCACCCATGCGGCAGTTGAACTCTAGGGTTTTGATGTGACCCTTGTTTGCACCTTCGGTTTCAATCATCAAACCCGCGTACAAAAATCCGGTGAACGGAATGCCATCTTCCGCCATGCCTTTGATGGTCGGGAAAATCACTTCGCGCATGGCGCGGGCGTAGACGTCAGGCGTGACGATGGGCGCGGGTGAATACGCGCCCATGCCACCCGTGTTCGGGCCCACATCGCCATCCAACAAGCGTTTGTGGTCTTGCGAGGTGGCCATCACCGCCACGTTTTTGCCATCACACATGACAATGAAACTGGCCTCTTCGCCCGTTAAAAATTGCTCGATGATGACTCTTGCCCCGCCTTCGTTGTGCGTGACTCCTAATGTGTTGTCAACCAACATAAAGTCAACCGCCGCATGCGCTTCGGCAATGTTCATCGCCACGACCACGCCTTTGCCCGCCGCCAAGCCATCGGCTTTAACCACAATCGGCGCACCCAATCTGTCCACAAAAGCGTGGGCGGCTGCGGGGTCGGTGAAAGTGTCGTAATCCGCAGTTGGAATGCCGTGGCGGCGCATGAAGGCTTTTGAGAAAGCTTTTGAGCTTTCCAATTGCGCCGCTGCAGCCGTCGGGCCAAAGATACGCATGCCTTGGCTGCGAAACAAATCAACCACACCAGCGGCCAGTGGTTGCTCTGGCCCCACCAGTGTCAACGCTATATCGTTTGTAGCTGCCCAGGCAAGTAATTCGCCGGGTTCCGTGATATTAATATTTTCCATACGACTATCCAAAGCCGTGCCACCATTGCCCGGTGCGACAAACACCTTGTGCACGCGGTTGGATTGCGCCAGCTTCCAAGCCAGTGCATGCTCACGCCCGCCGCCACCGATAACCAGCACATTGACCAACGCATTTTTCTTAACTACTTGATTCATAAATACCTAATTTAACTCTTCGCTATAACACTACTTATTCTATTTATTCAGACAGCGCCGCGTTATGAAACACCTCTTGCGTATCGTCCAAATCTTCCAGCGCGTCCAGTAACTTTTGCATTTTGGCAGCGTCTTCACCGGTGACTTCAACCGTGTTGTCCGCACGCATGGTGATTTCAGCCACCTCGGCTTTAAAACCCGCCGCTTCCAGCGCGTTTTTCACGGCTTCGAATTCTGGGTAGGCAGTTAGCACCTCAATCGCGCCATCGTCATCGGTGATCACGTCTTGCGCACCCGCATCCAAAGCCGCTTCCATCAACGTGTCTTCATCCGTGCCCGGTGCAAAAATCAGCTGACCGCAGTGCTTGAACTGAAACGCCACCGCGCCCTCTGCGCCCATCGTGCCGCCGTATCGGCTGAAAGCGTTGCGCACAGCGGCGACAGTGCGAAAGCGATTGTCGGTCATGCAATCCACGATAATCGCCGCGCCGCCTATGCCATAGCCTTCGTAGCGGATTTCGATGTAATTCGCGCCTTCCAGGTTGCCGGTGGCTTTGTCCACACCGCGTTTGACGTTTTCAGCCGGCATATTCGCCGCTTTGGCTTTCTCAATAGCGAGACGCAAGCGCGGATTGGCGCTCATATCGCCGCCACCCAAACGCGCCGCCACCATGATTTCGCGCATCACCCGCGTCCAGATACGTTGACGCTTTTCGTCTTGACGCCCTTTGCGGTGTTGAATATTTGCCCATTTACTGTGACCGGCCATGTTTTTTCTCTAATATTTACGTTTAAGCTATGCCTTGATTGTACTTTTTCAATATCGCTTTTGCATCGTCTTCCTATCTCTACAGAGGTGTTACATGACAGAACCCATCCTAATCGCCCAAAAAACCTCTCTAGACGGTAAACCTGATGGCAATATCCAGTGCTTTTTACGCCCCGACAAGGCCAATCGCCACGGTTTGATCACCGGCGCGACCGGTACGGGCAAAACCATCACCCTGCAGACGATGGCAGAAGGTTTCTCCAACATCGGCGTGCCGGTTTTTATGGCAGATGTGAAGGGCGATTTGTCTGGCATCTCCCAAGTGGGCGGATTTGGGGAAAAGCTTGCCAAAGTCATCAAAGAACGCGGCATTGCTACGCCTGATTTCAAAGCCTTCCCTACAACGCTGTGGGACGTTTTTGGCGAATCAGGCCACCCCGTGCGCGCCACCGTCAGCGATTTAGGTCCGCTCTTGCTCAGTCGCATGCTGAATTTGAACGAAACGCAAGCTGGCGTGTTGCAGCTGGTCTTCAAAATCGCGGACGACCAGGGCATGCTGCTCTTGGACATGAAAGACCTGCGCGCCATGTGCCAAGCCATTGGTGACAACGCGAGCGACTACACCACCTCCTACGGCAACATCAGCCCCGCCAGCATAGGCGCGATTCAGCGCGGCTTGCTGCAAACCGAGGCACAGGGTGGCGACAAGTTCTTTGGCGAGCCCATGCTGAACATCGCCGACTTCATGCAGACTGACTCCAGCGGCAAAGGCGTCATCAACATTTTGGCGGCGGACAAACTACTCACATCCCCCCGCCTGTACGCCACGTTTTTGCTGTGGATGCTGAGCGAGTTGTTTGAAACTCTGCCCGAAGTGGGCGACTTAGACCAACCCAAGCTGGTGTTTTTCTTCGACGAAGCGCATTTGCTCTTCACCGATGCACCCAAAGTGCTGCTGGAACGCATTGAACTGGTCGTGCGCCTAGTCCGCTCCAAAGGCGTGGGCGTCTATTTTGTGACGCAAAACCCGCTGGACATCCCCGATTCCGTGCTCGCCCAACTCGGCAACCGCGTGCAACACGCCCTGCGCGCCTACACCCCGCGCGACCAGGCCGCCGTCAAGGCCACAGCCAGCACGATGCGGCAAAACCCGACAATCGACATCCAAACCGCGATCACCGAGCTGGAAGTCGGCGAAGCCCTCGTCAGCTTCCTAGACGAAAAAGGCCGCCCCAGCGTGACCGAGCGCGTCTATGTGCTACCGCCCGCCTCCAAAATTGGCCCCATTACGCCAGAGCAACGCAAAACACTGCAGGCGGATTCCATTGTTGCCGGTGTCTACGAGAAGACGCGAGATCGCGAATCCGCCTACGAATTAATCAAAGGCCGCGTAGCCACCAAATTAGAAGAAGCCGCAAAAACAACAACTGGCGACGTCAAAACCGACGACGACGGCATGATGGGTGGCCTAAAAGACATCCTCTTCGGCAAAACTGGTCCACACGGTGGTCAACACGATGGCGTAGCGCAAATCGTCGTCAAATCTGCTATGCGCACGATTGGCAGCTCTGTGGGGCGGGAGATTATTCGTGGGGTGTTGGGTGGGATTTTTGGGGGGCGGCGTTAAGCGCTCTTTTACTATATATTTCATAGTGCCTTAGGTAATAAATACGCCAGCTGTAGCCATTTTTAGCCCTATTTTGATGCTTTCAAACTATTTAACACGGTTCAGAACAGCTTGCGTCATTGACAAACCATCAAATTACGTTAGACTGACTAGTCTATTAAACTAGTTTAAAAATTAATCATGCAAACCAATCCAACTTTAGCCCATTCTGCAGCATGGCGACTGCAAGACGCCAAGGCACAATTCAGCGCTTTGGTGGATGGCGCTTTGCGCGGGGTGCCGCAGCATGTCACCCGCAGGGGGAAGCAAGCGGTGGTGGTGCTGTCTGAAGAAGATTTTGAAGCCCTGCAACGCAGCGCTGCTAATGCAGTTAGCAACAAAGCCAAACCCGTCAGTTTGATCGACCACCTGCTAACCATACCTAAAGCGGCACAAAATATCGAAACCGAGCGCTTGGACGTGCAACCACGAACGATCGACTTTTCATGATTTTGCTAGACACCGTGGTGCTGTCTGAGCTGCGCAAAGCCAAACCGAATGCGGGCGTGGTGGCGTTTCTGACGACGCAAACCAGTGAAACAACCTTTTTAAGTGCGCTGACGATTGGGGAAATTGAAGCTGGCATTGCCAAGCAACGCGCTTTAGAAACAAAAACAAACCGTGGCTTTGCCGATGAACTGGCCCAGTGGCTGGTGGCAACCGAGTTGCAGTTTGCCCAGAACATCTTGCCCATCACCCCACAAATTGCCAAGCTGTGGGGCAGACTTTGCGTACAAACGGGAAACAAGGGCATCGATAACTTGATAGCGGCTACAGCTCTGTGTCACAACCTGACGATGATTACGCGCAATGTGAAAGACTTTGAACTAACGGGTGTTTCGGTTGTCAATCCATTTGACAGTGTTGACTAATTATTTTTCACTATATATTTAATAGCACCTTAGACAATAAATACGTCGGCTAAATTCATTACAGACAAATTTTTTTCGATACTTTTTAACGACTTTTTATGCTTCGACCTTTCACTATCCCTTTCGTCGCCATCTTCTGCCTTTTCACCGCCCTAGCCACCCAAGCAGCCCCCTTCACCCCCGCCAACGACAGCGACGTGGTTGAGCGGCTGCCGCTCAGCGCGACTGACCCTTCAGCACGGCGCTTGCAGTCGCTGCGCAAACAGTTAGAGGCCAAGCCGGATGACGTGGCGCTGCGGCTGGAGATTGCGCGGCGGTATTTTGATTTGTCGATGGCGCAGGGCGACCCGCGGTATGTGGGGTACGCGTCTGCGGCCTTGATTCCGCTTGATAAAGCCGCGCCAGCATCTAACGCTGCTTATTGGCAAATCAAAGGCATGCTGCAGCAATACAGCCACAACTTTGACGGTGCATTGGCCAGTTTGGACAATGCAAGCGTAGCTGACCCCAAATCGCCCGACCCTATGGCTTGGCGCTCGGCTATTCACATGGTGCAGGCCAATTACGCCAAGGCACAAGCTGAATGTGAGGCTCTTAAACCGCTAACAACGCCTCTGTTTGCGACCGGCTGCAGCCAATACGTGCTGGCGCATTCGGGTGGGGCGACTGGGTTGCAGAGTGCTTTTGATGCATTGAATGCGGCTGTGAAAGCAGACCAGAGTGCAGAAGTTAAGGCAGCGCCCGAGCTGATGCTGTGGGAGTTGACCCGTTTAGCCGAGATGGCGATTCGTTTAAAGCGCTTCGACGATGCTGAGACTTACTTCCAGCGCGCCTTGAAACTAGGCGTGACGGACCAGTTTTTACTCGGTGCGTATGCCGACTTTTTGCTGTTGAAAAAGAAGCCCGAAACGGTGATCATCCTGCTGGCAGACTGGGAACGCTCTGACATTTTGCTGCTGCGCTTGGCGCTGGCTGGTAAAGCGACGAATCATAAAAAAGCCGCAGATTGGGCTAGCAACCTGCGCGACCGCTTTGTAGATGCCGCCAAACGCGGCGACCGCCTGCATGAGCAAGAGGCAGCCCGCTTTGAGTTGGATATCGAAAACAACCCGGAAAAAGCCTTGGCACTTGCCACTGCCAACTACCAGCACCAAAAAGAACCGCGCGACGCCGAAGTGCTGCTACGAACCGCCCTGGCCGCCAAAGACGTCGCAGCCGCAGCGCCTGCACTGACTTGGTTGCAGCAACACAAGTATGAAGATGCGGTTTTATCTGATCTTGCTGCTGGTTTAGCCAAGATAGGAGGTTCAAAATGATGACCTCCCCATTTAAGGTGAAAAAAGCACCAAGGCCGGCGTATTTATCGCCTATGATGCGATCATTTTTGACGGTGTTTTCAGTGTTTTTTGCGGCGTTTTTTGCATCCACAAGCGCCCTCGCCCACAAACCCAGCGACAGCTATTTGACGATGTCCGTCCCCAAAGACGGGGCCGACGTCACCGTTCGCTGGGATATCGCCCTGCGCGATTTGGACTATGTGTTGCAACTTGACCGCGACAACGACGGTGCGCTGACCTGGGGCGAAGTGCGCGCGCGTGGCGACGACATCACCAAATACGCCACAGCCAACTTGGCGCTTTCGAGCAAAGACAAACCCTGTACGCTAACCACCACCGCAAAGATGCAGCTGGACAAACACAGCGACGGCACCTACGCCGTGCTAAGCCTGACTGCCGCTTGCGGCGCTGCCATTACAGAGGCTTTGCAAGTCAAATATTCGCTGCTTTTTGAAGTGGACCCGTCACACCGCGGCCTCGTTCAGTGGCTTCCACCAGGATCAGCGAGTAAAGATGGCAAGGCTGACGAAGCCCTGTCGGTCATTCTAGGCACAGAATCCGCCACGCAAAACTTGCCTTTCCAGCCACCCAGCCAATGGCAAAGTTTCAAGCAGTACGTGGTTGAGGGCGTCTGGCATATCTGGATCGGGTTTGACCACATCTTGTTCTTGCTGTCGCTGCTACTACCTGCAGTGCTTGTTTTCAGCAAAAACGAAACCGTTCGCCCTGAGTTTGTCGAAGGGTTTCACCATACTCAACCCGAACGGAAACACCTACTGCCTGCGGAATCCTTCTGGGGTGCGTTCAAAGAGGTGCTCAAAGTCGTCACCGCCTTCACCCTCGCCCACTCCATCACGCTGAGTTTGGCGGCGTTGGGCTATATCAGCCTGCCGTCGCGCTTGGTCGAATCGGTCATCGCCGCGTCCATCATCGTGGCGGCTATCAGCAATATTCGGGGTAATTTGGATACGAAACGCTGGGTCATGGCGTTTGGTTTCGGTTTGATCCACGGCTTCGGCTTCGCGTCCGTACTGGCAGACCTAGGCTTGCCGCAAAACGCGCTAGTCACCGCGTTGATCGGCTTCAACGTCGGCGTAGAACTGGGTCAACTGGCGATCGTCTCCATCTTTCTGCCTCTCGCCTTCTGGCTACGCGCCACCAAGTTCTACCAAATCGGCGTCTTCAAATGGGGCTCAGTCCTCATTGCTCTGATGGCTTTGTATTGGTTGGTACAACGGGCGTTTGACCTCTAAACCAAGCTTTCAGCGTATTCAGCCAACGCAGCCAATACCGCCATGCCTTTGGCATCTGCAGTTTTGGACAGTTCGTTGAGCTGGGCGTAGAAGGCTTCTAGTGACCTAGCACCGCCCTCACCTTCCTGCAATCTGGCCGAGCAGTGTTCGTACCAGCGCTCTTGTTCGTCGTCGTTCAAGATGTCGGGGAAGTTGCGGGCTTTGTAGCGGAAGACGAGTTCTTCCAGCCGTTCATCTTCGAAACCGGTGCGGGCCTCAAACAGTTTGTCTGGTGTCAGGGCGATAAGCTGGGTCAGGCGGCGGCGGTCGTTGTTGCCGATGAAACCGCCGTAGAGGTCGGCGTCCACGTCGGGTGTGGCGGCGTTTTCAGCCTCTGGGCGTTTGAAAATAACTGGCCACAGGGCGCTCATATCCGGTAAGGCTCTTGCCAATTCCGCGTTGTTTTCTTGGACCGATTTATCAATACCCCATTTTTGTGCCATCTCATCAGTCAAGGTTTTGATGCTACTGATGACAATCGGCGATTTATTGAGGTGGATGGTTTTGATGGGCAGACGGGTCATGCCGGCGGGCAAGTCGCTGGATTTGGTGAACATACGCAGACGGACTTCGTCGGGTTTCAGCAGAGCGAGCTCACTCGGGTCGCATGCCAAGTCCCAGGCGATCATTTCGTTTTTATTGGTCGGGTGCATGGCCAGCGGGAACATGATGGCGATGCAGCCTTTTTCAGAGGGGAATATGCCTGAAATATGCAGGAATGGCCGTGCGTTTTGTAGCGTGGTGGGCAGCCCAAGTTCAGCGGCGACGCGGTCTTTTTTGTGCAGACTGAGGCAGAAATCGAACAGTTTGGGGTTGGTTTTTTTGATCAAGCGCGCCAAGTCAATTGTCGCTTGAACGTCAGACAGCGCATCGTGCGCGGCTTCGTGTGCGAGGCCGTTGGCTTTGGTCAGGTCTTCCAGCTTGAAACTGGGCTTTTGGTGTGGAATTTGGTTGATTTCTGAGCTTAAGGGGTCATTTATGGCTCTATCCGGCGTATTTATTGCCTGATATGCTATGTTATTTGTAGTATTTTTAGCTTCCTTAGCAGCCAAATTACTCTGCATTTTTACCAGTTCTTCGGCGGAAATATCCTTCAAGGGCCAGTTGATGCCATCAGGTCGCAGCGCGTAGGCCGTGCGCACCACGTCCATCAAGTCCCAGCGGCCGCAGTTGTTTTGCCACTCTCGGGCGTAGGGATCGCGCAGGTTGCGCCAGAGCATGAAGCGGGTGAACTCGTCGTCAAAACGGATGGTGTTGTAGCCCACGCCGATGGTGCCGGGTTGGGACAGCGCAGCTTCAATCTGCGCCGCAAATTCATGCTCGGGGATGCCGCGTTCCAGGCAGATTTGCGGGGTGATGCCGGTGATGAGGCAGGAGACTGGGTCGGGCAGGTAGTCAGATGCGGGCTGGCAATAAAGCGTGAGGGGCTCGCCGATGACGTTCAAATCCGCGTCGGTGCGGATGGCTGCGAACTGCGAGGGGCGGTCAGCGCGGGGGTTGATGCCGAAGGTTTCGTAGTCATGCCAGAGGAAGGTATGAGATAGCGACGGAGAGGGGGAAGTTGAAGCCATGACAAACGATAACTCAAAATTAACAAAAAAATCCGTTCGAACTGAACTGGTCGAAGCTTTTAAGACGCCTTCGACAGGCTAGGACGAACGGATGGGTGGGTTAGCGGGCAAAGCCAGTACCAACCTTCGATATTAACCTTCTGAAACCTCTTCCGTCTCAGATTTGACCTTGCCTTCTTTCTTAGCTGGCTTTGGCAGCGGTGTGATATCCAAGACCACTTCGCCAGTTTCTACGCCCTTCTCGTCCGTTTTCGTGGCGATATCCACCGTCAAACGGCCACCGTCGACCAAACGGCCGAACAGCAACTCGTCGGCTAGGGCGCGGCGAATCATGTCTTGAATCAGGCGCTGCATTGGGCGTGCACCCATGAGCGGGTCGAAGCCTTTTTTCGCCAAGAACTTGCGCAAGCCATCGGTGAAGGTGACTTCGACTTTCTTCTCAGCTAGTTGCGTCTCAAGTTGCAGCAAGAACTTGTCTGCCACGCGCAGAATGACGTTTTCGTCCAACGCTTTGAAGCTGACAGTTGCGTCCAAACGGTTGCGGAACTCGGGTGTGAACAGGCGCTTGATGTCGGCCATCTCGTCGCCCGCTTCGCGCGGGTTGGTGAAGCCGATGGTCGCTTTGTTCATGGTTTCAGCACCGGCATTGGTGGTCATGATCAAAATCACGTTGCGGAAATCGGCTTTGCGACCGTTGTTGTCCGTCAGCGTGCCGTGGTCCATCACCTGTAGCAACACATTGAAAATGTCCGGGTGTGCTTTTTCAATCTCATCGAGCAACAGCACGCAATGCGGCTTTTTGGTGACAGCTTCGGTCAGCAAACCACCCTGGTCAAAACCCACATAACCCGGCGGCGCACCAATCAAACGGCTGACCGCATGGCGTTCCATATACTCGCTCATGTCAAAGCGAATCAACTCAATACCCATGATGTAGGCGAGTTGCTTGGCTGCTTCGGTTTTACCGACACCCGTTGGGCCGCTGAACAAGAAAGAACCAATCGGCTTGTCGATCTTGCCCAAACCAGAACGTGCCATTTTCACGCTGGAAGCCAGCACGTCCAAAGCTTTGTCTTGTCCGAAAACGACGCTCTTCAAGTCGCGCTCCAACGTTTGCAGCTTGCTGCGGTCGTCGTTCGACACATTCGCAGGCGGAATGCGCGCGATTTTGGCGACGATTTCTTCGACTTCGGTTTTGCCGATGACTTTTTTGCGTTTTGACGCAGGCAAGATGCGCTGTGCTGCGCCGGCTTCGTCGATCACGTCAATCGCTTTGTCGGGCAACTGGCGGTCGTTGATGTATTTGGCGCTGAGCTCAGCGGCGGCTTGCAAGGCAGCCAAGGCATATTTCACGCCGTGGTGTTCTTCAAAGCGTGATTTCAAGCCTTTGAGAATATCAATGGTTTCAGGCACTGACGGCTCAACCACATCGATTTTTTGGAAGCGACGTGCCAAGGCGGCATCCTTCTCAAAAATCGCACGGTATTCTGTAAATGTCGTTGCACCAATGCATTTGAGCTGACCTGAGCTGAGGGCGGGCTTCAGCAAGTTAGACGCGTCCATGGTACCACCAGAAGCCGCACCCGCACCAATGATGGTGTGGATTTCGTCAATGAACAAAATGCCATTCGGCTTGTCTTTGAGTTGTTTAAGCACGCCTTTCAAGCGCTGCTCAAAGTCGCCACGATATTTGGTACCTGCCAGCAAAGCACCCATGTCCAGCGAGTAAACGACGGAATCAGCCAAAATCTCTGGCACTTCTTTTTGCGTGATGCGCCATGCCAAGCCCTCGGCAATCGCGGTTTTGCCCACGCCAGCCTCGCCCACCAAGAGCGGGTTGTTTTTACGGCGACGGCAGAGGATTTGAATCGTGCGCTCGACCTCGTAGTCGCGGCCAATCAGTGGGTCAATCTTGCCTGCGGTGGCGAGCACGTTGAGGTTTTGGCAGAACTGGTCTAGCGGCGATTGCTTTTCTTGCTTGTCGCTACCCTGCTCTTCAGATGGCTCAGCAGCTTCGCCAGATTTCACGGGCTCTGGTGGATCGCTCTTTTTGATGCCGTGGGCGATGAAGTTAACGACATCCAAACGGGTCACGCCTTGCTGGTGGAGATAATAAACAGCGTGCGAGTCTTTTTCACCAAAAATAGCGACCAAGACGTTGGCACCAATCACTTCTTTTTTGCCGCTGCCAGTCGATTGCACGTGCATGATGGCGCGTTGGATAACGCGCTGAAAACCTAGCGTTGGCTGCGTATCGACTTCGTCCGTACCGGCGACTTGGGGCGTGTTGTCCGCGATGAACGCGTTCAACGACTTTCGCAGGTCGTCAATATTGGCCGAGCAAGCGCGCAATACTTCAGCACCGCTGGGGTTATCCAGTAGTGCCAAGAGCAAATGCTCAACAGTGATGAACTCATGGCGTTGCTGACGCGCTTCAACAAAGGCCATGTGCAAACTAACTTCTAACTCTTGGGCAATCATGCTGTGTCCTTTGGCCTGTGATACTAATGACGTTTACTAACGATGTTTGATTAACTATATCCGGATACTTGCTGAAAATTTAAGAGGTTCAGAACTTTTACATGGGGTGCATGTAACGTGATTCAAGAGCTTATTCAAGTGGCTCTGCTTGACACTGTAGCGGGTGACCGTGTTCTTTGGCTGCGCCTGCGACCTTATCAACCTTACTGGCTGCAATGTCTTTAGAAAACACGCCGCATACCCCTTTGCCGTCTAGGTGAATTTTGAGCATGATTTGGGTCGCTGTTTCGCGGTCTTTTTTGAAGAATTCTTGAATCACAAAGACCACAAACTCCATCGGCGTGTAGTCGTCATTCAGCATCACGACTTGGTACATTTGCGGTGGTTTGGTCTTTTGCGGCACGCGCTCAAGCACCGTGGTGTCGCCATCGTCCCGCTTCGGAATAGCAGGTGCGGGTTGCGCAGGTTTATTGGGATTTGCGGGGGATTTTGTAGCCATGAATTCATTGTAGCAAGCAGGAAATAGCTTGCAATAAATAAGCAATAAAACAGAGATTAAATCGAGAATTAAGTCGACAACTAGACCCTATTTCGGTGCGAAATCTCGATCACCAAGGCTTTAGCCGCAATTTTTTCGACCAAACTCTCCGCTTGGCTGCGGTTTTTAGCATCCCATTCGTCTAACAAATACACCGCAGCGTTGGTGTTCTCCGAGATTTCTTGCAAAGATTCAAGTTGACGCTCACCCGATGAGAAGCCGCTTTTTTGCTCTTCGTAGTCTTCACTCAAGTCATCTTCATCATCCGCTAAGCTTTCAGACTGACTGCTTAGTCTTGGTTTGTCGTAGGCAAACGCCAAACTGTCCGCTGTTGGCCAGTAATAGGCTTGGCACCCAGCTTGGTTTTCATGGCGGCTAAACCAATCAGCAATGCCGTGTATGTCACATCGCGCGAGGCAATCACAACGATGTAGCCAAACACCATGCCCAGCGCGATGATGCCGCTGATGGTCGACAAACCCTCACGCACCTTCTTATTTCCCAACAAATTAGCGTATTTTTTGTTATCGCGCGCAAAACGCATCAGGTAGCGGCCAAAGGCGCCAAAACCGGCGCGCTCTGCAAACACCCAGCTCACCGCACCGAGCACATAGGCTGTCGATTACGCCGCGACAATCCACAGTAAATCGCCAATCAAAAACTCTTCATTGGCAACATCCTGCCCAGCTTTGATGATCAGCCAAGTGGTCGATGCAGCCAGAGCCGCCTCGACGATCAACAAAAACAGCATGACGTAAAACGGCCGGCACAACAAAAATCGAACAAAGTCGATATTTTTGTAGCCGGCTCTGGGACGGGAGAAAGGTGTTTTATCCGTCATCAATTAAAAAAACCCGCTGGGGTTATCCGCTGATGACATGTTGTCAATCATCACTCGGCCAAAACCCGAACAACTCACCTGCGTTGCGCCTTCCATCAAGCGTGCAAAATCGTATGTCACTTTCTTGCTGGCGATTGATTTTTCCATAGCGCTGACAATCAGATCTGCCGCATCAGTCCACCCCATGTGGCGCAGCATCATTTCAGCCGCCAATATAGAAGCGCCTGGATTCACGTAATCTTTACCCGCATATTTGGCAGCGCTGCCATGCGTGACTTCAAAACACGCCACGGTATCTGACATGTTCCCACCGGGTGCAATACCACTAGCGCCAACCTGCGCCACCAAGGCATCTGCGATATAGTCGCCATTCAGATTCATGGTTGCCACTACTGCATGCTCAGTTGGACGCAATAAGATTTGCTGCAAAAAGTCGTCAGCTAAAACATCTTTGATGATGATAGCTTTACCGGTTTTAGGATTTTTAATCTGGCACCATGGACCACCATCGATCAATGTCGCCCCAAACTCTTTTTGAGCCAAGCCATAGGCCCAATCTCGGAACGCGCCCTCAGTGAATTTCATAATAATGCCTTTATGAACAATCGTCACGCTAGGCTTGTCATTGTCAATGGCGTATTGAATCGCTTTGCGCATCAAGCGCTCGGTGCCCTCGCTGGAAACAGGCTTGATGCCGATACCAGACGTATGAGGGAAGCGAATGTTACTGACGCCCATCTCTTCTTGCAAAAATTTAATGAGTTTCTTGACCTTCTCGCTGCCGGCTTCAAACTCAATACCTGCATAAATATCTTCTGAGTTCTCGCGGAAAACAACCATGTTTGTTTTTTCCGGCTCTCGCAAAGGCGACGGCACGCCAGCAAAATACTGCACGGGCCGCAAACAAACATACAAATCAAGCGATTGACGCAGAGACACATTCAAAGAGCGAATACCAGCACCTCTTGGCGTTGTCAGCGGACCTTTGATGGACACCACATAGTCGCGCAAAATATTCAGTGTTTCTTCAGGCAGCCAAGCACCAGGGCCGTACACCTTGGTCGCTTTTTCACCGGCATAAACCTCCATCCAGTGGATTTTGCGTTTTCCGCCATAAGCTGTGGTAACTGCTGCGTCAACCACCTTGAGCATCACAGGCGTTATATCTAAACCTGTACCATCGCCTTCAATGAATGGAATAACGGGCTGATCGGGTACATTGATCGTCAAATCTGCATTGACCGTGATTTTGCTGCCAACTTGAGGCACTTTGACGTGCATGTACATGAATAAACTCTCCAAAAGACTAAAACTGAGAAGTAAAAGAAGAAAAAAAGCTCAGTTTAGGCTGCCCGAATTCTAGTCTTAAAAAAGTTCCGAAAAAGTTTCAAAAAAGTTCAGAAAGTTGTCAACCATAACGAATCTCGCCTCGTTATGGATGCACCTTCCAGAATTCTGGCAGGAATTTTTTTAAATAACGTTATTTTAGGAACTCTCATCATGAACAAAATCCTCGCCGCTTTGGTTGCTGGTCTTTTCGCTGCTACTACTTTCGCTGCTTCTCACGCTGCTGCTCCTGCAGCACCAGCTGCTAAGCCAGCCGCAGCTCCTGCTGCTGCTGCCGCACCAGCTGCAGCTCCTGCTGCTGCCGCACCAGCTGCTAAGCCAGCCGCAGCTCCTGCAGCTGCTGCTGCCGCACCAGCTGCTAAAGCTGCTGCTCCAGCTGCTGAAATGAAGAAAGAAGAAGCCAAGCCAGCTGCTAAGCCAGCTGCTAAGAAAGCAAAGAAAGCAAAGAAAGCTGCTAAAGCTAAAGCTGCTGCTCCAGCCGCTGCTGAGAAGCCAGCTGCTAAGTAATTTTTTGCGACATCGGCTTGAACTTAGGTTCTAGTCGATGTCAGCATTGCCCGCTTAGGTTTCGACTTAAGCGGGCATTCTCATTTTTAGGTTTCTAAAATATGAAAAGTTTACTTACTGCACTATTTATAGGTTCATTAGCAACGTTTGCTCTCTGCGCCTCTGCGCAAGAGGGTCCTCAGCTGAACCTGCAGCGCATTAAGATTTCTGCAGGCATGCACCAAATTGACACACAGCTCGCGATGACACCGATAGAGCGACAAATCGGCCTGATGAACCGCCCTGCCATGCCGACACACGAAGGCATGCTGTTTGTGTTTGACGAGCCTACTCGGCAATGCTTTTGGATGAAAAATACCCTGCTGCCGCTGACAGCAGCTTTCGTCGCTGACGATGGCACCATTGTAAACTTAGAAGACATGAAGCCGCAGACTTTGGATGCCCACTGCTCGACCAAAGCGGTACGTTATGTGCTGGAAATGAACCAAGGCTGGTTTGCCAAACGCGGCATCAAAGCGGGTACCAAACTCTCAGGAACACCTTTTAAACAGTAAGTCTGTGGCGAAGATCTGTCGACAATGTGACAAATTCACGTAAAAGGCCGTAAAACTTGTGTTTTACGGCCTTTTACAATGCGTGTATCGAAGCTTATCTAAGCTTATCGAAACTGACCAAGGCTAACCCAACCTCGATACGTTCAAACTCAAGCGAAATTGGCTTGCGCAAATTCCCAGTTGATCAAGCTATTGAGGAAAGTTTCCACAAACTTTGGACGCGCATTGCGGTAGTCGATGTAGTACGCGTGCTCCCACACGTCCACTGTCAACAGCGCTTTGTCGCCTGTGGTCAAGGGCGTACCTGCGGCGCCCATGTTGACGATATCAACCGTGCCATCCGCCTTTTTCACCAACCAAGTCCAGCCAGAACCAAAATTTCCCACGGCTGATTTAACGAATGCTTCTTTGAAAGCAGCATATGTGCCAAACTTGGCATTGATCGCCGCAGCCAAAGCACCCGTTGGCTCGCCGCCGCCGGCTGGCTTCATGCAGTTCCAGAAAAAGGTGTGGTTCCAGATTTGCGCTGAGTTGTTGTAAATGCCACCAGAAGACTTCTTGATGATTTCTTCCAGCGTCATGCTTTCAAACTCAGTGCCCTTTTGCAGGTTATTGAGGTTGACCACATATGCATTGTGGTGCTTGCCGTGGTGAAACTCTAAAGTTTCTTGGGAGTAATTCGGTGCCAAAGCGTCAATCGCGTATGGCAGGGCTGGTAGGGTATGTTCCATGATGATTCCTCTAAGTAATAAAGTTATTGAAATTATTGAAATTATTGAGACGATCTTTGATTCTAACGATGTCTAAGCGATATGACACGCGTAGGTTTAATCGACAGTGATATCTTTGACGATCATACCAATCTGCCCTTTCGCCAAAGTAGCCCGCAAAGCCTGGCCCGTTTGCACTTGGGCTGCATCAACGACAGTTGCTCCCGCTTCGTCAACCAACCACGCGTAACCACGCTGCAGCACCAGCTGCGGGTCAAGCAAAGCCAAACCACGCTCAGACCGCGCCAGCCGCTCTTGCATGCGCGACACGGCAGATTTCAGCTGGATCGGCCACTGCGTTTGCAACGATCGCAACTGCTGATGCTGGCTCGCCACATCCCCTTTCACTGCAAATTTCAAATGCTGCTGATGACTTTGCAACTGCTGGCGCTGCTGTGCCAGCCAAGTAGAAGGCCGCCCCAAACGCGCCTGCGCTCGGTCTAGCCTTTGGTTTTGGCTGTCGATGCTGCGGTTTGCGGTGTTTTGCAAGCGGTCTTGCATGTGATCTAAGGCATTTAGCCAAGTTTGCTGCGATGCGCTGACCAATTCTGCCGCCGCCGTCGGCGTCGGGGCGCGCACATCGGCGACAAAATCGGCAATCGAAAAATCAGTTTCATGACCCACGCCAACGATGATGGGAATCGGGCTATCGGCAATCGCACGTGCCAAGGCTTCGTCGTTGAACGCCCATAAATCTTCCAACGACCCGCCGCCACGAACGAGCAGAATGACATCAATTTTAGGCAACGAATCAGATAACAAATCAGGTTCTAGCTGGCGTATTTGTTCATTGTATTGGTGCAATTTTGACAGCGCTTTGACAATCTCTTGCGGCGCATTGGCACCCTGCACAGGCGCGGGAGACAGCAAGACCGGAACATGCGGCACGCGGCGCTGCAGTGCGGTGGCGACATCGTGCAAGGCAGCAGCGCCCAGCGAGGTGACGAGGCCAATGGTGCGCGGCATCAGCGGCAGCGTGCGCTTTCGGCTGGGCTCAAACAGCCCCTCAGCTTCCAGTTTGGCTTTGAGGCGCAAAAACTGCTCAAACAACGCACCCTGCCCCGCTTGGCTGATACTTTCAACAATCAACTGCAAATCGCCGCGCGGCGTATACAAGTCGATACGCCCACGCACTTCGACCAAATCACCATCACGCGGCAGGAAGTCGGCCATTGAGGCAGTGCGTTTGAACATGGCGCAGCGGATTTGCCCACTCGCGTCTTTCAGCGAAAAATAGCAATGCCCTGAACTGGCTCGGGAAAACCCTGATATTTCACCGCGTACGGTGACGGGGTTGAAGCGTGCATCCAGCGCATCCGCAATCGCTCGGCACAACGCACCAACCTGCCAAACTTGGACGGGAAGTCTACGTGCGGGGGCGGAAGTGAGAGCGTCGGTCATGGTGCACAGATTATCGTTACTTTATCGTTATTTATGGCGTCAATTAGGGGCTCGTTTGAGTGAAAAGCCCGTGTTTAGTCACTTCTTTGCTCATTTAATTACACCCACTGACAACTAAAAAACAATAGCATGACAGCTCGATGACACCTTGTATCTTGTTGATTTTATTAACTATTTTTGCAAATATTCGTTATTATTGATATGCTTATTTTTTAAGCAATTCAACCAAGCTACCTAAAAATGCGGGTTTGCGTAGTTTGGGGGGTAGTTTTGCACAAAGATATCCACAGTTTTTGTGTGCTTCACTTGTTGACAAACTTTTGTCAAAGTTTCGTGCTGATTCTGGCTGATTCACAATAAAACCCGAATCA
>CANKRG010000026.1 GCA_947485165.1 Comamonadaceae bacterium
GGCAATCGGATGATCGAACAATATGGACGTCAAGGCGGTTTCTTGTTGGATGAGGGCTGCACGCCAGCGCAAGTCGATAAAGCCATGGAAAATTTTGGTTTCGCCATGGGACCTTTCCGTATGGGCGACTTGGCCGGCAACGACATTGGTTGGGCAATTCGCAAGCGCCGAGTTGTTGAAAAACCAAACATGAAATACAGCAAAACCGCTGATTTGTTGTGTGAAAAAGGTCGTTTTGGCCAAAAAACGGGCGCTGGTTGGTACGACTATATCGCGGGAAAGCGTGACGCTGTGCCAAACGCTGAAGTCGTTGCCATGGTTGAAGAGCATCGCCAATCATTGGGCATCACAGCACGTAAGATTTCAGACGAAGAAATTGTGCAGCGCTTGGTGTACGCTTTGGTCAATGAGGGAGCGCATATCCTCGAAGAAGGTATTGCCACCAAGGCCAGCGATATTGATATGGTTTACCTCATGGGCTATGGTTTCCCAATTTACCGCGGTGGTCCTATGAACTACGCTGACCAAGTTGGTTTGTTCAATGTGGTGCAAAGCATGAATAAATTTGCACAAAACCCATTGGATGATGCTGCATTTTGGAAGCCAGCGCCTCTCTTGGCCAAGTTGGTTGCTGAAGGTAAAACCTTCAATTAATTATTTAGCCAAATAATCTATTAATTTAATTAGCATCCATTTATTCCTAGTATTTAAGGACGAAAAATCATGACATCCGCTGTAATTGTCTCTACCGCACGCACACCTCTGGCTAAAAGCTGGAAGGGTTCTTTCAACATGACGCATGGTGCAACATTAGGCGGGCATGCCGTTGAACATGCGGTCAAACGCGCAGGCATTGAAGGCGCCGAGGTTGATGACGTCATTATGGGTTGCGCCACCCCTGAGGGCGCGACCGGAGCTAACATTGCGCGTCAAGTTGCTTTGCGTGCAGGCTTGCCCATCACGACATCAGGTATGACAGTGAATCGTTTTTGCTCTTCAGGCCTGCAAACCATTGCCTTAGCAGCACAGCGCATCATTGCCGGTGAAGGCGATATTTATGTGGCTGGTGGCGTTGAAAGCATTTCATGCGTACAGCAGGAAATGAACACACACATGCTGGCGGATGCTTGGCTGGTGAAAAACAAACCAGAAATCTACTGGAACATGCTGCAAACTGCCGAACAAGTCGCCAAACGCTACGGCATCAGCCGTGAAGCAATGGATGAATACGGTGCAGCTAGCCAACAAAAAGCGGTTGCTGCTTTGGCTGCTGGTTTGTTTGAGGCGGAGATTGCACCAATCACCGTGACCATGGGTGTCGCAGATCCTGTCATGGGCTTGACGACCAAGCAGGTAACGGTTGGCAACGACGAAGGCATTCGTGATGGCACCACCAAGGAAGGTATTGCGGGTCTGCGTTCAGCCCTGCCAGGTGGTTTGATTTCTGCAGGCAATGCCAGCCAATTCTCGGATGGCGGTGGTGCATGTGTTCTCATGAACGAGACACTTGCAGAGAAAAAAGGCTTGAAACCACTGGGCCGTTTCCTTGGTTTTGCTGTGGCAGGTTGCGAGCCTGACGAAATGGGGATTGGTCCCGTGTTCGCAATTCCTAAAGTCTTAGCTCGTCTGGGACTTAAAGTCAGCGATATTGATTTGTGGGAATTGAACGAAGCTTTTGCTGTTCAAGTTATTTATTGCCGCGACAAACTGGGTATTCCGGCTGATCGTTTGAATGTCAATGGTGGTGCAATTGCCGTGGGTCATCCTTATGGCGTCAGCGGTCAGCGCTTAACGGGCCATGCATTGATCGAGGGGAAACGCCGTGGTGCAAAGCGCGTGGCGGTGACCATGTGTGTTGGCGGAGGTATGGGTGCTTGCGGAATTTTTGAAGTGCTTTGATCTCATAAATAATTTTATAAAATAGCCATGAGTTTAAGAAGTACCCTAGATTTTTTGCTTTACCAATGGCTAGATGTTGAATCGTTGAACAAACGCGAGCGATTTACCGATCACTCGCGCGAAACCTTTGATGCGGTTTTAGACACCTGCGAACGAATTGCACGCGAAAAATATGCCCCATTCAACCGGTTGGTTGACACGCAAGAACCGCAGTTTGATGGCGAAAAAGTTATCTTGCCGCAAGCCACACATGATGCACACGCCGCTTACATTGCATCAGGCATGCTCAGTGCGGCGCAAGACTATGCGCTGGACGGCATGCAATTACCCTACACCGTTGAGGCTGCTGCGAATTCGTTTTTTGCTTGCGCATCGGTCAGCATAGGCTCCAACATGTTGACCGCTGGCAACGCTGGTTTGCTTTTAGTGCATGGCACGGATAAGCAAAAAGAAGTTTTCGCCAACAACGAGTTTTCAGGCCGTTGGGCTGGCACGATGTGCTTAAGCGAACCGCAAGCTGGCTCAAGCTTGTCAGATATCACCACACGTGCTGTTCCAGATATTGGGAGTGCATCGGGAGATGGTTGGCAGAACGACGCACTGGGGCCACGCTACCGCCTCAAAGGCAACAAAATGTGGATTTCGTCGGGCGACCACGAGTTGACCGAGAACATTATTCATCTGGTGCTTGCCAAAATTCCTGATGCTTCTGGTAAATTGGTTCCTGGTACACGAGGCATTTCCCTTTTCATCGTACCTAAAAAAATGGTGAATGAACAAGCGCAGTTGACCGGAGAGCGGAACGACGTCGCCTTGGCTGGTTTGAACCACAAACTCGGCTGGCGCGGTACGACGAATACCTTGCTTAATTTCGGGGAAGGTAAATTCTTGCCGGGTGGGCAA
Source organism: Comamonadaceae bacterium (assembly GCA_947485165.1). GTDB lineage: Bacteria > Pseudomonadota > Gammaproteobacteria > Burkholderiales > Burkholderiaceae_C > Aalborgiella. Next base: position 2,803 of record CANKRG010000026.1, read on the forward strand.
GCTGGTGCGGTTGGGTACTTGGTTGGCAAACCGGGCGAAGGCTTGCGTTGCATGTTCCACATGATGAACAAAGCGCGCATTGGCGTGGGAACGGCCGCAACGATGTTGGGTTTAGCCGGCTATTACGCTTCGCTAGACTATGCCAAAAACCGTCCACAAGGCCGTATTTTGGGAGCTTCTGGAAAAGACGCATCACAACCGCAAGTTCGCATCATTGAGCACGCAGATGTCAAACGCATGCTGCTCGCACAAAAATCATATTGTGAAGGCGCATTGGCTCTTGAGTTGTATTGCGCACGCATGGTCGACGAAGAAATGACTGGCGATGCAGCAGCTGCAGAAGAAGCACGACTGATTTTAGAAGTGCTGATGCCGATTGCTAAAAGCTGGCCGAGTGAGTGGTGTTTAGAAGCGAACAGCTTGGCGATTCAAATTCACGGTGGCTACGGTTACACGCGTGACTTCCCTGTTGAACAATATTGGCGCGATAACCGTCTCAACATGATTCATGAAGGTACGCATGGCATACAAGCGGCTGACCTGTTGGGGCGTAAGGTGATCATGGAAGACGGCAAAGCTTGGCAGTTATTGAAGCGAAAAATGACTGCGACAAGCCAACGCGCGGCACAATTCCCAGCTCTTGCTGACCATGCGCGTGATTTGGACAAAGCGGTTCTTGCGGTCGAAGATGCTACCAAAGCAGCTTGGTCTACAGCAAACCCCAATGAAGCCTTGGCCAATGCAGTGCCTTATATGCAAGCCTTTGGGCATGTCGTGATTGCTTGGATGTGGCTCGAATTAGCTATTAATAAAATAGTAGTTCAGGCAATAAATACAACGGCTGCAAGCTATTTTTACCACTATGAATTGCCTAAAATCTTTGCTTGGTTAAAGGTGGTGGCTAGCCGTGATTTGACGTGTGCCAATATGGCCGAAGATGATTTTTAAACTGACAGAGTATTCGACATTTGGCATTGAATACCTATTCAACTTGGAGTAAACATGGCACGCACGATTCAACAACTATTTGATCTCAAAGGGCAAACCGCTTTGGTCACAGGCGGCTCACGTGGTTTGGGCTTGCAAATGGCACATGCTTTGGGCGAAGCGGGTGCCAAAGTTATTGTCAGTTCACGCAAAGCCGAAGATTTGATACAAGCTGTGGCAGAGCTCAAAGCGGCAGGTATTGATGCAGATTGGATTGCTGCAGATTGTGGCAAAGAGGCTGACATTCGCGCACTAGCTGATGAAAGTATCAAGCGCATGGGGCACATTGATATTTTGGTCAACAATGCTGGCGCAGCTTGGGGCGCGCCCGCAGAGGATCATCCTGTCGAGGCGTGGGACAAAGTCATGAACCTCAATATTCGTGGCTATTTCATTCTCAGCCAGCACGTTGCCAAACTCAGCATGATTCCTAGAAAATCAGGCCGCATCATCAATATTGCATCTATTGCAGGGCTTAACGGTAACCCGATTGGCATGCAAACTATTGCCTACAACACGTCGAAAGGCGCTGTCGTCAACTTTACCCGAACGCTGGGTGCAGAGTGGGGTGCATACAACATCACTGTCAACGCCATCTGCCCAGGTTTTTTCCCAAGTCGCATGACCATGGGAACGCTGAAAGCGTTGGGAGAAGACAAACTCATTGGTGGCACGCCCTTGCAACGTTTGGGTGATGATGAAGATTTGAAAGGCCTGACATTGTTGTTCGCCTCTGCTGCAGGCAAACACATCACTGGTCAATGGATGGCGGTCGACGGTGGCGTGTCTGTTGTTACTGGTGGTTAACAATCGTTTGGCGCATGGTGGCCATTGAATAATTTCCATCATGAATATTGAAAGGTCTGCATTGAGCTTTGGTGTCGACATACCTTTTGTTCGGCTCTTGGGTTTTGAACTCATGTTGTTTGAAGACGGTCGTTCACAAATCAATTACGACCCCAAGCCCGAGCATCTTAATTCGTTCAATGTTGTGCATGGTGGTGCGGGCATGACGTTGCTTGATGTGACCATGGCTGTTGCAGCGCGAAGCGTGGCACAAGAGATGGGCGTCGTCACCATTGAAATGAAAACCAGTTTCATGCAAGCAGCCAGGGGGCCGTTGGTTGCCAAGGGCAAGCTGATTCATCGCACCAAGTCGATGGCTTTTACAGAAGCCAGTATTTTTGATGCGGAAGGGAAAATTTGCGCCCACGCAACAGGCACGTTTAAATACGTTAACCGCTTGCTTACGGGTAGCAAAAGCAGCCATCCACTCAATACGATTTCCACAGATTAATTTTCAGTATATAAAGTTATAAAACTTAAGGTTTCACAATGCCAAGCAATATACAAATCCACTTAGACAATCGCCCAACTGGTGCTGCTATCGCGAGTAATTTCAAGCAAGTTAGCGGCATGACGCCAGCTTTGCAAGACGGTGAGGTGCTGGTGCAGCATCACTTCCTTAGCTTAGACCCTTACATGCGTGGCCGTATGAATGACAGCAAAAGCTACGCTGCAGCCCAAGCCTTGGGCCAAGTCATGGGTGGCGGCACAGCGGGCGTGGTGGTGCAGAGTCGGCATGCCAAATATGCAGTGGGCGATAAAGTTGTGGGTATGGGTGGTTGGCAACACTACAGTGTTGTCGATGGCCATGCACTAGGTGCGATGCGTAAGGTTGATACAACTCACATTCCGCTCAGTGCTTACCTAGGTGCAGTCGGTATGCCGGGGGTAACAGCTTGGTACGGACTCATGAAAATTTGCCAGCCTAAAGCTGGCGAAACCGTGGTGGTCAGTGCAGCCAGCGGTGCGGTAGGTAGCGTCGTGGGTCAACTCGCTAAGGCCAAAGGCTGTCGCGTTGTCGGCTTTGCGGGTGGTGCTGATAAATGTAAATACGTTGTGGACGAGCTAGGTTTTGATGCTTGTATTGATTACAAAGCTTTCCCCGACGCCAAATCTTTGTACAAAGCGCTGAAAGATGCAGCCCCGAACGGCGTGGACTGCTATTTCGAAAATGTAGGCGGTGCAATATTAGATGCCGTACTTAGCAACATGAACGCGTTTGGTCGCATTGCGCTGTGTGGCATGATTGCAGGCTACAACGGCGTACCCGTACCTATCACGCAGCCACAGCTATTCTTGATGAATCGCCTGTTATTGCAAGGCTTCATTGTGTCCGAACATATGGAGCACTGGCCAGAGGCGCTCAAAGAATTAGGTGGTCTGGTGGCTACCGGCAAGCTTAAATTCCGAGAATCCATCGCTCAAGGCATTGAGTCTGCGCCTGAGGCTTTTCTAGGCTTGCTCAGTGGCAAAAACTTTGGCAAGCAGTTGGTCCAACTGGTCTGAAACGATCTGCATAGGGTCGTGCCAAGGAGTCTTATGCAAACCACCCACGATGTGTTGAACCAAGCCAGGCCTTTGGTCGATTACAACCTGCTGGCTGGAAATCGCCCCCTTTTGGTTGCTTTGAAATTCAATGCGCCGAACTTGGATGTTGCAGACTTAAGTCGGTTGGGACAAACCCTGGGGACGGCTGAGATGCAAACCCATGCGCGCCTCGCCAATGCGCATCCCCCGCAACTCCGTAGCCATGACCGTTATGGCAACCGTATTGACCAGGTTGAATTTCATCCCAGCTACCACGCCTTGATGGATGCGGCTGTGGGCGCTGGCTTGCATGGAACGCCTTGGGCAGCGTCAACAAACCAAGTGAATGCACATGCCCATGTCAAACGGGCAGCGGGTTTCATGCTTTTTACGGAGCTGGAGCCGTCCGTCCTCTGCCCTATTTCAATGACCTACGCGGTCACACCCGCACTCCGGGGCAATGCCGCCATCGCTGCCGATTGGTCATCCAAGCTGGCTAGTCGCACCTACGATGCCCGGTTTTTGGCCCTTGTCCATAAAAACGGCGTCACCATGGGCATGGGCATGACCGAAAAACAGGGTGGCTCAGACGTGCGGGCCAACACCACGCAAGCGACGCAAGAGGGCGATGACGCTTGGGGCAAGCGCTATACCCTATTAGGGCATAAATGGTTTTTCTCAGCGCCCATGTGCGATGCCTTTTTGGTCTTGGCGCAAACAGCCAGTGGGCTGAGTTGTTTTTTTATTCCAAGAATATTGCCGGATGACAGCACCAATGCCATCCACATCCAACGTCTCAAAGACAAGCTGGGCAACAAAGCCAATGCCAGTTCAGAGGTTGAATTTCACAACGCGACCGCCTGGTTGGTGGGAGATGAAGGACGCGGCATCGCGCAAATCCTGGAGATGGGCAGCATGACGCGTTTGGATTGCGCCTTGGGCACCAGCGGTCTGATGCGCCAGGCACTCTGCATTGCGCTCAACCACACCCAACAACGGCAAGCCTTTGGCAAGCCCTTGGTAGAGCAGCCTTTGATGCGCAATGTGCTGGCCGATTTGGCGCTGGAAAGCGAAGCTGCGACGGCCTTGTCCATGCGTCTGGCACGCGCATTTGACAACCCCAACGACAAACATGAACGCGTGATGAGCCGCTTGTTGACCCCGATTGCAAAATTCTGGATTTGCAAGCGTGGCAGCCTGTTTGCCCAGGAAGCGATGGAGTGCCTGGGGGGTAACGGTTATGTGGAAGAGGGCGGTGAGGGCATCATGGCACGCATTTACCGTGAAATGCCGCTCAACTCCATTTGGGAGGGGGCGGGCAACATCATGGCGATTGATTTGCTGCGTGCGCTGCGTAAAGCCGATGTCGTGTCTGCGCTGGCCAAAGAGCTGGCACCTGCCAAAGGTGCGCACCGTGCGCTTGATCAACTTGCTGCAATATTGCCTACCCGGATTGATGGCGCCACTGAAATAGAAGCACGCCGACTCGCTCAAGACGTGGCGCTGGCCGTGCAAGCCAGCTTGTTGTACCAGACCGCGCCAGAAGCCGTGTTTTCAGCTTTTTGTCAATCTCGCTTAGGTGGCGATTGGGGGCAGACTTTTGGCACCCTGGGCGCTCAGACTGACTTTGACACCATCATCCAGCGTGCCCTGCCTCGTCAATCAACACTTTAGCAAATAACTACACCGTAATCACCATGTCCGACATCATTCTGCATCATTACCCAAATTCACCTTTTTCTGAAAAGGTAAGACTCATTTTTGGCTACAAGGGCTTGAACTGGCAGTCCGTCATCATTCCGCCCATCATGCCTAAGCCTGATGTGATGGCCTTGACGGGTGGCTACCGTAAAACACCTTTCATGCAGATTGGTGCGGATATTTATTGCGACAGCGCCTTGATTTGCGACGTGCTGGAAAAAATACAACCCAACCCAACGCTGTACCCAGAGCATCAAAAAGGTGCAGCGCGCATCATTGCCCAGTGGGGGGACACCACATTGTTTTGGGCAGCCATGGGCTACAACTTTAGCCCAGCTGGCTCTGCACAAATGTTTGGCATTGACAGCCCACATGCGACTGAAGCCATAGAGAATGCAAAAATATTTGCGGAAGACCGCGCCAAAATGCGCTCTGGCATGCCGCGCTTGTCTGCAGCTGATGCCGCCGCAAGCTACAAATCATACTTGCGACGCATTTCAAATATGTTGGTTGAGCATCCATATTTAATGGGTGACAAGCCTTGCATCGCAGACTTTGCGGTTTATCACCCGTTGTGGTTCACAAGACATCGCACATCTGTGATGGCGGGTATTTTCGGCGCAACGCCGAATGTGTTGACCTGGATGGATCGCATGGCAGCGATTGGCCATGCGCAGAGCAGTAAATTGAACGCTATAAATTCAATAGCAGTATGTGAAAATAATAGGCCGGCTAGCATTGAAAGTGATGATGCAAGTTCAATTTTTCAAGATGAGCATGGCATACCACTAGGTAGTACAGTCACTATAACCAGCGAATCCTTTGGACCTGAGCCGACGCAAGGTGAACTTATCGCCGCGACACGTATGCATTACACCTTACGCAGACATGATGAGCGCGTTGGCGAGGTTCATGTTCATTTCCCGCGTATTGGCTATGTCATGAAAAAAGTGACGACTTGAGCAGTCTGAGCCAGACCCGCTCACATTTTTTTAATTCCTCAACCTATCGCTTTATCTCTTCAGGAAAGTTTGCATGATCTCCAATTTCAAGAACAAAACCGCCGTATTGACCGGTGCGGGCTCCGGCTTCGGCCTGGAGTGCGCCCGCATTGGTGCCAAGCTGGGCATGAACATCGTCTTGGTGGACGTGCAGCAAGATGCCTTGGACAAGGCCACGGTTGAAATTACCGCAGAGGCGGCGAAATATGGCGGTCAGGTCATGTCGTTCCGACTGGATATTTCCAAAGCCGTCGAGGTGGAGGCCATGGGACAAGCTGTGTTCGCCAGGCTGGGCGCACCCCATTTTGTGTTCAACAACGCCGGCGTAGGCGCGGGTGGCTTGATCTGGGAAACCACGTTGAAAGACTGGGAGTGGGTGTTGGGTGTCAACATCATGGGTGTGGCGCATGGTGTGCGCGTTTTCACACCGATGATGCTGGATGCCGCCAAAAAAGACCCAACCTACCAAGGCCACATCGTTAATACTGCCAGTATGGCGGGTCTGCTAACTGCCCCCAACATGGGTGTTTACAACGTCAGCAAACATGCGGTAGTCGCTTTGACAGAAACGCTCTACCAAGATTTGAAGTTGGTGACTGACCAGATCAGTGCCTCCGTGCTGTGCCCCTTCTTTGTGGCAACCGGCATTGCGCAAAGCCACCGTAACAAACCGGACGAATTTGTCAGTAGCGATGCCAAACCCACCAAGAGCCAGCTCATCGGCCAGGCCATGAGCGACAAAGCCGTGGGTTCCGGCAAAGTCAGCGCGGCCGATGTGGCGCAAAAGGTGTTTGATGCCATTGCAAATGACCAGTTCTACATCTACAGCCACCCCAAAGCCCTGGCATCTGTGCAAACGCGCATGGAAGATGTGGTGCAAATCCGCAACCCGACCAACCCGTTTGCTGGCAAACCTGAAATTGGTGAAACACTCAAGGCAGCACTGCGGGCAGATTAATGTTAATGCGGTTGATGTGACCAAGGTGATTGAGCCGCTTTGGCCAGGATTTAGCAGACTGGCCGGCAATTCCCTAAAATGGAGGCATGACCACCGATACCCTCTTTGAGACCGCATCCCTCACCATTCGCGGTGCTTGTCCGCACGATTGCCCCGATACTTGCGCCTTGTTGACCACCGTGGTGGATGGCGTCGCCGTCAAAGTGCAGGGCAACCCCGCACATGCGCAAACCGATGGTGTACTCTGCACCAAAGTATCGCGCTACACCGAGCGTACCTACCACCCCGAGCGCATTCTGACGCCATTGAAACGTGTTGGTCCCAAAGGGCTGGGGCGTTTTGAACCCGTATCTTGGGATGCCGCGCTGTCAGATATCACCGCAAAATTAGGGTCGATTGCCATGCACAACCCGCAAGCCATTGTTCCCTACAGCTACGCGGGTACCATGGGTTTGGTGCAAGGCGAAGCGATGGCCGCCCGGTTTTTCAACAAACTGGGTGCATCCAAACTGCACCGCTCGATTTGTTCTATGGCCGGCGGCGAGGGTTTAGCCTACACGCTGGGTGGCAAAGTCGGCATGAAGGTCGAGTTTTTTGCGCAATCCAAACTTATCATCATCTGGGGCAGCAATTCCATAGGTAGCAATTTGCACTTTTGGCGCTATGCCCAAGCAGCTAAACGCGATGGTGCCAAACTCATTTGCATCGACCCCCGCAAAACCGAAACCGCCGATAAATGTCATGAACACATTGCGTTGTTACCGGGCACCGATGCTGCGCTGGCTTTGGCCATCATGCATGAGTTGATTGTCCACAACTGGCTGGACCACGACTATATTGACAAAAACACGGTCGGTTGGCCGGCGTTGAAAGCGCGTGCGTTGCAATGGAACCCAGAGCGTGCCGCCAAAGTCTGCGGTGTACCCGTCGAGCAGATCACATCTTTGGCGCATGACTACGGCCAGTGCTACGTCAACCCATCACCCGCAGCCATCCGCCTGAATTACGGCATGCAGCGCGTGCGTGGTGGTGGCAATGCTGTGCGTGCCGTGGCGTGCCTACCAGCCTTGATTGGTGCTTGGAAGCACCCAGCCGGTGGTGTGTTGTTGTCTAGTTCTGGAACATTTCCTGTGGACAAGGCGGCGTTGCAACGTCCAGATTTGGAAAAAACCACTTCCTCCTCTTCTTCAGCTATCGCCCGCACCATCAACATGGTGACCATCGGCGATGATCTGCAGCGCGCTAGCTCTGCAGCGTTCGGCCCCAAAATAGAAGCACTGATCGTCTACAACAGCAACCCCGTGGCGGTCGCGCCCGATTCCAGCCAGGTGGTCAAAGGTTTTGCACGCGAAGACCTGTTCACCGTGGTGCTGGAGCATTTTCAAACCGACACCGCAGACTACGCCGATTACATCCTGCCCGCCACCACACAGTTGGAGCACTGGGACATCCATACGTCGTATGGTCATACCGATGTGCTGTTGAACCGTCCCGCCATTGCACCCGTCGGTGAGGCTAAGACCAACACCCAAATTTTCCGTGAACTTGCTGCCCGCATGGGTTATGCCGATGCGTGCTTTGCACAAGACGATGAGACCCTGTGCAGACAGGCGTTTGGCGAGAAAGTCAGCTTCGATACTTTGTTGGAGAAAGGATTTTCAACGCTTGCCATGGATGATGCACCTTTCGCCAATGGTAACTTTCCTACGCCTTCAGGCAAGTGCGAATTTTTCAGCGCCAGTCTGGCCCAACAGGGCTTGGATGGTTTGCCGGATCATCTGGATAACTACGAGCTGGCGGGTTCATCTACCACCTACCCTTTGGCCATGATCTCCCCGCCAGCACGCAATTTCCTCAACTCCACCTTCGTCAATGTCATTAGTTTGCGCGATATTGAAGCCGAGCCGGTGCTAGAAATCCATGCGGTTGATGCGCAACCCCGTGGCATCGCTTCGGGCGATGTGGTGCAGGTGTACAACCAGCGCGGCAGCCACCGGTGCAAAGCGGTGGTCTCCCAACGCGCGCGTCCTGGTGTGGTGAATGGTTTGGGTATTTGGTGGCGCAAGCTGGGCTTGAACGGCACCAATGTGAATGAAGTCACCAGTCAAAAGCTCACCGATTTGGGACAAGGTCCGGTGTTTTACGATTGCTTGGTTGAGGTGAAGCGGTGCGATTAATCGTTAAGTTGCTGCTTTTACCGCTGCTACTGGGTCTCAGCAGCTGTGCCGATTTGGGCTATTACTGGCAGTCTGTGGAAGGTCATGTCTCGCTGATCAAAGCGGCGCGTCCGGTCGATGATTGGCTTGCAGATGGACAAACTCCTGAAAAGCTCAAAGCCAAACTCGCGTTGACGCAAAAAATTCGCGCTTTTGCCGCAGAAGAGTTGAAACTGCCCGACAACCCCAGCTACAAACGCTATGCAGATTTGAAGCGTCAATCTGTGGTGTGGAACGTGGTTGCAGCGCCTGTGCTGTCGCTCAAGCTCAAAACTTGGTGTTTCCCCGTGGCTGGCTGTGTGGGCTACCGAGGTTATTTCTCGGAGGCCGAAGCCAAACTAGAAGCAGAAGAACTCAAAAAACAAGATTTTGATGTCAGTGTGTATGGTGTACCCGCCTATTCCACGCTGGGCTGGAGTAACTGGATGGGTGGTGACCCGTTGCTCAGCACCTTCATTGGTTATCCGGAAGGTGAATTGGCACGCATCGTCTTTCACGAACTGGCGCATCAGGTGGTCTATGTGGCAGACGATACCGCGTTCAACGAATCATTTGCCACCGCGGTCGAGCGTCTGGGCGGTGCACGCTGGCTGGCAAAGTATGGTTCTGACACTGTTAAAGCCGAGTATGAAGTTTATGACGGACGGCGCAGACAGTTTAAAGCTTTGACCAAAGCGACAAGATTCCAATTGGCCGAAATATACGATGAAAAAAAGCCTCTAACCGGCGATAATAATGCCTTAATTGCTATTAAAAATAGAGCAGAAAATGAAGTGAAAAATGATGTTAAAAGTGAAGAAGAGGATAAAGTAAACACTGAAATTAAAAATAAAATAATCGAGTCATTCAAATCGCAATATGAACGACTCAAAACCAGCTGGAATGACTATGCAGGCTACGACAACTGGGTCAAACAAGCCAATAACGCAGCCTTTGGCGCTTTGGCTGCTTACGATGATGGTGTGCCACACTTTGAAGCGCTGTTTGAGCAGCAAGGCGGTCACTGGCAAAAGTTTTATACCGAGGTGCAAAAATTGGCTGCTATGCCGAAAGAAGCCAGACAGCAGGCATTGAAAAAAATCAACAAAGACGCTTAAAGGGTTTATTCTCAAGGGCAGCCATGGCAGATATTCACATCCACCGTATGCATACTCTTGGATTAGCCAAAGCACGCGATATCGCCTTCAAATGGGCGGAAGATGTCGAGCAAAAGTTCGACATGGCGTGTACTTACGAAAAAGGTAAAACCGAAGACTGTGTCAGCTTCAAACGCCCAGGCTTCAATGGCACTTTGATGGTGACCCAAGACGGCTTTGAGTTGAACGTGAAGCTAGGTTTTTTAGTGGGCGCTTTCAAAGACAAAATTGAAGCAGAGATCTCTAAAAATTTAGACGCACTCTTGGTTAAACCAGCCAAGAAACCTGCATCTAAGAAAATAACAAAATCAGCTTAACGATTCAACCAAGTCAATGTATTGCTGCTTGGCTGCATCGCTGGCTGTGCCTTTCATGCCATTCCAAGCGTCCCACTTGACGCGCCCCACCATGTCGCTAAAACCAGGTTTTTTGTCGGCGTTGTCGCCAACGCTTGATTGCTTGTACAGCGCGTACAACTTGAGCATGGTGGCGTTGTCTGGGCGTTCGCTCAGGTTTTTAGAGTTGGCAACGGCTGCTTCAAATTTTGCAGTGAGATCGGACATGAATAGCTCCTGATGGATAAGAAATATTGGGGATAATTCGGGTGAAATTGGGGTAATTGCCCTCTATCTTAAACCGCAATTTAAATTCAAAATAGAGCGTCATCGCTGGTGTTCGCTATTTGGAGCCATCTTGAGCTACGACGGCGGGCAATTCGGCATCATCAGCGACGCCACGCTCTGCCCCAATCCGCAAAAGATCATCGATGAGTTTGAGTCCGAGTTCGCGAAGCTGAGTATCGTGATGTTGATGTTGCCTTGGAGTAAATAAACTCATCATTTTTGCTATATTTAAAATAGCATCTTAGGCAATAAATACGCCGGCTATAGGCTTAAAATGCCCGTAAAATTCTGTATTTTAGAAAGAATGGCCGATTTTCCTGCTAAACGGGTGATACAGAGCCAAAGCCGCTTAGGTAAAATCATGGGTTGCTCCTACCTTGCTCTGCGCTCATAAAATTCCATGTCTTTCCTCTCCGAAACCCGCCGCCGCCGCACCTTTGCCATCATTTCTCATCCTGACGCGGGTAAAACCACGCTGACTGAGAAGCTTTTACTGTTCTCGGGTGCGATTCAGATTGCTGGCTCGGTCAAAGCGCGTAAAGCCACGCGCCATGCCACGTCAGACTGGATGGAGATTGAAAAGCAGCGGGGGATTTCGGTCGCCTCAAGTGTGATGCAGATGTTGTACCGCGACCATGTGATCAATCTGCTGGACACACCGGGTCACAAAGACTTCTCGGAAGACACCTACCGCGTGTTAACCGCAGTCGATTCTGCGTTGATGGTGATTGACGCGGCCAATGGTGTCGAGGCGCAGACCCGCAGGTTGATTGAGGTCTGCCGACAGCGCGACACGCCCATCATCACCTTTGTCAACAAAATGGACCGCGAAGTGCGCGAGCCGCTGGATATATTGGACGAGATCGAGCGCGAGCTGGGCATGCCTTGCGTGCCTATGACTTGGCCAGTCGGTCAGGGCAAATCGTTTGGCGGCATTGTGAATTTACGCACCCAGACCATGACTGTTTTTGAGAGTGGCAGCGAGCGCTTGCCGCAAGATTTTGACGCGATTCCGCTGACAGACACTGCCGCTTTGCTGGTGCGCTTTGGCAGCGAATGGGCTGCCGCTGCTGAGAGCATGGAGCTGGCCACGGGCGCGTCACCAACGTGGGACCATGCCGCGTTTTTGGCAGGCAAGCAGACGCCAGTGTTCTTTGGCTCGGGCGTGAACAACTTCGGTGTGATGGAGGTGCTGGACGCCTTGGTCGATCTCGCCCCCAGCCCGCAAAGCCGCACCAGCACGACGATGGTGAACCGCCAGCCGGTGGTCAAAGTCATGCAGCCTGAGGACAAAGCCTTCAGCGGCGTGGTGTTCAAGGTGCAGGCAAATATGGACGCGAACCACCGCGACCGTATTGCTTTTGTCCGCATGGCCTCGGGCAAATACACGCCGGGCATGAAGCTCAAGGTTATGCGCACCGCCAAAGAGCTGCGTCCCACCTCGGTGGTGACCTTCATGAGCCAGCGCCGTGAAGCCGTGGAAGAGGCCTACGCGGGCGATATCGTGGGTTTCACCACCCACGGCGGCGTGCAGCTGGGCGATACCATCACCGACGGCTCCATCAACCTGCAGTACACCGGTCTGCCGTTTTTCGCCCCTGAAATGTTCATGACGGTCGTGTTGCGGAATCCGCTGCGTACCAAGCAGCTACAACAGGGTTTGGCGCAGCTGGGTGAAGAGGGCGCGATTCAGGTTTTCCGTCCTGAAATGGGCGGCAATATGCTGTTGGGTGCGATTGGCCAGTTGCAGTTTGAAGTCGTTCAACACCGTTTGAAGGGCGAATACGACGCCGATATTCGACTAGAAGGCAGCCAGTACACCGGCGCACGCTGGATCACCGCGGATACGCCGAAAGAACTGCAAGAGTTCGTCAATGCCTACCCACAGCGCATGGCGCGTGATGCGGCCAACACCTTAGCCTACCTGACCACCTCGCAATACGATGTGCGTTTGGCGCAAGAGCGCTTCCCGAAGATCCATTTCCATCCGCTGCGTGAGCATGCGGGTCTCGCGCTGCAAAACGCAGGCTAAGCCAAATACCCGTTCGCACTGAGCCTGTCAAAGTGTTCACACGATGAAACCACTCGCAGATTGGCCTGTTGAGCAACGCCGCAACATCATCGGCGTCTTCACCGACATTGACGACACGCTGACCACGCATGGCAGCATCACACCTGATGCGTTGCAAGCCTTGGCGGATTTGAAGGCGGCGGGGCTGCATATCATTCCCATCACGGGGCGACCGGTCGGTTGGGCAGAGCCTTTGGCTGCCCGTTTGCCGGTGGATGCCATCGTGGTGGAAAACGGGGCGGTTGCGCTCCAAATGGCTGAATCTGAGGTGTTGTCAGCTGATTCCGCCAAAAATACCTCTCAAATCGGCATCCAGCCGGCGTATTTATTGCCTAGAGTGCTATCAAAACTATACCAACAAGACGCTGCCACCCGCGCAGACAACCTGTCGCGTATGGCGCACATCGCGCAGCAGGTGCTGGCGCAGGTGCCAGGTGCGGCGCTCTCGCGTGACCACGCGGGGCGTGAAACTGATCTGGCGTTTGACTACCATGAGTTTGAAGACCTGCCGCCTGCAACGGTGCAGGCAATTCTTGCTGTTCTCAAGCAGGCGGGTATGCATACAACGGTCAGCAGCATCCACATCCACGGCTGCTTTGACCAGTTTGACAAATGGCGGGGTGCACAGTGGATTGTGCGTGAGCTGTTCAAGCGAGATTTGACTTCAGAACTCGACAAATGGGTGTTTGTGGGCGATTCAGGCAACGACCAAGCCATGTTTCAGCATTGCACGCATTCGGTCGGGGTGGCGAATATTCGTCGGTTTGAAAGCCAATTGACACATTTGCCGCGCTATATCACACCATATGAGCGCGGGGCAGGGTTTGCTGAAGTGGTGAAAATACTGCTTAATACGGCATAAGCTATTGAATAATAAGGAATTTATGCTGCTTACATCCGAATTATCTGCCGTTTCTCAAGGTATTCAACTGGCCATTGCGCCGGTTTTTTTGCTCAATGCGGTGGCTGCCATGATTGGCGCTGTCGCAGGCCGCTTGGCACGGATCATCGACCGTGCACGGTATGTTGAAACCCAGATCGAAGACACCACGGATGCACTCAAACTTTCGCGTTTGCAAGACGAACTGCAGCTACTACGCCGTCGCAGTCACCTCGTCAACTGGTGCATTGCGCTCCTGATCGTGTGCGCGATTTTGATCGGCTCCACCATCGTCTTCCTCTTTTTCAGCGAAACCCTAGAGGTTAACTTTGCCCGCACAGCAACGGTAACGTTCATGGTCGGCGTGGTGTCTTTTTTGCTGGCTTTGCTGAGCTTTTTTGCGGAAACCCTGCTCTCAGCAAAAATTTTGACCCTGCCCAAAACCAAATAAATGCTGCGACAAGCGGGTTATGGTTTACATGACGCAGGATGGAGAAACGGCAGAAGTAGCGGTGGTCGGCAACGAAGGCGTTATTCGCGAATATCTAAAGTCAAATTTCGATGGAACGGAATTGACGTGGGATAATGCCTCTGTGAAGCTCGCTAGGCCGTCGCTGGTGCAATTTGGGAAACCAAGCACTGGAGGAACGTCCGGACTGCATAGGGCGGCGTAGCAGCTAACGGCTGCCCACTGAAAGTCGAAAGATATAAGGTGAGGATCAGAGCAACAGAGACGAGTCGATTCAATTCGGGTGAAACGGGCAATCTCTACGCGCAGCAATACCAAATAGGCCATCCAGAGGCGACTAGGTTCGCCGAATCGTCTCACTTGGCGGTTCGCTAGGAGAGATGGCGGGTAGGTAGCACCGAGCCTTGGGGCGACCCAAGGCCAAGATGAATGACGGTCACGGCGTAACTTTCGGGTTACGCCGCACAAAATCCGGCGTATCGGCGAGCTTCACATTTTTCATTGATGGTTTCTTTTGCCCAAAAATTACCGAAGATCAATGACATTTGGAACAACGACGCTGTTGTAAAAAGCGATGTCAATAATAAAATCCGGTGCCGGTACTTCGTTCGCTGTTGGATCACCGCATACAGTGGGTGCTGAATAGGCTAGGCTGATTGGATTGGCGTAGAGATCTTTGATTCCATGGTAGTTAAGCTGATAGAGTACCCCGACGAAAACGAGCGCCGGCGTGAATTAGCGCGCCTGATCGGGGTGGCAGACCACATGTTCGTGGAAGTCGAAGGCCACACCCGCGTCTATGCCATTGCCGACGAAGACCTAGAGCGCGAGAACGACGAGAAAACTTCAGCTGTCCATTTGTGCGTTTTGAATTGAATGCTGCTATGCGCGCAGCCGTTATCGCGGGTGCAGGCGTGAAGCTAGGCTGCGACCATACCAACTACCCAGCGCAAACGCAAATTTTGTTACAAGCAGCGCTACGATTTCACGCAGTCAGCGTAGTAGTGTTTTTTACCGTCTGCGCCATCCTCGGCCACCAAGCCATGAATATCAGTTTCAAAGCCAGGGCACTGCTCGTTGAATTCACGTGAGAACTTGAGGTAATCCACAATTTTCTTGTTGAACACTTCGCCCGGAATCAACAGTGGAATACCCGGTGGATAGGGTGTGACCAAGCCCACCGTGATCCGACCCACTAAGTCGTCAATCGCTACGCGCTCAGTTTTACGCTGCGCGATGTGGGCATAGGCATCGCTAGGCTTCATGGCGGGTTTCAAGTCGCTCAGGTACATGTCAGTGGTTAAGCGGGCAATGTCGTACTTGGCATACAACGTGTGCAAATGGTGGCACAGGTCGGCCAAGCCCATCTTTTCGTACTTGCGGTGCTTTTGGCAAAACTCCGGCAGGATGCGCCACATGGGTTGGTTTTTGTCGTAATCGTCTTTGAACTGCTGCAGCGCCGTCAACATGCTGTTCCAGCGGCCTTTGGTGATGCCGATGGTGAACAAGATGAAGAAACTGTAGAGTCCTGTTTTCTCAACCACCACGCCGTGCTCAGCCAAAAATTTGGTCACGATACTGGCGGGAATTCCTGTTTTGGCAAATTTGCCGTTTAAGTCCATGCCGGGCGTGACGATGGTGGCTTTGATGGGGTCAAGCATGTTAAAGCCCGTCGCCATCTTGCCAAAACCATGCCAATTGACACCTGCTTTGGCTGATTTGGACTCACCTTTGATGATCCAGTCATTGGCACGACCCATGCCTTCTTCTGCCAGTTTGTCCGGCCCCCACACTTTGAACCACCAGTCGGCGCCGTATTCGTCATCAATCTTGCGCATGGCGCGGCGAAAATCGAGCGCTTCCATAATACTTTCTTCGACCAAAGCCGTGCCGCCCGGCGGTTCCATCATGGCGGCAGCCACGTCGCAGCTGGCGATGATGCTGTACTGCGGTGAGGTCGAGGTGTGCATCAAATACGCCTCGTTGAACAAATGCCGATCCAGCTTGACGGTTTGCGAGTCTTGCACCAGCACATGGCTGGCTTGGCTGATACCGGCCAACAGCTTGTGGATCGATTGCGTGGCGTAGACGACCGCTGACTTGGGGCGAATGCGTTTTTTGCCCATCGAGTGGTAGGTGCCATAAAACGGGTGAAACGCGGCGTGCGGCAGCCAGGCTTCGTCGAAATGCAGGTTTTCTACGTAGCCGTCCAACATGCCTTTGATGGTCTCGGTGTTGTACAGAACGCCATCGTAGGTACTCTGTGTGACCGTCATCACGCGTGGTTTGATGGTTTTGGGATCCACGCCCTCTAGGTGCTTGAGGAGCGGATTGGCCTTGATTTTGGCTTGAATCGATTTGACTTCAAACTCTTCCTTCGGGATCGGGCCGATGATGCCGAAATGATTCCTAGTGGGCTTCAAAAACACCGGAATCGCCCCCGTCATGATGATGGCGTGCAAAATCGACTTGTGGCAATTGCGGTCCACCACCACCACGTCGTTTGGTGCGACGGTGTGGTGCCAGACCATTTTGTTGCTGGTGGATGTGCCGTTGGTCACAAAAAAGCAATGGTCGGCGTTGAAAATACGCGCCGCATTGCGCTCACTTTCGCCAATCGCACCGTTGTGGTCCAGCAGTTGACCCAGCTCTTCCACCGCGTTGCACACGTCAGCGCGCAGCATGTTTTCACCATAAAACTGGTGGTACATCTGGCCGACAGGGCTTTTCAAGAAGGCCACGCCACCGGAGTGACCTGGGCAGTGCCAGCTGTACGAGCCGTCTTCGGCGTAATCGAGCAGCGCTTTGAAAAACGGTGGTTGCACGCCTTCTAGATAGCTTTTGGCCTCGCGGATGATGTGGCGCGCCACGAACTCTGGCGTGTCTTCAAACATGTGAATAAAGCCATGCAACTCGCGCAAAACGTCGTTGGGGATGTGACGCGACGTTTTTGTCTCACCATACACGTAAATCGGCACCTCTAAATTCTTGCGACGCACCTCTTCAATGAAATGGCGCAAATTCAGCACGGCGGGGTCTAAATCAGGCCCTGGGGTGAATTCGTCATCATCGACTGACAAAATAAACGCACTGGCGCGGCTTTGCTGCTGCGCAAATTGGCTCAAATCGCCATAACTGGTGACACCCAGCACCTCAAAACCTTCGCTCTCAATGGCTTGCGCCAAGGCGCGAATACCCAAACCGGAGGTGTTTTCAGAGCGAAAATCTTCGTCAATGATGATGATGGGAAAGCGAAATTTCATGGCGGTTCGTTAATTGGCGGTAGAAGTTAAAAAGTGTGAAAACAAAAAAATCACAGAACAGGGGGAAGTGTAAGGAAATATTGAGTCACATCGTGCATCTGGGCGGTTATGCGTGCATGATTCAGTCAAAATGTGGTGCAAGTTACACAAAAAGGGGATTTATGGCTGATTCAAGTATCTGGTGGGTGTTGACAGGCTTGGCAGTTGCTTTTGAGCTGGCGACCGGTACATTTTATTTGCTGATGTTTGCTGTGGGTCTGGCCGCGGCTGCTATAGCTGCGCATTTGGGTATGGGTTTAACGGCGCAGTTGGTGATCGCCGCTGTGGTTGGTGGCGGCGCGGTGATTGCTTGGCACTTGTTGCGCGGTAAGAAAATGGTCGGGAAAAACGCTGAGTTCAACAGCGATGTGAACATGGACATTGGACAAACCGTGCAGGTGGATGCTTGGCAAGCCGATGGCACAGCCAAGATCAAATACCGTGGTGCATCTTGGACAGTGCAGTTGCAAGAAGGTAGCGCTTCTGGTACAGGTAGCTACGCTATAGAGCAAGTTATCGGTAGTCGTTTAATCGTCAAAAAACTCTGATTTTTCAACTTTGATTTTTAAACTTTAAAAGGAATCCTCATGGAAATCGCCATTGTTCTACTGGTCATTGCTGCCATTTTTATCATCCGTACCATCAAAGTTGTGCCTCAACAGCACGCGTGGGTGGTTGAACGTTTGGGCAAATACCACGCCACGTTGACGCCGGGTTTGAATTTCTTGGTGCCTTTTATCGACAAAGTCGCCTATAAGCATGTACTTAAAGAGATCACGCTTGATATTCCTAGCCAAGTCTGTATCACCAAAGACAACACACAGCTGCAGGTGGACGGCGTGCTGTATTTTCAGGTGACAGATGCCATGCGTGCCAGCTATGGTTCTAACAACTATGTCATGGCCATCACACAGCTCGCACAAACGTCGCTTCGAAGCGTGATTGGTAAATTAGAACTGGATAAAACCTTTGAAGAGCGCGACATCATCAACGCGCAAGTGGTCGCAGCGATTGACGAAGCGGCGCTGAACTGGGGCGTCAAAGTGCTGCGTTATGAAATCAAAGATTTGACGCCACCGAAAGAAATTTTGCATGCGATGCAAGCGCAAATCACCGCTGAGCGCGGCAAGCGTGCTTTGATAGCGGCTTCTGAAGGTCGCCGCCAAGAGCAAATCAACATTGCCACTGGCGAGCGCGAAGCTTTTATTGCGCGCTCTGAAGGTGAAAAAACCGCTGTGATCAACAAAGCGCAGGGTGAGGCTGCTGCCATTTCTGCGGTGGCAGACGCCAATGCCCATGCTATTCAAGTGGTCGCTAATGCGATTCGCCTACCCGGCGGTGCTGAGGCGGTGCAACTCAAAGTCGCTGAAAGAGCGCTGGATGCGTATGGCAATGTTGCCAACGATGCAGCCACCACCTTGATCGTGCCCAGCGACATGAGCCAAGTCGCCGTCTTGATCGCCTCGGCTATGAAAATGGTGCAGACTACAAAAGTTTAATCCATCACAGTATAGAAAAGTTATGAAAATCATTGATTCCATCACCACCCAAGCCGCTGGCATTGCCGCGATTCGCAAACAAATTCACGCCAACCCTGAGCTTTGCTTTGCTGAAGTGCATACGGCAGATTTGGTCGCCGCCAAGTTGACGGAGTGGGGTATTCCCATGCACCGTGGCATGGGTACGACGGGTGTGGTGGGCATCATTAAAAACGGTACATCTGATCGTGCGATTGGTTTGCGTGCAGACATGGATGCTCTGCCCATGCAGGAATACAACACCTTTGCCCACGCCAGTAAAAACGCCGGCAAGATGCATGCTTGCGGGCACGATGGCCATACGGCGATGCTGTTGGCTGCAGCGCAGCACTTAGCCAAAAATCGCAATTTTGACGGCACGGTGTATTTGATTTTTCAGCCCGCTGAAGAAGGCGGCGGTGGCGCGCGCGAAATGATCAAAGACGGCTTGTTTGAGAAATTCCCCATGGAAGCCGTCTACGGCATGCACAACTGGCCAGGCATGCAAGTGGGTAAATTCGCGGTGAGCGCAGGGCCGGTGATGGCATCCAGCAACGAATTCAAAATTGTCATTCATGGCAAAGGTGGCCACGCTGCCCTGCCGCACGATGGCATTGACCCTGTTTTGGCGGCTTGCCAAATGGTGCAAGCGTTTCAAACCATCATCAGCCGGAATAAAAAACCGATTGATGCTGGCGTGATTTCAGTCACCATGATTCACGCGGGTGAGGCGACCAATGTGATTCCAGACAGTGTGGAAATTCAAGGTACGGTACGCACCTTTACCTTGGAATTGCTGGATTTGATCGAAAAACGCATGCGCGAGATTGCAGAGCACACCAGTGCCGCGTTTGGCGCTACCTGTGATTTTAAGTTTGACCGCAACTACCCGCCAACGATCAACTCAGCCGCAGAGGCCAACTTTGCCGCCCAAGTGATGGGCGACATCGTGGGCGCAGCCAACGTGCTGCCGCAAGAGCCGACCATGGGCGCGGAAGACTTTTCGTACATGTTGCTGGCGAAGCCCGGTGCTTATTGCTTCATCGCCAATGGTGAAGGTGATCACCGTGCCATCGGCCATGGTGGCGGGCCATGCATGCTGCACAACCCAAGCTACGACTTCAATGACGACTTGATACCGCTGGGCGCGACATTTTGGGTGCGATTGGTGGAAGAATCTTTGAAGGCGGGCGCTAATGGATTGATGGGGTTGAAGGAATTGCCGAAATGATCGGATTAGCAGATGCTTCTGCGTGGGAGGGGCAAACGATCAGCCTTGCTAGACAAGCTTTGTTCAAAGCCGTGGATGCGTTGGTTAAAGCGTGATAGAGCGTAAATTTATATATAAAAATCGTAGAAAAATTAGTATGAATAAGACAGTAAGCATGCCGCTAGACGTGGTGATCATGGCGGCGGGCAAGGGTACGCGGATGAAAAGCACATTGCCCAAGGTGCTGCATCGTTTAGGCGGTAAGCCGCTTTTAGAGCATGTGATTGATGCGGCGGCGCAATTGAACGCCAGAAGCGCTGTGGTGATTACGGGCCATGCATCTAAAGTGGTTCAAAGTGCTATAAATTCAATAGCATTTAAGGCAATAAATACGCCGGTTAAAGCTGTATTTGATGCCTATAAATCGATAAATTCAGTGTTGCAAGAGCCGCAACTGGGTACGGGACACGCCGTACAACAAACCGTGCCCGTTTTGCCAGATGATGGCATGGTTTTGGTGCTCAGTGGCGATGTGCCATTGACGCAAGTTGACACCTTGCGGGCGTTGATTGAGACGTCTGGTGGCGATAAATTGGCGCTGCTGACGATTGATTTCGACAATCCAGCGGGATATGGCCGCGTTGTTCGTAGCAATGACGCGGGGCGTGGTGCTGTGCAAGCCATCGTCGAGCAAAAAGACGCGAATGACGCACAAAAACTGATCAAAGAGGTTTACAGCGGCATCATGGCTGTACCAGCCAAATTGTTAAAAGGCTGGCTGACACGTTTGGACAACAAAAACGCCCAGGGCGAGTATTACTTGACGGATATTGTGAAATTCGCCGTGGCGGATGGTTTGCTCGTGGTGGCGCACAAAATTGACGACGCGGCGCAAGTGGCGGGTGTGAATAGCCCTGTTCAATTGGCTGAGCTGGAGCGCGTTTATCAATTGCGCCAAGCTAAAACGCTGATGGAGCAGGGCGTTCGCCTGGCTGACCCGGCACGTTTTGACCTGCGTGGCAGCTTAACGTGCGGTCAAGATGTGGAAATTGATATCAATTGTATTTTTTCGGGGCAAGTCAATTTGGGCAATGGCGTGAAAGTAGGCGCTCACTGCGTGATTTCTAACGCGGTGATTGCCGATGGTGCGGTGATTCATCCATTTACCCACATAGAGGGTGAGAAATTAGGTGTGTCGGTTGGTGCGGGTGCCTTAATCGGACCTTTTGCCCGACTTCGCCCAGGTGCGACTTTGGGCAAAGAGGTGCATATCGGCAACTTCGTCGAGGTCAAAAACGCCACTTTAGCCGATGGTGCAAAAGCCAACCACTTGGCGTATTTGGGCGATGCGACCGTGGGTGAACGGGTCAATTTTGGGGCTGGCAGCATCACCGCCAACTATGACGGCGCGAACAAGCACCGCACGGTGATAGAGTCCGACGTGCATGTGGGCAGCAACTGCGTGTTGGTCGCACCGGTAACCATAGGCGCGGGTGGTACGGTGGGCGGTGGTTCGACCATCACCAAAAGTACGCCTGCAGGTGCTCTCAGTGTGGCGCGAGGCAAGCAAGTCAGCATGACCAACTGGCAGCGGCCTAAAAAGACCGCCAAGTAGCCAGAACGGTACACAACTGTCATGGCAAGTATTCGCACACTGGCCGATCTGAGCCAAGTCAAGCAAACGTTGGCTGATCAACAGACCAAACACGCCGCAGAGGAAGCCGCTAAAAAGGCGGCAACCGCTTTCAAGCTTGCTAATAAAAATCTCTTTGCAAGCAGTGTTGGTATCGTGCAGCCGATATCAAACAAGCCTAAGGTGCTATCAACAACAAAACAACCTGAGCCCAACCCGGTGCAACAAAAGCGCGACGATGCGGCTGTGCTGCGCGAGTCTTTGAGTGACGAGTTTGATGTTGAATCGCTGTTGGATATTGATGATTCCCTGAGTTTTCGACGCCCAGGCATTGGCACAGACGTGACAAAAAAGCTACGTCAGGGTATTTGGAGCATCCAGCGGCAGGTCGATTTGCACAATATGCGCACCGACGAGGCGAGGGATGCCTTGGCTGCTTTCATCCGCGAAGCACACAAGCACGGCATGCGCTGCGTGCGGGTGGTGCATGGGAAAGGGCTGGGTTCACCGGGTAAAGAGCCAGTTTTGAAGGCTAAAGTCAAAAGCTGGTTGATCCAAAAGCAAGAAGTCTTGGCTTTTGTTCAGGCAAAACCCGCTGAGGGTGGCGCTGGCGCACTTGTCGTGCTGCTGCAACCACAGTTGAAACGCCAAATTTCGTCTCAACATTAGGAACTACAATCCTAAGTTGGCTTTTTTGCCCTATTGGTTGTTTACGAAGTTGTTGACGACCCCACACTATTCAGGAGATTCCATGTTTATTTCTTCCGCCATCGCCCAAACCGCCCCTGCCGCAGCCGCTTCTGGTGGCGACATGATGTCCACATTGACCAGCATGCTGCCCTTGGTGCTGATGTTTGTGGTGCTGTATTTCGTGATGATCCGCCCGCAAATGAAAAAGCAAAAAGAGCACCGCACCATGATCGACGCCTTGGCCAAGGGTGACGAAGTTGCCACAGCGGGTGGCTTGCTCGGCAAAGTGACCAAGTTGGGCGAAGGCTACTTGAGCTTGGAAATCGCCAACGGCGTTGAAGTTCAGCTGCAGCGCAGCGCTATCGTGCAGGTATTGCCAAAAGGCAGTATCAAGTAAGCAAAAGCCAGCATCCAGTAAGCAGCCTGCAAAGCGTTGTTTCGTTCGTAGTTTCATTCGTTAAAAAAGCGCCATCATGAATCGTTACCCGGTTTGGAAATATGCGATCATTTTGATCGTTCTTTTGGTGTCCGTGCTTTTCACGTTGCCCAACTTTTTTGGCGAAGCGCCTGCGGTGCAGGTCTCCAGTGCTAAATCCAGCATCAAAGTAGACAGCACGACGCAGACCAAGATTGAAGAAGCCCTGAAAGCCGCCGGTTTAACGCCGGATGGCATCACCTTCGATGGCAAATCCATCAAAGCACTTTTCAAGGACACGGACACGCAGTTAAAAGCGAAAGACGCGATTCAGAAAAGTTTGGTACCTGATGCCGGCGCAGCGAATTATGTGGTGGCGTTGAACTTGGTGCGCCGCTCACCCGCTTGGTTGAGCGCCCTTGGTGCCGCACCCATGTATTTGGGTTTGGATTTGCGCGGTGGCGTGCACTTCATGCTACAGGTGGACATGGCCGCAGCGCTGACTAAAAAGACAGAGTCGTTGACCGGTGATATTCGCTCTGCCTTACGTGAGAAAAATGCGCGCCATGGCGGTGTGTCGCGCAATGGCTCCAACATTGAAATCAGATTCCGCGACCAAGAAACATTGGCTGCAGCTAAAAAAGTGCTCGCTGATCAATTCTCGGAATTGGCGACCAGCGATGCGCCTGAAGGCACTGAGTACAAATTAACCGCAACCATCAAACCCGAAGCGGCTTTGAAAATTCAGGATCAAGCGCTGAAACAAAATATGGTGACTTTGCACAACAGAATCAACGAGTTGGGTGTGGCCGAGCCGGTGATTCAGCAACAAGGCTTGGACCGCATTGTGGTGCAACTGCCTGGTGTGCAAGATACGGCAAAAGCCAAAGATATTTTGGGTCGCACGGCAACGCTTGAGTTGCGTATGGTCGATGAATCGGCCGAAGGCCAAGCGGCAGAAACCAATTCTGGCTCCGTTCCGTTTGGTTCTGAGCGTTTCTTAGAACGCAATGGCCGACCCGTGATTGTCAAAAAACAAGTCATCTTGACGGGTGAAAACTTGACGGACGCGCAAGCGGGCATTGATGGGCAAACCCAAGGTGCGACGGTGAATTTGAGCTTGGATGCCAAAGGCTCGCGTATTTTTGCGGACATCACGCGTGAAAATATCAACAAGCGCATGGCGATTATTTTGTTTGAAAAAGGCAAGGGCGAAGTCGTCACAGCGCCAGTCATCCGTGCTGAAATCAACGGTGGTCGGGTGCAGATTTCTGGCAGCATGAACACGACAGAAGCCAACGACACGGCATTGTTGTTGCGCGCTGGGTCATTGGCTGCCCCCATGGAAATCATCGAAGAAAGCTCGATTGGCCCTAGCCTTGGCAAAGACAATATTGACAAGGGTTTCAACAGCGTGACGTGGGGCTTCTTGGTCATTGTTGCCTTCATGTGCGTTTATTACATGATGTTTGGTGTTTTTTCATCGCTCGCGCTTGGCGTTAATTTGTTGATGCTGGTGGCGGTGCTATCCATGTTGCAAGCGACTTTGACTTTGCCAGGCATTGCCGCCATGGCCTTGGCGCTGGGTATGGCGATCGACTCCAATGTGCTGATCAACGAACGTGTGCGCGAAGAGCTGCGCGGCGGTGCATCGCCGCAAGCCGCTATTGCGACAGGTTTTGACCGCGCATGGGCAACGATTTTGGACTCGAACATCACGACCTTGATCGCCGGCGTGGCCTTGCTTGCTTTTGGCTCTGGGCCGGTGCGTGGTTTTGCCGTGGTGCATTGCATTGGTATTTTGACCAGCATGTTCTCGGCCGTGTTCTTCTCGCGTGGTTTGGTGAACTTGTGGTACGGGCGGCAGAAGAAGCTCAAAGCGGTGTCGATTGGCACGGTTTGGACGGCTGACACCGACGCTAAAACACAATCAACGATCACTAAATAAGGAGACGAATCATGGAATTTTTTAAGATTCGCAAAGACATCCCGTTCATGCGCCATGCCTTGATATTCAATGCTGTGTCGTTGATCACCTTTGTACTCGCCGTATTTTTCCTCTTCTCGCGCGGATTGCATTTGTCGGTTGAATTCACCGGTGGCACGGTGATGGAGGTGAGCTACTCACAACCGGCTGATCTGGAAAAATTACGCGGCAAAGTTTCCAGCTTGGGCTTTGCCGATGTGCAGGTGCAAAACTTTGGCACAGCACGCGATGTGATGATTCGCCTGCCCGCGCAAAAGGGTGTGAGCTCGGCACAGCAGAGCGACAAGGTCATGGCGGCGCTGAAGGCAGATTCTGCCGATGCAAATTTACGCCGCACCAACTTCGTCGGTCCTTCTGTGGGTGAAGAGCTGGTTGTTGATGGTCTCAAAGCATTGGGTTTTGTGGTGTTGGGCATCATGATTTATTTGGCTGTTCGCTTTGAGTGGAAATACGCGGTTGCCGCCATCATTGCGAACTTGCATGACGTGGTCATTATTTTGGGATTTTTTGCGTTCTTTCAATGGGAGTTTTCGCTCTCCGTGCTGGCTGCTGTGCTGGCTGTGCTGGGCTACTCGGTGAACGAATCCGTGGTTATTTTTGACCGAATTCGTGAAAACTTCAAGCGTTTCCGCAAGATGAACACCCACGAAATCATCGACAACGCCATCACCTCCACCATCAGCCGTACCATCATCACGCACGGTGCTACGCAGATCATGGTGTTGTCGATGCTGCTGTTTGGCGGCCAAACGCTGTTTTACTTTGCCTTGGCGCTGACGATTGGCATTTTGTTTGGTATTTATTCGTCCGTGTTCGTCGCCGCAGCCATTGCCATGTGGTTGGGCATCAAGCGGGAAGACTTGATCAAAACGGCGCCCGTGGCAAAAAAACCCGGCGACCCTACTGACGAAAATGACGGCGCTGTCGTCTAACTCGTTGGTTTAACCTGTAACCACGCGCTGGTTAACCTGCAACTACCCGCTGGTAGAGGCCGCCCGGCAATCGGGCAACTTGGCCGTCTAGCTCAAGTTCCATCAAACGCACTTGCAGGGTGGCAGCATCCCAGCCGGTGCGGGCGACCAAAGCGTCCAAGCTGACGGGGTCATAACCCAGCGATTTCACCAAATCGTCGGGTTCTACATCTTCAATAGCTGTTGCGGCATTGTTTGTTCGCAATAGTTTCGAAGGCGGCACCAAGGGTGGTGTCAGTTGCAGCCTTAGCTCTTCCAACACATCTTGCGCAGATTCCACCAACTTTGCGCCTTGTTTCAACAAAGCATGGCAGCCACGTGATTGCGTTGAATGGATAGAGCCAGGAATCGCGAAAACCTCCTTGCCCTGCTCATTGGCCAAGCGTGCTGTAATCAGCGAGCCAGATTTAACCGCCGCTTCCACCACCAATGTGCCTAAACTTAAGGCTGAAATAATGCGATTGCGCTTTGGGAAATTTGCTGGCAAAGGTGGTGTGCCTAGCGGAAATTCACTGATCATCAAACCTTGTTGCACGATGCGGTGCGCCAACGCCAGATGCTTGCTCGGGTACACACGGTCTAATCCCGTGCCAATCACCGCAATAGTGCAGCCTACATCATTGTTTTGTTGCCCTTCCATGGCGCCTTCATGCGCTGCCCCGTCGATACCCAGCGCTAGCCCAGAAACGACGACCAAGCCCGCTTGCGTGAACGATTGGGCAAACGCATGCGCAGTGGCCAAACCTTGCGGCGTAGGGTTTCGGCTGCCCACCATGGCGATGCCATCTTTGTTCTGTTTGTAGGTTGATTTAACTTGTACATCGCCGCGTGTAGGCTTGTCTTTGTGGTCAAGCTGCCCTATCAAATCAACATGACCTTGCAGGTACAGCACCAAGGGTGGGTCTTCAATATTCAACAAGGCACTTGGGTAACGCGCATCTGCCAGCGTTAAAAAAACGCGGTTGTTTTGCCCGGTGGCGGGGTCTATCGTGCCAGCATTCAGCCAGTTCCATGTGGTTTGTAGCTGTGCTTCAAAGTTGTCAGGGACAACTTGCAAAGCTCTCGCTATAGCTGCACTGACGACTTGTTTTAGTGCAAGCTGCGGTTGCGCAAATATCGCCTGCGGCAAGCCAAACGCCGTTAGCAGCTTGCGCGCATGTTGGTTGCCTACGCCTGGCGTCATGCACAGCCTAAGCCACGCGGCGATTTCTTCGCGGTTTAGCAATTTAACGCGGATTAATCAACCAATCGCCCACACGTACTGCTTGCGTGGCGTTTAACACCAAGGCGTAAGACACACGCTCAAA
>CANKRG010000027.1 GCA_947485165.1 Comamonadaceae bacterium
CCATCACACACACCGGAAACAACCGATGTTTTCTTGATCTTCTTCCCCAAAGCCATCACGGTGGCCAAAACGTCTTTCGCCGTTTTTTCACCGCGAACCACTTCAAGCAACTTCATCACATTGGCGGGGCTAAAGAAATGTGTACCAATCACATCTTGCGGACGTAGGGTGAAACTAGCGATTTTGTTCAAATCTAGCGTAGAGGTGTTACTGGCCAAGACAGCGCCCGGCTTCATGACGCGATCAAGTTCTTTGAAAACCGCTTCTTTGACACCCATTTCCTCAAACACAGCCTCAATGACCATGTCAGCGTCTTTCAAATCGTCGTAGCTCAGCGTCGTGCTCAGCAGGCTCATGCGTTGGTCATATTTGTCTTGCTTGAGTTTTCCACGTTTGACTTGCGATTCGTAATTTTTACGAATGGTAGCAATGCCACGGTCTAAAGCCTCTTGCTTCATTTCAAGCATTTTGACGGGAATACCCGCATTCAAGAAATTCATGGCAATACCACCACCCATAGTTCCAGCGCCAATAACAGCCATTGATTTAACAGCTCGTTGGGGCGTATCTGCCGGGACATCAGGTATTTTTGAGGCTGCACGATCTGCCACAAATATGTGGCGTAGCGCTTTGCTTTCAGGCGTCAACATGAGATTGATGAACAAGTCGCGCTCTAAGCGCATACCTGCATCAAACTTTTGTTTGGCAGCTGCAATCACGGCTTCTACGCATTTCATAGGTGCAGGATAGTTTTTCGACATGCCTTTGACCATGTTGCCCGCGAAGCCGAAATAGGCGTCGCCTAACGGATGCTTGCAAGGCAAGTTGCGCACTAAAGGCATTGGACGTATTGCAGCAATGGACTGTGCGAAAGCCATCGCCTCTTCAGCCAATGACTCTGGCGAAGCTGACAACTTGTCAAACAATTTTTGACCTGGTAATTGCGCCAATAATTCACTTTTTACCGGTTCACCACTGACCATCATGTTCAACGCGGCTTCCACGCCTAATACACGCGGTAATCTTTGCGTGCCACCTGCGCCAGGAATCAAACCTAACTTGACTTCAGGCAAAGCAATACTGCACCCTGGCGCAGCAATACGGTAGTGACAGCCCAGAGCCAACTCCAAGCCGCCACCCATCGCTACGCTGTGCATGGCAGCAACCACTGGTTTTGAGGAGTTTTCAACCGCCAAAATAACACTCAACAAGTTCGGCTCTTGCAAAGCTTTTGGGCTGCCAAATTCTTTGATGTCTGCACCACCTGAAAACGCCTTGCCCGCACCGGCAATCACGATGGAGGTGACGGCTGCATCCTTATTTGCTTGTGCCAAACCGTTGGCAATACCTAGTCGCGTTGCCAGACCCAGTCCATTAACGGGTGGATTGTCCAAAGTAATGACCGCCACGTTGCCATGGACCTTGTATTGCGCTGTCATGCTGATATTCTTTCTATAGCTATAAAACCAATGAAATAGAACGACCGTTCTTTTCTGTGCATTGTAGTAAAAATTTCAGAGCTTCAAACTCCAAAATGTCCCCACTGGGACAAGTCCTAGAGATTCAAACTTAGACTTCCAGCCATTCCTTGCGAATTGCGACATCTTGGCGTAACGAATCAGGCGTGCCTTCAAAGACGATGCTGCCATGTCCCATCACCAAGGCACGGTCTGAAATGGCCATGGCAATGGTTAATTTTTGTTCTATTAGCAAGACGGCGACACCTTTTGAGCGCAATGTCTTCAAATATTCACCGACCAACTCCACAATTTTTGGCGCCAAGCCTTCTGTGGGTTCGTCAATGATGATGAGATCAGGATCACCCATCAATGTACGACAGAGGGTAAGCATTTGCTGCTCACCACCCGACAGCACGCCAGCTTCGGTATGCTCACGCTCTTTCAGGCGCGGGAACATTCCAAACATGTCGTCAAATGCCCAACGGCTTCCTTTGCCTGTACCTTTTTGACCCAATAACAAATTTTGACGTACCGTCAAGGTTGGAAAAATATCTCTGTTTTCGGGTACGTAACCTAAGCCCATGTGCGCAATTTCGAATGCTTTTTTATCTTTAAGCGCGGCACCCTTCCAAGACAGATCACCTTCCCAATCCACCAAACCCATGATAGCTTTTGCCGTCGTAGATCTTCCAGACCCATTACGCCCAAGCAATGCCACGATTTCACCAGGTTGAATTTGAAATGTCACGCCATGTAATACATGGCTTTTCCCGTAAAAAGCGTGCAAGTCGTTGACGTTAAGCATGTTGCACTCCCGCTTCAGAAGACGATGTGCCGAGGTATGCTTCTTGGACACGTTGATTGGCTCGAACAGCGTCTGGTGTGTCGTATGCCAAAACTTCGCCATAAACGACCACAGCGATTTTGTCCGCCAATCCAAAGACCACACCCATATCGTGCTCAACGGTCAGCAGTGTTTTGCCGACAGTCACTTCTTTGATGAGACTTATAAAGCGTGTTGTCTCTGTTTTACTCATACCAGCCGTTGGCTCGTCAAGCAAAATAACATTCGCACCACCACCAATGGTGACACCAATTTCCAAAGCTCGCTGTTCGGCATACGTCAAATTCGTCGCAAGGACATCGCGTTTTTTATCCAGCTTGATCATGCTCATCAGTTCTTCCGTTCTTGCATTGGCATCATCCAAGTCAGCTAGAAATTTTAAAAAAGTGTACTTGTAACCAAGGTTCCACAGCACACTGCATCGTAAATTTTCAAACACGCTCAACTTAGGGAAGATATTCGTGATCTGGAAACTGCGCGATAAACCCATGCGATTGATTTCGAAAGGTTTTTTGCCGTTGATGCGCTGACCATTTAGCAAGATGTCACCACTCGTTGGCTCAAATCGACCACTGATTAAATTAAACAGTGTCGATTTACCTGCGCCGTTAGGACCAATGATGGCCAAACGTTCACCGACGGGAACATCTAAATTAATACCACGAATAATTTCACTTTTGCCAAAACTTTTGCGCAGATCTTTAAGCTGCAATGCATAGGAGTTCATAGTGACTCCTTACTTTTGATCTCTTTGTCAATATATTCTTGCGCTTGACCCCATTGCACCGCAAAACGTTTGCGCGTAAATTCAAAAACAGACAGGCCAGCAAGCAACACTGCCAACGCACCCAACCAACTCGTGGCGCTTTTGGCATTTAAATCTACTCGCATAAACGTAAGTTGAGGCCCCAAAGCTTGATTTAACTGCAAATGGTAAACCATTTCAACCATCGCAGCCGCTCCCAAAAGAACGACAATACCTGAAACAAAAAGAATGAGGTATTTACCAAGCATGGGCTTTAGTTTTCCGTACGAAGCCACTTGTAAATTCATCATGATCAAACTTGCAATACCTCCCGGCGCAAACATCACCATCAGCATAAAAATTAAACCCAGATACAGCAACCATGCTTTGGTCAATTCGCTTAACAGCACAAAAGCCAAGACCATCAAAATACCACCCAAGATGGGGCCGAAAAAAAATGTTGCACCACCTAAAAAGGTAAACAGCAAATAGGCGCCAGACCTGTAACCACTGACAACTTCTGAAGTCACAATTTCAAAATTAAGTGCTGCTAGACCTCCAGAAATTCCAGCAAAGAATGCTGCAATGATGAAAGCTATATATCGAACACGTTGTGTGTCGTAGCCAACAAATTCAACACGCTCAGGGTTATCTCGGACAGCATTGAGCATGCGCCCTAGCGGCGTGCGCGTGAAGGCAAACATCAATCCTGTGCAGACTAAGGTATAAATCGCTATCAAATAATACAACTGAATTTGCGGGCCAAAGGTAATGCCAAACGGTTTATTTCCTGCAATTCGATTGCCCGATACACCGCCTTCACCACCAAAAAACTCAGGAAACATCAGCGACATCGCCCACACCAGTTCGCCGACACCCAAGGTAATCATTGCAAACGGGGTGGCTGCTTTTTTGGTCGTCACCCAACCCAATACTACGGCTACCAGCATCGCCGCTACACCACCTACAATCGGGGTCAAACTTACGGGCAGCGGCCAACCGCCAGATACCAAGTTCAGCGTGTGAATAGCTAAAAATGACCCCATGCCCGAATACACCGCATGGCCAAAGCTCAGCATACCGCCTTGCCCCAGCAACATGTTGTAGCTTAAGCAGACAATAATCGCAATCCCCATTTGACTCAACATAGTATGGCTGAGACTGCTGGTAAACAGCAAGGGCGCGACGACCAAGATCAGAGCAAAACCAGACCAAACGATAAATCGACCCCGATTAAAAATTTTTAACTTTTTCATAATTTAACCCTCCCTCGTACCCAAAAGACCCTTGGGTCGGAAGATCAAAATCAAGATCAAAAAGAGATACGGCATGATGGGTGCGATTTGACTAATTTTTAATTTCAAAACAGCGTAGCCAAATGTCTGAGGCGTCACAGTGGCACCCAACATTTGCGCGGCACCCATCAATGAACTGTCGATTGCTACGGCAAAAGTTTGTACTATGCCAATCAAAAGTGACGCTAGAAATGCGCCCGCTAAGGAGCCCATGCCGCCGACAACGACTACGACAAATATGACCGAACCGACAGTTGCAGCCATGCCTGGCTCTGTGACAAAAGCGTTACCGCCTATGACCCCAGCCAAGCCTGCCAACGCGGCACCACCACCAAACACCATCATAAAAACGCGAGGCACGTTATGCCCCAAAGTTTCAACAATTTCGGGATGAGATAAGGCAGCCTGTATGACCAAACCGATTCTTGTTCGCGTCAACAACAACCAAACAGCAAGAAGCATCAACATAGCAACCAGCATCATGAAACCGCGATAAATAGGAAACTGCGTGCCAAATAACGTAAACAACGGCCCACTCAATTCAGCGGGTACCCGGTAATCAACCGAACTTTGCCCCCACACCAACTGCACCATTTCAAGCAAGATATAGCTGAGACCAAAGGTGATCAAAAGCTCCGGCACGTGCCCAAACTTATGCACTCGGCGTAGGCAATATTTTTCAAATGCAGCACCTAATAACCCAACCAACAATGGCGCGATGATCAAAGCAGGCCAAAAACCGATCAAATTAGTCACGCTGTAGGCAAAATACGCACCCAGCATGTAAAAAGAAGCGTGCGCAAAATTCAGCACGCCCATCATGCTAAATATCAACGTCAAACCCGAACTCAGCATAAACAGCAGCAAGCCATAGCTCAAACCGTTTAGCAATGAAATAGTAAAAAACTCCATGCTATCTTTCTAATTATTTTTTTTGAATTATTTGCTAATCATTTTTAAAAATTAAAACGCCGAGGAAATATCACATCACCTCGGCGCGTTTTAGGCGTTTCTGCGACTACAGCTTTTATGCAGGTCGCTTCATCTGGCAGCTGGTAGGTGTGCTAGAAATATACGGCTCTAACTGCTTGATGGGTGCAAATGTATAACCCGTATTTTCTACACTGTAGGCATTTTTCTTATCCACTTTTTGCCATTTGGTGATGTACATGCTTTGCTGCAACTGGTGGTCAGCCTTACGCATTTGAACTTCGCCAGCGAAGCTAGGTACCGACAAACCTTCCAAAGCAGCAGCTACTTTGACTGGATTAGTTGACTTGGCTTTGGCAATCGCAGCACCCATCAAGTTGATGCCATTGAGCGTGGCATAGGTATAGTAGTCATCGTTAAACTTCTTTTTAAACTCCGCGCCCATGGCGCCTAAATCACCCGTGTGGTTGGAGTGACCATACGCCACAACATACACTTCGCTATCACCACCCGCCGCCAATGCAGTAGGTGTACCCGTGACGCCAGCATAGTAGGTGTACATAGGCACCTTGAGACCGGCATCGTTCATGGCTTTAACAAGCAAGGTCAAGTCCGCACCCCAGTTGCCCGTCACGATGGTGTCTGCGCCTGATTGTTTGATCTTTGCCACGTAGGGCGCAAAATCTTTGACCTGGCCAATTGGATGCAAGTCTTCACCCACAATTTTTACATCTGGACGCTTGCGAGCAATATTTTCTTTGAAATAACGCGCTACTTGCTGGCCATGAGAATAGTTTTGGTTCAGCAAATAAACATTCTTGACCTTAGGCTGATCTTTCATGAAAGCGGTCAAAGCTTCCATCTTCATAGTCGTATCAGCATCCAAACGAAAGTGCCAGTAGTCGCATTTTTCATTAGTCAAAGATGGGTCAACTGCAGCGTAGTTTAGGAAGACAACTTCTTTGCCTGGATTACGCTCGTTGTGCTTAGAGACAGCATCTGACAGCGCCAAAGCTGCGCCAGAACCATTGCCCTGGGTAATAAATCGAAAACCTTGATCGATAGCGGCTTTAAGCGTGTTCAAGCTCTCTTGTGGTGAGCCTTTGTTATCAAAACCAGTGACTTCAAACTTGACGCCGGCTGGGTTCTTGGCTCCGCTGAAACGCTCAGCTACAAATTGCCAGCTCTTCAATTGGTTCTGGCCCACATTGGCAAACGGACCTGACAAGGGATCGATAAATGCGATTTTGACAGTTTCACCACTTTGCGCAAAAGCTGCACCAGCGCAAACGACAGCAGCACAAACTGCGACAAACTTGACTGTGAATTTCATTGTAAATTTCCTATATGTAAAAAAGCACAAACTCGGTAATAGCGTTGTCTACGATAACCTTATTTTTGAAAATTTCTCTCAGGGATTGCCCTAGAACTATCGCCAATGCGACTAGATGAGCAACTAATTTTGTGGCAATTTATAGTCCTTCAAAGTTTCACGCAGTTTGTTTTTCAGCATTTTTCCGGTTGCACCTAAAGGAATCGCGTCTACGAAAACAACATCATCTGGAATTTGCCACTTCGCAGTCTTGCCTTCGTAAAAAGCAATCAAAGCTTCACGAGAAACATCAGACCCAGGCTTTTTTACCACGGCAATGATAGGTCGTTCATCCCACTTAGGATGATAGACGCCAACACATGCCGCCATCGCCACAGCTGGATGTGCAACGGCAATATTTTCAATATCAATAGAACTGATCCATTCGCCGCCAGACTTGATCACGTCTTTGCTGCGGTCGGTGATTTGCATATAGCCATCCGGGTCAATCGTCGCGACATCGCCAGTCGGGAACCAGCCGTCGACCAGCGGACTTTTCGCTGAAGCTTCTTCGGATTGTTTGAAATACTCCGCCACAATCCAAGGCCCTTTGACCAGCAAGTCACCAAACGCTTTGCCATCGTGCGGCAATTCTTTCCCAGCCTCATCGATGATTTTCATATCCATGCCGTAAATGGCACGACCTTGCTTCAAACGAATTTTCATTTGCTCTTCTTTTGAGAGCAATAAATGTTTATTTTTCAACGTACACAATGTGCCCAGCGGTGACATTTCAGTCATCCCCCATGCATGCAACACATCAATCCCATAATCGTCATTAAAAGCATTGATCATCGCCGGCGGGCAGGCCGAGCCACCAATAACAGTTCGATTCAAGGTGCTAAAACGCAAGCCATTGGCCTGCATATGACCAAGCAGCATTTGCCACACCGTAGGCACACCCGCAGCGAACGTTACTTTTTCTGACTCCAACAAATCGTAAACAGATTTGCCATCCAGCGCAGGTCCTGGGAAAACCAACTTACAGCCCGTCAGCGCAGCACTGTACGGAATGCCCCAAGCGTTAACGTGGAACATTGGTACGACTGGCAGTACACTATCGCGGGCACTGAGGTTCATCACATCTGGCAATGCCGCAGCATATGCATGTAAGACGGTGGAGCGGTGGCTGTACAAAGCTGCTTTAGGGTTACCCGTCGTGCCACTGGTGTAACACATGCTGGAGGCTGAATTTTCATCAAACACAGGCCACGTGTAATCGCTGCTTTGCCTGCCGATCCAAGCTTCGTAGCTGATGAGATTGGGGATGCCAGTGTCTTGCGGCAGCTTGTCAGCATCGCACAGCATCACGTAATGTTTGATGGTGGTACAGCGTGCGTGTACGGCTTGCACAATAGCTAAAAAGCTGGCATCAAAGCACAGCACCTGGTCTTCGGCGTGATTTGCAATCCACACCACTTGGTCAGGGTGCAAACGCGGGTTCAGTGTGTGAAGCACGCGACCTGAACCACTCACGCCAAAGTAAATTTCCATGTGGCGATAGCCGTTCCACGCAAGCGTGGCGACACGTTCGCTGAAACCGATCGTCAACGCATCAAGCGCGTTTGCCACTTGACGTGAGCGAATAGCTAAATCTTTGTAGAAGTAGCGATGAATATCACCCTCGACACGACGCGAAACGATTTCACCATCGCTGTGGTGACGTTCCGCAAACTCGATCAAACTTGAAATCAGCAGCGGCTGATTTTGCATCAAACCCAACATCGTCATACTCCTCATTAAAGAATTCAACGAATAGTATCATTCAAAAATGGCAATTACAAAAAGAACTTGCCCTGAGTTTGACGCACGCTTATTTTCAGCGCCAGTGTCCGCCGCTGTGGTACCAGCCGCGACCCGGTGTGTTGTACCAGCCACCATTGTGCCAAGTGCTGTAACCAGCAGGCGGACGAGACCACACACCAGCGCGCCACACATGGCGTCCGCCAGCCCAATACCACAGCCCGGGCGTCCATACAAAACCGACACCCGGCGTTACCGTGACCACTTCGTTGTAAACGGGTGGTGGCGCAATTTGCACATACTCAACATTGGCACTCACTGAAACGCCTGGCTGCATAACAGCCACACGCGACTGGTAATACGGCGCGGGAGCAACAACACAACCTGTAAGGACAACGACTGCGGTGGTCAAACCACTTAAAATTCCAAAGTTACGAATGTGTGGCACAACAAACTCCTTTGATACATCATCTGTATAGCCACATTAACCCAAAACAGCCAAGCTTGGTTGACTTTTAAGTCTTAAATACGTAACAGAAGAATGTAAAGATTCTTGTTAAAGTCACCCAATGCCCATATCTCAAACATATGCTCGACTTAAGTGCACAAACATGAACTATCTCATCCAAAAAACCGACGCCGAATGGAAAGACCTGCTAACCGAGCGCCAAAAAGCTGGCGCAGCCGAACCATTGGCATTTGAAGTCACTCGCCACGAGGCCACCGAACGGGCGTTTAGCGGAAAATACGCCGAAAACAAGCAAAGTGGTATCTATAGCTGCGTGTGTTGTGGCAAAGACTTGTTTGACTCTGCCACCAAATACGACAGCGGCACAGGCTGGCCTAGCTACTCTGCACCCCTGTCAAACGAAGCAGTTGGCACCAAAGTGGACGGCATGTTGTGGACGAAGCGCACCGAAGTGCACTGTGCCGACTGCGGCGCACACCTAGGCCACGTCTTCCCTGACGGACCGGCGCCTACTGGACAGCGTTATTGCATGAATTCAGCGTCTCTAGAATTTAAAGCGCGATAATTGAAGGCTATGAAGCAAATACTCGATTTCCTACCCATCCTGTTGTTTTTCGTCGCCTACAAAACCTACGACATCTATACAGCCACCGCAGTCATCATGGCGGCTACTGCTGTACAAATGGCGATTTTGTACAAACTGGACGGCAGACTTGCCACCATGCACAAAGTCACTTTGGCACTGGTTTTAGGCTTTGGCGCTCTGACGCTGGGCTTTCACGACGAGCGCTTCATCAAAGTCAAACCCACCGTGCTCTACACCTTCATGGCGCTGGCTTTTGGCATTGCGCTGTGGGTGTACAAAAAGAACTTCCTTAAAACCATGTTGGGCGCGCAAATGACGCTGCCAGAGCATGTGTGGCGCAATTTAACCCTTGCTTGGATTGTTTATAGCTTGGCGATGGCAGCACTGAATGCGTACGTCGCTTACTTTTATACGACCGAGCAATGGGTGAACTTCAAGGTTTGGGGATACGCTTTTCCACTGGTTTTCATCCTCGCGCAGGGCGTTTACATTGCCAAATACTTGCAGCCCAAAGATGGTGAAGCAAACTAAACAGCCATGACCACTGCAATGAATACGGCACTGAAAATCAACACTGACAACTTGACCATTCGCCTGAATGAGCGGCTCGCGCCCACGCATCTGGTCGTTCTGGACGAAAGCGCCGCTCACGCGGGGCACGTCGGCTCGAACGGTACAGACTTTGGCACCCATTTCAGGGTGCAAATTGCTTCACCTTTCTTTAAAACGCAAAGCCGCGTCGCCTGTCACCGGCTTGTGTATGATGCAGTGCAAGATTTCATTGACCAAGGCCTGCACGCCTTGGCGATTGAAGTTATAAAACCAGTCTAAATTCATATAAATCTGTAAGTTTTACTATATTTTTGATAGCAATTTAAGTAATGAATATAACGGCTAGATCCATATTCGTCACTAAAATCTGCTTAAATTCACCACTTTCAACATCTTAAAGGAATTTCATGAAAAAAAATGTACAAAAACACATGCTCTCAGCTGCAGTTAGCGCTATTTTGCTGATTTCTAACGTTGCCATCGCGCAAAACGTGGCTATCGTCAACGGCAAAGCTGTGCCAAATGCACGCGTTGAAGTTTTGGCCGCTGAAGTCGCTAAATCAGGCCGTCCTGTGACCCCTGAAGTCAAAGCCCAAATCAAAGACGAAGTGATCGCACGCGAAATTTTCATCCAAGAAGCTGAAAAACGCGGTTTGGCAGCGACAGACGATTACAAAGCGCAAATGGAATTGGCTCGCCAAACCATTTTGATCCGCCAATTGTTTGCAGACTTCCAAAAAACCAGTCCCGTCACCGATGCTGATTTGAAAGCCGAATACGACAAGTTTGCAACTGCAAACGGCGGCAAAGAATACAAAGCGCGCCATATTTTGGTGGAAAAAGAAGCCGAAGCCAAAGGCGTGATGGACAGCTTGAAAAAAGGTCAAAAATTTGAAGATTTGGCCAAAAAACTGAGCAAAGACAGCGGCTCTGGCGCAAAGGGTGGCGATTTGGATTGGGCAGACCCAAGCAACTACGTACCTGAATTTGCAGAAGCATTACTCAAATTGAGCAAAGGCCAAACCTCTGCTGTCCCTGTAAAGTCACAGTTTGGTTACCACATCATCCGCGTCGATGATGTACGTACAGCACAGTTGCCTAAATTTGAAGAAGTGAAGCCACAAATTTCACAACAATTGACACAGCAAAAATTGGCGAAATTCCAAGAAGAATTGCGGGCTAAAGCGAAGGTCGAATAAGGCTAAGGTTGATTAAGCTAAAGTTGAATACAACGAAACTGGGCCATTTAGCGTGATTGTTCTTTTATCGCCAGCCAAGTCGCTCAACTATGCGCCAGTGGCTGAGCAAGCCAGCCAGTTGGCGTCGCTGCCGCACACGCTGCCACATTTCGTCGAAGAACCACCCAAGTTGGTGGCGGCTGCCCGCAAGATGTCGGCGAAAAAATTATCTGAGTTGATGCACATCAGCGACGATTTAGCCACGCTGAATGTCGCCCGCTTCAAAGCTTGGCAGCCTGAGTATTCCCTTGCAAATTCCAAACAAGCCTTGCTGGCGTTTGACGGCGATGTCTACACCGGCTTAGACGCCAAAAGTTTGGGCCTGCAAGACATGCAGTGGGCACAAGAGCATGTTTGCATGCTCAGCGGCTTGTACGGCGTACTACGGCCGCTGGATTTGATGCAGCCTTATCGCTTAGAAATGGGTTCGGCACTGGCCACCAAAGCTGCAAAAAACTTGTATGGCTTTTGGGGCGAAAGTATCACCGATTATTTGAACGACATACAAAAACACCGCCAACCATTGGAAGAAAGTGTATTTGTAAATTTAGCATCTCAAGAGTATTTTAAAGCCGTCAAAATCAACCGCTTGCATGCCCGGGTGATCGAATGTGTGTTTGAAGATGAAAAGAATGGCAAGTTCAAAGTCATCAGTTTTTTCGCCAAGCAAGCACGCGGTTTGATGGCGCGCTACATTGTTTTGAACCGCATCACCGAACCTGCAAAGTTAAAAAAATTCAACCTCTCAGGCTATGTCTTCGCTGCGGATGTATCCACGGAAGAAAAACTTGTTTTTCGCAGAAATCAAGCCTCATGAACACACCCGAACAATCGCAACTAGGCAAGCAGTCAGCGTATGTTGACCGTTATGATGCCTCGTTGTTGTTTCCTATTCCACGCGCAAGTAAGCGCCGAGAAATTGGCATTGCTGGCGCACCCACTTTTTTTGGTGCGGATTTGTGGACAGCGTTTGAGCTGAGCTGGCTCAACCCACGCGGCAAACCGCAAGTGGCCATTGCCCACATCACCGTGCCTTGCGACAGCATCAACATTGTTGAAAGCAAATCGTTCAAACTGTATTTGAACAGTTTTAACAATTCGCAGTTTGCTGACGTTGCAGCGGTTGCAGCTTGTATGCGGGCGGATTTGAATGCTGCAGTTTGGCAGCAAGCGAACACAGTTTTAGGGGATGTCGCAAAAAGCCCCATTCAATCATCCGTCGGTGTCAAGATTTTATTACCAGAGATGTTTGACCGTGAACCTATTCACGAGCTGGATGGCTTGAATTTAGACCGACTCGACATTGAATGCCCGCAAAGCGCACCAGGTGCATCACCCACACCAGCGTTGTTAAAGGCAGCGTTTGACGAAGCACCCGTGAGCGAAGTTTTCACCAGCAACTTACTGAAAAGCAATTGCTTGGTGACGGGTCAACCCGATTGGGGCAGTGTGCGTATCAGCTATGAAGGGCCGCAAATTGAACAAGCTGGGCTGTTGCAGTACATCGTGAGCTTCCGCAACCACAACGAGTTTCATGAGCAATGCGTGGAGCGCATTTTTATGGATATTTGGACGCGCTGTAAACCCATCAAACTCAGCGTGTATGCGCGCTACACACGACGTGGCGGACTGGATATCAACCCGTTTCGAACCAGCTACCCGCAAGCTGTACCGAAAAATATTCGTACAGCACGGCAGTAACTTTTATCGATGCGTCCCCGAACGAGCAAACCCTTCGATACCTCAGGGCGAACGGGGGTAAGTTAAAGTTCTTAAATCACTTTCTGAATCAACGCGCCTTTGAACAGCACCGGCCCGGTCGGGCCACCGCGATGCTTTGATTGCCACCATTCAAAAAATGGGCGGAACACCCGTGGCAGAAAAGAAAATTGACGACTACGCCAAGGCCCTCAAAGCCGACACCTTGAAAAACCAAGGTGATGTGCTTGATTTGGCTGCTCGCTTAGAGCTGGGTGCTATCAACGCTTACCTAGGCGTGATTCCCGCGTTTGGCAGCAGACGAAACCATGCACTACAGCATTTTGACCAATGCCTTGGGGTGTCCTTTGCCTGCTGGCGCTTTGTCATTCGGTGCTTAATGCAGTGCTTGCCATAGTGTTGACGACAACCGCGTGGGGCCCCTGCATTTGGGTGTGCTTGGTCGCCAAGCGGGCGGTGTTAAAAGTTATAGCTACTCAGAAGCTTTGAGCAAAAGCAAAGTGATTTGGAGTCGTGAGACTTTAACAGCGTGGCTGTCAAACCCTGAGGCGCTGATACCCGGTCAACGCATGGGCTATGCCATGGACAAGGCACAAGACCGTGAAGATGTGGTGGCGTATTTGGCGACGTTAAAAGCGATCAAGTGACTCGTTCATATTGCTCATAGCTGGCTTTATAAGTTAGCAAACGGTGTCAAAGGCGCAAGCGCAGTAAACTGCGCTGTGCGCTTTTCTTTCGCCGCAACAATAGCTTCGCGCACATGCGCATTGCTCCAAATCGCGCCCTGCAACCAACCCATTTGTTTGAGCGAATCTTCTACGGAGTGATCGCGTGCGTAGTGAATCGCTTGCTTCGTTCCCCAAATAGCAATGGGCGGTTTTCTGGCGATTTCTTTGGCGCATTGCATGGCAGCGGCCAGCATGTCATCGTTGGTTTCAAAAACCTCATTCACTAAGCCATAGATCAGCGCTTTGTCTGCTTTCAAGCGCCTACCGGTGTAGGCCAGCTCTTTCACCACAGCTTCGGGCATGAGTTTAGGCAAGCGCTGCAGCGTACCCACATCAGCCACCATACCGATGTTGATTTCTTGAATACAGAAAAACGTGTCTTTGGTCGCATAACGGATGCAACACGCCGTCACCATATCAACCGCACCACCAATGCAGCCACCTTGTATCGCCACGATGACAGGAATCCGTAGCGTTTCTAGCTTGCTAAACGTGGCTTGTAAGTCAGTGAGAGAATCAAAAATGGCAGCACGACCTTCAGGGCTTTGGTCATCCATTTGGATGGCATTTGAAAAAGTGTCCAGTGCCATGCCCGCACTGAAATGCTTGCCTGTGCTGGATATCACCAAAGCGCGCGCTGCGCCGTCACGTTGAATGTGGGTCAACACGCCGTCCAATTCCCGCCAAAACGTGGGGTTCATGGTGTTCATCGCCTCGGGGCGATTGAGCACCAGGTGGGCAATGTGTTCGGTGGTGGATAAATTGAAATAGCTTAAATGAGTCATTCGCTGACTATAGATTATTCAAGCTGGTTTATCCAGTCGCACCTGAGACGTTGCTGGTTGTGAGCTTCAACGCGCCAGCCTATATACACATTAGGCAAGGTCATACCCAGCAGACACAGCGGTAGTAACCACTCCGCTTCCAGTGCAAAAGCGGGCAGCCAACCCACCCAAGCCATGAGCCACAGAATCAACACCCAATCCAACAACTGATATTCACAAGGGTGTTCGGCCTTATGCGCCACATGCCATTTTTTGATGAGCTGTAGCATTTTCAACGAAATGGGATGCCATAGATGGCGGATCATCGGAACACCTCCTTCCCAGAGACTTTAATATAAGCCAATGGCCCGCTGTCGTCAAGTGTGACTATTACCCAATGACTATTACCCAAATTACCAAACGACTGACTCCTTTTTGCGTCACTTTTCTGCCCATGTAGCAATTCACTTCACTGTAATTACGTCCCGATTACGTTTGGATTCAACTTTTTACAAAAATCTCAAAGATCTGCTTTCACTCAGCCTTCTAATCAATCTTTAAATCAATCTTCCAGCATTTGCATGACTAAATCTTGCACTGCGTCACCAGAATTCGGGGGTAAATCCCCCACGGCGCGCTCCAGCTCGCCGTCCGATTTCACCAACCCAGCCACCCGTACCCCGAGCAAACGCAGTCGCTTGGTCAGCGGAATACGCTTCAGACACAACCCCGCCGCTTGGCGTATGGTTTTAGGGTCAGCGGTGTAAACATCCAACGTTAAGTCGCGCGTGGCGCTTTTGAAGTCGTCATAGCGCAGCTTGATGCCAATGGTTTTGCCCAAATAGCCTTTGCGCTGCAGGTCACCAGCCAGCTTGTCGCACAACTCGGTAAAAATCACGCCCAACTCAGCCTTGTCGCGCACAGCGTGCAAATCACGGTCAAAGGTGGTTTCGCGGCTGATGGAGACCGGCTCGCTGTGCAGTGAAATGGGGTTATCGTCCCGCCCCCAACTGGCTCTGTGCAGCCACGCGCCCGTGCTTTTGCCAAAGTTGGCGATCAGCCAGGCTTCGTCCTTGGCCGCCAGCTCACCAATGGTGGTGATGCCGTTTTTGTTGAGTTTTTCGTCCATTTTTGGACCCACACCGTTGATTTTTCGGCACACCAGCGGCCAGATGCTCGTTTGCAAATCTTCTTCTAAAA
Source organism: Comamonadaceae bacterium (assembly GCA_947485165.1). Classification (GTDB taxonomy): domain Bacteria; phylum Pseudomonadota; class Gammaproteobacteria; order Burkholderiales; family Burkholderiaceae_C; genus Aalborgiella. The sequence continues at coordinate 15,646 of CANKRG010000027.1, forward strand.
CAACCGAAATGCCATTGGGTTTGTTGAACTCACTGGCCATTTTGGCCAGCAGCTTGTTGGGCGCAACGCCCACCGAGCAGGTCAGCCCCGTTCCTTCAAAAATCGTCTGCTGGATCAACTTCGCCAGCGCCCTGCCGCCCTGCCGCTGCCCGCCGGGTACATCGGTGAAGTCGATATACACCTCATCGACCCCGCGGTTTTCCATCAGCGGCGTGAATTCGAGAATCGTCTCCTTGAACACCCGCGAGAAATGCCGGTACTGGTCAAAGTCCACCGGCAGCAAAATCGCCTCTGGGCAGAGCTTGGCCGCCTTCATCAGCCCCATCGCAGACCCCACCCCAAACTGCCGCGCCGCATAAGTAGCCGTCGTAATCACCCCCCGCCCCGCATAATCCTTCAGCCGCGCAAACGCCTCTACGGGGATGTCGGCCAGGGTCTGCCCCTCTGCCAGCTTCTCAATCGCTTCATCCACCTTGCGCCGCCCGCCGCCGATGACAACCGGCAAGCCCTTGAGTTGCGGATAGCGCAGCAACTCCACGGAAGCATAGAAAGCATCCATGTCTAGGTGGGCGATTCGGCGGATTTTTGGGCTCATGAACAAGCTATTATTACTCATAATTTGCTATTAATTTAATAGCAAATTAAGCAATAAATACGCCGGCTAGAGGCCAAAAATACCGCTAAAACAGCCCTTCAATACGTCCCAGCCAACAAAATCCCCTTGTCCACATTCTGGATATTCGTATGCCCACAAAACGCCATCGTCACGTCCAGCTCTTTGTGGATGATCTGCAGCGCTTTGGTCACACCCGCCTCGCCCATCGCCCCCAGCCCGTACACCATGGCGCGGCCTATGAGCACGCCTTTGGCGCCCAGCGCCCAGGCTTTCAGCACGTCTTGCCCAGAGCGGATGCCGCCGTCCATCCAGAGCTCGATTTGGTCACCGACCGCCTCAACGATAGGTGGCAACGCTTTGATGCTGGATTGAGCACCGTCCAGCTGACGACCGCCGTGGTTGCTGACCACAATCGCGTCTGCGCCAGTCAAAACCGCCAGTTTGGCGTCTTCGACGTCCTGGATGCCCTTCAAAATCAGCTTGCCGCCCCATTGGGCTTTGACCCATTTGACGTCTTCCCACGACAGGCGCGGGTCAAACTGCTCGTTGGTCCAGGCGGCGAGGGAGTTCATGTCGCTCACGCCTTTGACGTGGCCGACCAGGTTGCCAAAACTGCGGCGTTTGGTGCCCAACATGCCGAAACACCAGCCCAGTTTGGTCGATAAATTGATGATGTTGGCAAGCGTCGGCCGTGGCGGTGCGGTCAGGCCGTTTTTCAAATCTTTGTGGCGCTGGCCGATGACCTGCAAATCCAGCGTCAGCACCAAGGCGCTGCATTTGGCGGCTTTGCAGCGGTCTATCATGCGCGACATGGCGTCGCGGTCGCGCATCATGTAGAGCTGGAACATGAAGGGGGCGGTGGTGTTGGCGGCGATGTCTTCGATGGAGCAGATGCTCATGGTCGACAAAATGAAGGGGATGCCGAACTTCTCCGCCGCTTTGGCCGCTTTGATTTCGCCATCGGCGCTTTGCATGCCGGTCAAGCCGACAGGTGCAATGGCGACAGGCATTTTGGTATCCACGCCAACCATCTTGGTCGCTGTGCTGCGGTTTTCCATGTTCACCGCAACGCGCTGGCGCAGTTTGATGGTCTGGAAGTCGTCCGAATTGGCGCGGTAGGTGCTTTCGGTCCATGAGCCGGAGTCGGCATAGTCGTAAAACATTTTGGGAACGCGTTTTTTATACAAAACACGCAGGTCTTCGATGGTGGTGATGACGGTCATATCCAATCTCCTGTTATCTTAGATTTTCAACCGTGCCACATGCCGCGCAATCTGCAGCCGCACCTGCGCTGGCGCTGTGCCACCCAAAGTATTACGGGCATTCAGCGAGCCGCGCAGGGACAGCACGTCGTAGACGTCTTTTTCGATTTTCGGGTTGAACTGCTGCAGCACACGCAAGGGCAGTTCCGACAAATCAACCTGGTGCGACATAGCGGCTTTGACGGCGTGGGCGACGGCTTCGTGGGCGTCGCGGAAGGGCAGGCCTTTTTTGACCATGTAGTCGGCCAGATCGGTCGCTGTGGCGTAGCCTTTGAGGGCGGCGCGCTCCATGGCTTCGGGTTTGATGGTGATAGAACCGATCATCTCAGCAAAAATACGCAGCGTGTCTTTGAGGGTGTCCACCGTGTCAAACAGCGGTTCTTTGTCTTCTTGGTTGTCTTTGTTGTAGGCCAGGGGTTGGCCTTTCATCAAGGTAATCAGCCCCATTAAGTGGCCGACGACACGACCCGTTTTGCCACGCGCCAGCTCGGGCACGTCAGGGTTTTTCTTTTGCGGCATGATGGACGAACCGGTGGTGTATGCATCGCCAATTTGGATAAAGCCAAAGCTCTGGCTCATCCACAAGATCAACTCTTCACTTAGGCGGCTGATGTGCACCATTGCCAAGCTTGCAGCAGCCGTGAATTCAATCGCAAAGTCGCGGTCACTCACGGCATCCAGGCTGTTTTGGCAGACTTGTGGGTTGCCTTTTTCGTCGACCATGCCTAGCGTTTTAGCGACGCGCTCACGGTCTAGCGGGTAGCTGGTACCAGCCAATGCAGCTGCGCCCAAGGGCAGGAAGTTGACACGACGGCGCACGTCTTGCAGGCGCTCGGCGTCACGGCTGAACATCTCCACGTAGGCCAGCATGTGGTGGCCGAAGCTGACGGGTTGGGCGACTTGCAAGTGGGTGAAACCAGGCAGGATGACTTCGACGTTTTTCTCAGCGATGCCCAATAAGGCTTTTTGCAGCTCGATGAGCAGGTCACCAAGCAAATCAATCTCGCCACGCAGCCACAGCCGCACATCGGTGGCGACTTGGTCGTTGCGGCTGCGGCCGGTGTGCAGACGTTTGCCGGCGTCGCCCACCAAATGGGTCAAACGGGCCTCGATGTTGAGGTGCACGTCTTCCAGATCCAATTTCCACTCGAAAGCGCCGGATTCGATTTCAGCGCTGATTTGTCCCAGCCCTTGTTGAATCGACGCATGGTCAACCTCAGAAATAATCTTTTGCGCCGCCAGCATTTCCGCATGCGCCAAGGAGCCTGCAATATCGGCCTGCCACAGGCGTTTGTCAAAAAACACGCTGGAGGTGTAGCGCTTGACCAGGTCGCTCATGGGCTCAGAAAACAGGGCGGACCAGGCTTGGGATTTTTTGTCGAGTTGGTTGGTGGACATCGTTGAATAGGCTTAAAAAACGTAAAAATGAAAGATTTACTCTATTATCGGGCTGTATTGCCCCGTTTATCCCCCCGTTTTTCACTGATATTTGTAGATGTCACCCCGAGCAAACCGACAAACACCAGCATCCGCTTTGATATTTGACGCCTGTCAGGTCGGCGTTAAAGACGGCAACTATGTTGTGCGCATGGAGCTCCCCTTGACCGAAGTGCTCTACCCCAAAGCGGCGTTGAAGTACATCAGCGTGCGCACCGCTTTAAAAACGCATATTCTGGAAGGCAGTTTGAGCGAATTAGAAGCACGCTACCCAGCTCACTTTTTACGTATCCATCGCAACGCCTTGGTCGCCACCCACGCCATTCGTGCGCTGGAAAAGCATTTTGACCCCGATGAAGGGGATGGCTGGGCGGTGCGGTTGTCAGGTATTGATGATCTGCTGATGGTCTCGCGCCGGCAGCTGGCAGCCGTTAAAGAAGTGATTTCCAAGTAGCCCAAAATTTCTTTTACATCAATCCGTTCGGGCTGAGGTATCGAAGCCTTCTTGACGGCTATGTTTTAGCCTTATCCGCTTCGGTGATAAACGAATCGGCGTAGAACTCGTTCTCTGGTAGATTGCAAATTTTTACAAAGTCAGCCTGCGCCGAATCGACCACGATAGGCGCGCCGCAGGCATAGACTTGGTATGCGCTTAAATCTGGAAAATCTGCCATCACAGCGTGGTGCACAAAACCGGTGCGACCCGTCCAAGCATCTTCAGACAAGGCGTTGGACACGACGGGCACATAGCTCAAGTTCGGCGTCGCCGCCACGTGCGCCAGCACCCATTCGTGCAGGTACAAGTCCGCCGGTCTGCGCCCGCCCCAGTAAACAGTCACAGGCCGGGTGTTGCCTTGATGCTGCAGGTGCTGGATGATGGCTTTGATGGGCGCAAAACCGGTGCCGGAGGCGAGAAAAATCATCGGTTTGTCCGAATCTTCGCGCAGGTAGAAACTGCCAAACGGGCCCTCGATGCGCTGGATTTCTTTTTCTTTCATCTCTCCAAACACATGGTCGGTGAACTTGCCGCCCGGCATATGGCGCAGGTGCAGCTCCAGCGTTTTGCTATCACTGGCGATATGCGGCGCGGTTGCCATGGAGTAGCTGCGCCGTGCGCCATCGCGCAGGATGAATTCGATGTATTGCCCCGCTTTGTACTGCAAGGTGTCGCTGGCGGGCAGCTGGAGATTGATGAGCATCACATCGTGCGATTTTTTCTCCAACGAGATCACGCGTGACGGCATGCGTTTGATGGGGAAAGCGTCTGCCGTTGTGACTTGGCGCGACTCCAGCACGATGTTGCTTTGTGGCTTAGCGCAGCAGGTCAAAATATAGCCTTTGGCTTCCTCCTCTGGGCTCAAAGCCTTGCTTTGGTGTTTGTTGTGAGTCACTTGGCCTTCCAGCATCTTGCATTTGCACGAACCGCAGGCGCCATCTTTGCAGCCATAGGGCAGCGCGACGCCTTGGCGGATGCCAGCAGTCAAAATCGGTTCATCGGGGGCGACGGTAAAACTGCGATTACTCGGTAAAACGGAGACATTAAAAGACAAAGCGGCTGACATGTGGGTATCCTTGGGGGGTCTGAAACTCGGCGTCTTGACAAGATTTAGCGAGTTTTCGAGAGATTTTTCACGTATTTTTCTAAAGAGCGCCTATTTTGCCTGTAATTTCAAACCCCTCGCACAGACTGCCCAGAAAACCCGCCATGACCTTTTGGAGCGCCGGTTTGGGCGCTTTACCGGCCCGGTTTCGCAAACCAAGGCTGTTGATTGTGGGTTGTGGCGATGTGGGGCAGCGTGTCGCCAGCATTCTGAACACGAACACCAGCGCCAACAAATCTATCCAAGCACAGCCCTTTCGAGTGTTAGCGCTAACTTCTTCTGCAGACCGCATTCCCTCATTTCGCGCCCAAGGCATTGTTCCTTTTGTGGGTAATTTGGATGATGTGGCAAGTTTTCGACGAATTGCTGGCCTAGCCACCCATGTGCTGCATTTGGCGCCACCGCCGTCTGAGGGTTGGACCGATTCACGCACACTGGCTTTAACCCACACTTTGCGGCTGCGCACGGCACCCAGCGCCTTCATTTACGGCTCAACCAGCGGCGTGTATGGCGATTTAGCGGGTGGCAAAGCCCAGGAAACCTTGCCCACGGCAGCCCGAACCCCGCGTGCGGTGCGCCGTGTCAGCGCCGAGCAAACGGTGCGGTTTTTAGGGCGCAGCAGCATCACTTCAAGCTTCATCCGCACCGCCATCCTACGCATTCCCGGCATTTACGCCCCGAATCGCGTGGGCGGCACGCCAAAAGAGCGCTTGCTCAAAGGCACGCCCGTGCTGGTAGCCAAAGACGACGTTTACACCAACCATATCCACGCCGATGACCTGGCTCGTGCCTGCCTAGCCGCTCTGTGGCGCGGCAAACCGCAGCGTGTTTACAACGTGAACGACGACAGCCGCCTCAAAATGGGCGATTATTTCGACTTTGCCGCCGACCTCTACAACCTGCCCCGCCCGCCCCGTGTGCCCAGAAGCACAGCGCATGACCAGCTGCCGTTGATGTTGTTGAGTTTCATGAGTGAATCGCGGCAGATGGATAACGGACGCTTGAAAGGGGAGCTGAAATTCAAGCTGCGCTACCCGACGGTGAAGACGGGCTTGACAGACTCGACGCAGCCGAAGTTGTTTTAAAAGCTTACTGCACCGCCGGCATGGTTTTCAAGGCTTTCACAGCACCTTCGCCAATCGCAGCGCCAAAACGCTTGGCCAAGCGCTCAGCGACGTTGGCGCGCTTGGTGTAATCGACCAATTCTGGCGCTTTGACGACGTCGCGGGCGACGAAGTCTAGGGTGCCAATTTTATCGACCAAACCCAGTTCAACCGCTTGCTGGCCACTCCAAAACAGTCCAGTGAAGGTGTCTGGCGTTTCCTTCAAGCGATCGCCACGGCCTTTTTTGACGACAGCGATGAATTGCTGGTGGATTTGGTTCAGCATGCCTTGCGTGAAAGCACGGTGTTTTTCGGTTTGCGGGCTGAACGGATCCATAAAACCCTTGTTTTCGCCAGCCGTCATCAAACGGCGCTCGATACCCAGTTTGTCCATCAAACCCGTGAAGCCGAAGCCGTCCATTAGCACCCCAATGCTGCCCACAATGCTGGCTTTGTCCACATAAATTTGATCGGCCGCCACAGCGATGTAGTAGGCGGCCGAGGCGCAGGTTTCTTCCACCACCGCGTAAATCGGCTTTTTATGCAGTGCTTTGAGGCGGTAGATCTCGTCGTTGATCATGCCGGCCTGCACCGGGCTGCCGCCTGGGGAATTGATCAGCAAGACCACGGCCTTGGCGCCTTTGTCTTCAAAAGCGCTGCGCAGCGAGGTGACGATTTGGTCCGCACTGGTTTCGCCACCCGAAGATATTTCACCTTTGATTTCGATGACGGCCGTGTGCTCTACGCTGAAATCTTTAGACGGGTTGCTGCGGTCAAGAATGCTCCACGCCACCAGTGCAAAAACCGTCAACCAAGCCAGCCGCACAAACGTGCGCCAACGGCGGGCGGTTTTTTGCTCTTGTATGTAATTGGTCGCCAGCTTTTCTAAGGCGGAGCGCTCCCAGTTCGCTGGTTGCGTAGACGGGGTGGCTTTTTCGGGCTGAGAAGCTGGAATCTGTGGATCACTCATGTCGTTAGGATTGTCATTCATAGGGGCTTAATTGGGGCAAATTCGTTGAAATGCAAGCGGGAAGTCGCCGCTTCACACTTTTTGAAAATGTAGCGTCAAAACTCAATGGCCTTCAAGTTATACGCAGTATGCCAGTGAACCACGCCGTGCTCCTCAGTCAACGCAATTTTCACCAAGCCGCCATGGCACGGCCCACCCACACAATCACCCGTTTCAGGGCTGTATTCCGCCCCGTGGGAGGAGCAAACCAGCCACCGCCCATCACGGTCAAACACCTTGTTCTCCTGCAAATCCAGCTCCATCGCCACGTGGCTGCAGCGGTTCAAGTAAGCCTGCACCTGCCCCTCAAACCGAATCGCAAACGCCCGACACGTCTGCCCCGCATGCACCACATCAAACGGCACAGCCAAGCCGCCGTCGATCAAATCGGCAGAGTTGCAGAGGGGTAATCGCTCTGAGGGCTCAGATGGCGTGGTGAAGTGGATGATGGATTGGGTCATTTTAAAGTCAATTTACTATAATTTTAATAGCTACTTAGGCAATAAATAAGCCGGCTAGAGCCATATTTAACGCCATTTTGGAGCATTCACATCGCTTTTTAGGCAAATTTAGCCATCCACTGATCCAACTCCGCCACCGAATGCGCGATGTAGAGCGGGTTGAATTCTGCAAAGCTGGCTGACGCATGCGCGCCGTAGCTGACGCCGACGCTGGCGCAGCCGGCGTTTTGTGCCATCAAAAGGTCGTGCGTGGTGTCGCCTATCATCAGGGTGCGCTCGGGCGGGACCTTGAGTTCTTCCATCAGCTCGTGCAACATTTGCGGGTCGGGCTTGCCAGCGGTTTGGTCTGCGGTGCGGGAGGCGTGGAAAAGTCCTTTTAACTCAACGGCTTGCAGGGCGTCGTCTAAACCACGACGGCTTTTTCCGGTGGCCACGGTGATGAAGTGATCGCGTTGCTTCAAAGACGCCAGCAGCTCCAGAACGCCGTCAAACAGGTTGATGCCGTGCGCATTTTGACCGTAATGGTGCCGATAACGCTCGCCCAACTCCGCGTATTTGCTGGCTGGTACGTCGGGCGCGGCATGGGCCAGCGCTTGCATCAGCCCCATGCCGATGACGTAGGAGGCGTCCTGGTCCGAAGGCCGCTGCCCGCCCACGTCGACCACCGCGGCCTGGATGCTGCGGGTGATGATGGCGGTGGAGTCGAACAGGGTGCCGTCCCAGTCGAAGGCGATTAGGTCAAACTTGCGACCTAGTAGGGGGTCTGATTTTCTGGTTGTCATGGGAAATTTCAGTTTAAAGATTCAACAAAGCTTTGCAATTCAGAAGGTAATTCGTTCTGCAATTCAACACGTTCTGCGGTCGATGGATGCGTGAGCTGCAAGCGCCAGGCGTGCAAAAACATGCGTTTCAAGGCGGTTGTTTGCGCTTTTGAAGGCTTTTGCAGCGCCTTGTTCAGCTCAAAGTCGCCATATTTGTCATCGCCCGCAATCGGGTGACCTTCGCTGGCGAGGTGGACGCGGATTTGATGCGTGCGGCCGGTTTTGATGGTGACTTCGAGCAAGGTGAAACCGGCGAAGGCTTGCCGAATTTTGACCAAGGTGACGGATTTCATGCCTTCGGGGTCGTCTTTGGTGGTGACTTTGACGCGGCGCTCACCCTCGCTACCGTCTTTTGTGGGCAGCAGGTATTTGTGCAAAGGCTTGTCCAGCACCTTCTTATTAGCCGGCCACGCGCCCACCACCAGAACGAGGTAGGTTTTACCAGTTTCCCGCTCGCGGAACTGGTTTTGCAGATTCGTCAGGGCGCTGCGCTTTTTGGCGACCAGCAAAATGCCGCTGGTTTCACGGTCCAGCCGGTGCACCAATTCCAAAAATTTTGCTTGCGGACGCGCCATGCGCAGCTGCTCAATCACCCCAAAACTGATACCCGATCCACCATGCACGGCCACGCCAGCGGGTTTGGAGATCGCCAAAACGTGTTCGTCTTCCAGCAGAATCGGGAAATCCTTCAGGATGGAGGTTTTGCTGATTGTTCGGCCATCAACAGAGTGAATTAATGAGTTAGTTAGTGCTAACTTCGCTATTTCATTCGCCATCGCCTCGGTTTTCTCAGCCATGCGCTCAGACACGCGCACGGGCGGCAGGCGGACGATGTCACCCTCAACAATGCGGGTATCGGCCGACGCTCTGCCCTTGTTGACGCGCACTTCGCCGCTGCGAATGATGCGGTAGACGTGGGTTTTGGGAACGCCTTTGAGCTGGCGGATCAAGAAATTGTCCAGCCGCTGGCCGTCCGAGTTTTCGTCAACGGTGACAAATTCAGCCTTTGGCAAGTTATTGGCAATTTCTGACTGCAAAGTTGGTTTTTCTGGTGCTTTATTCAATCCAGCCTCTATAATGTGTTTTGCTAGCGCCGCGCTATAAGTAATTGATTTGTCTGGAGTTTAGTCCACATCTGCACTTGCTAACTTAAGCGCCCCGCTGGTTTGGTCGATGCCAGCTATGTTTTGCGCACACAAACATGACGAGCCAACGCTCGCTGTGGTCTGCCTTAAGCTTAGTTGAAGCCGACGTTTTGAGACAAACATACGGAATACCCAAAGTTTGTGAGCTTTTGCATGAGTCAAGAGCTTACGGATATTATTGTTGAGATCAGTTTAGCACCGCGATTCAAGTTGATAAGACGAAAAAACTGAGCCGCCCTGCACATATGCTGGTTTCAAGCGCCTACGCTGGTGCATAGCTGCCGCAAACTTTTTAGAGTTATCTCTAAAGTTGGCGAATGGTACTGCACAAGCTCTCCGGCAATTCCCATCGTCTTGATTCGTCTGTTCTGGCATCGTTTGCTCGTATTGAGCATGTGATGAAAATAGAAAGAAGAATACCGATGAAACGGATGCTAATCAACGCCACACAGACTGAAGAACGTCGTCTGGCCATTGTCGATGGACAAAAACTCCTCGACTACGAAATCGAAATTGAAGGGCGCGAACAGCGCAAAGGTAACATTTACCAAGCCGTCGTGACGCGCGTCGAGCCGTCGCTGGAAGCTTGTTTTGTGGACTACGGTGAAGACCGCCACGGCTTTTTGCCGTTCAAAGAAATCTCAAAAATGTACTTCGCAGCGGGCGTCAGCCCCAGCCAAGCACGCATTCAAGACGCCATCAAAGAAGGCCAGCAACTCTTAGTTCAAGTCGAAAAAGAAGAACGCGGCAACAAAGGCGCGGCGTTGACGACGTTTGTGTCGCTCGCCGGCCGTTACGTCGTGTTGATGCCGAACAACCCGCGTGGTGGTGGCGTCAGCCGCCGTATTGAGGGTGATGACCGTGCCGAGTTGAAAGAAGCTTTAGAGCAACTGGAATACCCGAACGGCATGAGCATCATTGCCCGCACCGCTGGCATTGGCCGCAGCGCGCCTGAATTGCAGTGGGATTTGAACTACTTGCTGAAACTTTGGACCGCCATTGACGGTGCAGCCAAGGGCGGCAAGGGCGCTTTCTTGATTTACCAAGAATCCAGCCTCGTGATTCGTGCAATTCGCGATTATTTCAATTCAGATATTGGCGACATCTTGATCGACACCGACGACGTGTACGAGCAAGCGCAGCAGTTCATGGCGCACGTGATGCCAGAGCACGCCAACAAAGTGAAACGCTACCGCGACGACGCGCCGCTGTTCAGCCGTTTCCAAATCGAGCACCAGATCGAATCCGCCTACGCCCGCACCGTGCAACTGCCAAGCGGCGGCGCGATTGTGATCGACCACACCGAGGCTTTGGTCTCGGTGGACGTCAACTCGGCACGCTCCATTCGCGGCGGTGACATTGAAGAAACCGCCACCCGTACCAACCTGGAAGCTGCTGAAGAAGTCGCCCGCCAGATGCGTTTGCGTGACTTGGGCGGTTTGGTCGTGATCGACTTTATCGACATGGACGAAAGCCGCAATCGCCGCGATGTTGAAAACCGCTTGCGTGACGCCCTGCGTCAAGACCGAGCCCGCGTCCAGTTTGGCACGATCAGCAAATTCGGCCTGATGGAAATGAGCCGCCAGCGCCTGAAACCTGCGTTGTCTGAAGGCGCATCTATCCCCTGCCCACGCTGCGGCGGTGCCGGTCATATCCGCGATACCGAGTCCAGCGCGTTGCAAATTTTGCGTATTATCCAAGAAGAGTCGCTGAAAGACAGCACCGCTTCTGTGCTGTGCCAAGTGCCGGTGGATGTTGCCTCTTTCCTGCTGAACGAAAAGCGCCAAGAGATCGCCAAAATCGAACTCAAACAGCGCATCAACGTGCTGATGGTGCCGAACAAAACGCTTGAAACACCGAACTACCGCTTGGAACGCCTGAAACACGACGACCCGCGTTTGGAAAACATCGAAGCCAGCTACAAAATGGCCGATGAAATCGAAGATCCAACGGCTGTGACGCGTCGTGCGCAAGAGCCGACCAACAAGCAGGTGCCTATCATCAAAGGCGTGTTGCCTGATGCGCCAGCGCCTGCCGCTGCGCCTCGTCCGGTTGCAGCCCCTGCACCGGTTGCGGCCAAGGCTGCACCGGTTGCCGCCAAAAGCGTCAAACCTGCTGAAAATGGCTTCTTTGCTTGGGTCAAGGGCTTGTTTGGTTCTAGCACACCGGTGCTTGCAGCGCCTGCGCGTGCAGCATCTGAAGGCGACAAGCGTGACGGACGTAGCCATACGGGCAGCGCGCAACGCGGTGAGCAACGCAACCCACGCGGCGAGCGTACTGAGCGCTCTGAAGGCCAAGGCGAGCGCCGTGACGGTCGTGGTCGCAACACACGCGGTGGCCGTGGCGGCGAACGTACTGGTGAACGTGGTGCCGAGCGCACGACTGAGCGCCGTGACGAATCACGTGCTGATACGCGCAACGAAGCTCGCACAGAGCCTAGGAATGAGCCTCGTGCTGAGGGTCGCCCAGAAGGCCGCGGTCCACGTGCGAACGGTCGCAACCCGCGCAATGAAACACGTGTTGATGCTGAAGGCACGCAAAACGCTACTAATAACATAGCGCCTCAGGTCGACAATACGCCGGCTGATGGCAATATTGATGCTTTAAACAAAGCACCACGTCAGGGCGGTCGACCACCACGCGGTGAGCGCCCAGAGCGCCCAGAGCGCGCTGAACGTGGCGAGCGTCCTGAACGCGCTGAACGACCAGAGCGTGGTGAGCGACGCGATCGTAACGGCTCTGAAGCTGTTGCCGCCGCTGGTTTGGTCACAGCGGTTGCTGTTGATCAAGCAGATGCTGATAACCAGGCGGTCAATCAAAATGACAACCAAGGCATTGCCCAAGAAGGCGCCCCAGATGGCCAACGCAACGAACGCCGCAGCCGCGACCGTTATGGTCGTGAGCGTCGCGAGCGCAATGGTGATCGCCCTGAACGAACTGAACGTGCTCCAGAGCAAAACGCTGAAATAGACGCCCGTGACACCGATGCCAATGCTGCGCCAGCTCAAGCTGAGTTTGCCAACACACGCCGAGACGTGGCTCCAGTTGCCGCTATTGCGGCGGTAATGCCTGTAGCGGCTGCACCCGTGGTTGCTGCGGCAGTTGCGGCAACCAGCATGCCAGTGGTCACCTCGTACGCATTGCCACTGTCAGATTTAGCACAAGTGGCAACAACATCAGGTTTGCAATGGGTGGGTTCTGATGCTTCAAAAATTGCAGCCGCTCAAGCTTCCATCGCTGCCGAGCTGGCCAACGCGCCTGTGCATGTGCCACGCGAGCGCCCGCCAGCTGTGGTGGTTGAAGCAGCCAGCTTGGTGTTGGTTGAAACCAAGCGTGATTTGCGCGACATGGTATTGCCATTTGAGAAGCCAACTGCATAAATAGCAGGAAATACGTGATTGC
>CANKRG010000028.1 GCA_947485165.1 Comamonadaceae bacterium
TGCTAAGGTTCCCACTTTGATCACTCCTGTCTCCTGTGCATAACTACTACGCACAGTGTTTCTAACAGGGGTCAAATTTGAATGAAAATTAATGCATCAAAGGGGTCAATTTGGAGTGAGATTCAACAGCTATTGCCAAACTGCACGCAACTCATAGCCAGTTGCTTCGCAAAGATGGCAGTATGAGCGCTGTGGCGCTGGGTGTGGGTTTCGCCTCGCTGGCGCATCGTGCTGGCATCCCAGTTCGACCGCCGTTGGTGTTCTCCCGCTACGGCCACCGGCTTCGCCGCCCTTCGGGTTTACATAAGGCCGCATTTTGTGAAGTGTTCGCCAGTCGCTGCGCTTAAGCTCCGCTTGGTGTCGCCCACCGCTTCGCGCCCTCACGGGTTTACAAAACAGGCCTTATGCAAAGTGGCCTACGCTGGTGACGGGCGAGTCAGCCGTCGGCGCTCCCCGATCGCATTCGCGCCCTACGCGCCGCCGTCTGCACGCCCTTTTGGCTGTCGTGGCACCTTGGCATCAGTCAGGCGCTGCGCGCAGTGTTCTGGTCGGTGGCCTGCGGCCAATCATGTTGTGTGTGCCCCCGCCCGCCCGCCGGGGCCTCGCTGCTGCGCAGCATTGGCCCCATGCGCCGGCCTGCCCGTCTGCCCCCCGAGGGGGCGCCCTCAGTCCGGCGCCAAGACAGGCCACCTGTCGGCGGCGGCTGGATTCCATTGGTCACCGATGGGTGACAAGGTGCAAAGCATGTACCGCTGGCGGTATGGCGCAGGTATGAGGTCACAAAGAAAAAAGCCTGCTATCGATTAAATAGCAGGCTTTCGTTTGTTTGTATGGGGTGGCTGATGGGGCTCGAACCCACGACAACAGGAATCACAATCCTGGACTCTACCAACTGAGCTACAGCCACCGCAAGCCTTCGATTATAGCCTTAGTTCTCGCCGTTCACCATCACCAGCTTGCCTTTTACGGCGCGGGAGCTCATGTGGGCGTAGGCTTCTTTGAGTTCGGACATGGGCATGGTGCTGTCGATGACGGGTTTGATGGTGCCTTTGGCGTACCAGATGGCCAGCTCTGCCATCATGGCGGCGTTGGCTTTGGGTTCTTTTTTCGCAAAATCGCCCCAAAACACACCGACGACCGATGCGCCTTTGAGCAGCATGAGGTTGAATGGCAGTGCAGGAATCGGGCCCGCCGCAAAACCAACCACCAAATAACGACCGCGCCAGGCGATGCTGCGGAAGGCGGGCTCGGTGTATTCGCCACCTACGGGGTCGTAAATCACGTCTGGGCCTTTGCCATCCGTCAACGCTTTGATGCGTTCGCGCAGGTTTTCGGTGGCGTAGTTGATGGTTTCGTCGGCGCCTATGCTCTTGCACAGGGCGCATTTTTCGTCGCTGGAGGTGGCGGCGATCACCCGAGCGCCCATGGCTTTGGCGATTTGAATGGCGGATGTGCCGACGCCGCCTGCAGCGCCCAAAATCAGCACCGTTTCGCCTGCTTTGAGCTGCGCGCGGTCAAGCAAGGCGTGGTACGAGGTGGCATAAATCATGATGAATGCTGCCGCATCCACGTAAGAAAAGCCCGCTGGCAGCGGCATACACATGGCTGCAGGTGCAAGGGTGTGCGTACCAAAGCCGCCTGTACCGCTTAAACAAGCCACGTTTTGGCCGACTTTGAGGTGCGTCACGCCCGGGCCGACGGCTTCGATCACACCGGCGTATTCAGATCCGGGTACAAAGGGCAGGGCGGGCTTGTGCTGGTATTTGTTCTGAACGATCAAGATGTCGGGAAAGTTCAGGCTGGCGGCTTTGATCTGTATCAGTACTTGGCCTTCGGCAGGCACAGGTGTGGGGAGTTCTTTCCAAGTGACAGCATCAATACCGATCGGGTTTTCACATAGCCATGCGTGCATAAGATTTTTCCTAAAAATAGCATTAAATATCACATCAAAATGACATGATAGCGGTCAATCTACACCGATTCTGTCTCTGCAGCGACCTACAATGTGTTATTAACTTTTACATCTATGAAAATACTCATTTCAAACGACGACGGCTACCAAGCCCCCGGCATCGTGGCTTTGTACGAGGCGCTTAAAACGATTGCCGATGTTGAAGTGGTCGCGCCAGAGGTGAACAACAGCGCTAAATCCAATGCGCTGACACTGCATTCTCCCTTGCATGTAGAAACCGCCGCGAACGGTTTCAGGTACGTCAACGGCACACCAGCGGACTGTGTGCACATTGCGCTGACGGGTTTGCTGGGTTACAGGCCGGACATGGTCGTCTCTGGTATCAACAACGGTGCGAATATGGGGGACGACACGATTTACTCTGGCACCGTGGGTGCGGCGATGGAAGGCTATTTGTTTGGCGTTCCGGCGATTGCGTTTTCGCAGGTCAAAAAAGGCTGGGAGTATATTGATGCTGCCGCGTTGAAAGCTAAAGAGATTGTGGCGAATTTGATCAAATTGAGGGAGGCGAATTTAACTGCGCCACCGTGGTTGCTCAACGTGAATGTGCCCAATTTACCGTTTGACCAGCTCAAAGCGACCAAAGTGTGCCGCTTGGGAGCTAGGCATGCCGCTGAAAAAGTGATTACCCAAACGACACCACATGGCCGCACCATGTATTGGATAGGCGGGGCTGGCCCTGCGAAGGATGATTCAGAGGGCACAGATTTTCATGCCACCATCCTCGGCCATGTGGCTTTGACACCGCTGAAAACGGATTTAACAAACCATGAAGCTTTAGCTACTTGGGTGCAGCAGACCTCCCAATTTGTGAAGCCATGAACGGTAAACCACTTGTAAAACCCAGTTTTCCGGCAAAAATGGATTTATCGGTGGGCAGGGGCGTGAAAACGCATCCGCAAACACCAGCCGTACAGATCGTGCAACCCGTTAAAACAAGCAGTGCTACGAGGCCGCAGCTTGTGGTGCCAGCAAGTCCGCAGGGCTTGGGCATGGATTCCAACACCTTTCGCGCACGCATGGTGAGTAAATTAGCCAGCCACGGCATCTCCGATGCACGCGTCTTGAATGCCATGCAAGCCACGCACAGGCACAGTTTTGTCGATACCGCTTTAGCAAACCAAGCCTACGAGGACACCAGCTTGCCGATTGGCTGGGGGCAAACGATTTCAAAGCCAAACGTCGTGGCGCGCATGCTTGAACTCTTATTTGAAGGCAAAACGGGCCCCTTGGGCCGAGTTTTAGAAATCGGCACGGGCTGCGGCTACCAAGCTGCCGTGTTGAGCCATATCGCGCAAGAGGTTTACAGTATTGAGCGGGTGGCGGGTTTGTACGAAAAAGCGCGCGAAAATTTCAGACCGTTTCGCATCAAAAATACGCATTTGTTGTTTGGCGACGGCATGTTGGGTTTCCCCAAGGGTGCGCCGTACACAGGCATCATCGCCGCAGCGGGGGGCGATGCTATTCCGCAGGCTTGGGTAGACCAATTGGCTGTTGGTGGGCGTATCGTGGCGCCTGTTACAAATAAAGTGGCTGGCGAGCAATCTTTGGTCGTTGTAGATAAAACTGAGGCTGGATTGAGGCGTACAGTATTGGAACTTGTGCAGTTTGTGCCATTAAAATCAGGTGTTATTTAAGATTGGCTTGAACTTTATGACTCGTTTCTAAAACAAACGAATCATTGCAACAGAAAAAATTAGTTAGGTAAAAAAGATGATTCAGATGATTCAGATGATTCAAAAAATATCAAAGATTCAAAGTTTCTCGCAAGTTGGTGCTATGGTCTTGCTTTCTGCCGCAGCTTTACAGCTGGCTGGTTGCTCTACGCCCATGCCCAAGCGTGCGCCAGTGGAGGAGCGTAGCTCCAGCAACGTCAATGCCCCAAAAAAACCAAGTTTGGATGCGCCTGTGCTTGCACCGATTGATAGCAAACCACTGCCTAACTTGATGAATTCTCAGCATGCTGGCAAGCCAGGCTATTACACAGTGAAGCCTGGCGACGCTGTGATGCAAATTGGTCGTAACACCAACCAAAATTGGCGCGATATTGTGAAGTGGAACAATTTAGAAAGCGCGAATCAAATTGAAGTGGGTCAAGTATTGCGTGTAGTACCGCTTGATAACAATGGCGCTGCAACTAAGCCACCCGTCGCAGCACCTGGCGTCGTGACACCTTTGCCGCCGCCAGTACAGCCTTCGCCACCTGCAGCATCTGCAGTAACACCGGAAGACGACATTCCTTTGATGTGGCCAAGTTCTGGTTCATTAATATCTGGCTACGACGATATCAAAAGCAAGGGTTTGAAAATCGCAGGAAAATTAGGCGACCCTGTTTACGCATCCGCAGACGGCCGCGTTGTTTACGCCGGCTCTGGTTTGCGTGGCTATGGCAACTTGATTATTTTGAAGCACAACGAAACCTATCTCACCGCTTATGCGCACAACCAAACGCTGCTGGTTAAAGAAGACCAAACCGTGCGTAAAGGTCAACGCATTGCCGACATGGGTAGCTCTGATGCAGAGCGCGTGATGCTGCACTTTGAGGTGCGTCGTAACGGCAAACCAGTCGATCCAGCCAAGTATTTGCCCGGTCGTTGATCCTTAGTCTCACAGCAGATTTTCATATCCTTATTTTCGATTTTAAATTTCAGGAGTTCCCGTGAATAAAATTTATCCTAGCGCAGCTGCTGCGCTTCAAGGCGTCATCAAAGACAACCAACTATTAGCCGTAGGCGGTTTTGGTTTGTGTGGCATTCCTGAAGCATTGATTGATGCTGTCGTTGCCAGTGGCGTGCAAAACCTCACGGCGATTTCCAACAATGCCGGTGTCGATGGCTTTGGTTTGGGGAAATTGCTAGAAACCCGCCAAATCAAAAAAATGATTTCCAGCTATGTGGGCGAAAACAAAGAATTTGAGCGCCAATATTTAGCTGGCGAACTGGCTTTGGAATTCACCCCGCAAGGCACTTTGGCCGAAAAGCTGCGTGCTGGCGGCGCTGGCATTCCAGCTTTCTTTACCAAAACCGGCGTGGGCACGCTAGTGGCCGAAGGCAAAGAGCTGCGCGAATTTGAAGTGGATGGCGTCAAAGAAACTTTCGTGATGGAACGCGCACTCAACCCAGACGTGGCTTTGGTGAAAGCACATGTGGCTGACAAAGCCGGCAATTTGCGCTTCAACTTAACCGCCCGCAATTTCAACCCCGCCGCTGCCATGGCTGGCAAGATTTGCATCGTGGAAGTTGAAAAAATCGTTGAAACGGGCGAACTTGCACCGGACGACATCCATTTGCCAGGCATTTACGTGCACCGCATTGTGTTGAACGCAACGCCTGAAAAGCGCATCGAAAAACGTACCATTACACAGAAAGCAGGAGCGTAATCATGGCTTGGACACAAGATCAAATGGCGGCGCGTGCCGCGCAAGAATTGCAAGACGGTTTTTATGTCAACTTGGGCATTGGTATCCCAACGCTGGTGGCAAACTTTGTCCCCAAAGACATTGAAGTGTGGCTGCAGTCAGAAAATGGCATGATGGGTATTGGTGCTTTTCCGACGGAAGATCAGGTCGATGCAGACTTGATCAACGCCGGTAAACAAACCGTCACCACCATCAAAGGTTCATCGATTTTTGGCAGCCACGAAAGCTTCGCCATGATTCGCGGCGGCAAAATCAACCTCAGCATTTTGGGCGCGATGCAGGTCAGCGAGAAGGGTGATCTGGCGAATTGGATGATTCCCGGCAAGATGATCAAAGGCATGGGCGGTGCGATGGATCTGGTCGCTGGCGTCAAGCGCGTGATCGTGCTGATGGAGCACGTCGCGAAAAAGAAAGATGGAACGGTTGATTTGAAGATACTGCCAAGCTGCACCTTGCCGTTGACAGGCTTGGGCGTTGTCGACCGCATCATCACCGACTTGGCGGTGATGGATGTGACGGACGCTGGCCTCAAAGTAGTTGAACTCGCTGATGGTGTGACGCTGGAAGAGCTGCAATCTAAAACCGGCGTCAAGCTGATTTAAATTACTTTTATAGGCAATAAATATGCCTATAGTCGGCGTATTTATTGCTTAATTAGCTATTTATTTTATAGCAATTATTTTTCAAAACTCGTATCTAAATCAAGCGTACCGCGTTTGATTTGATCGCGCTCCAGCGACTCAAACAGTGCTTTGAAATTACCTTCTCCAAAGCCCTCATCGCCTTTGCGCTGGATGAACTCAAAAAACACCGGGCCAAGCTGGGTTTGCGAGAAGATTTGCAATAGCAATCTAGGCACGCCACCTTCTGTTGTTCCATCCATCAAAATACCACGCGTTTGCAACTCAGCCACGGGTTGACCGTGGTCAGGCAAGCGGCCATCCAGCATCTCGTAGTAGCTGTCGCTAGGCGCCGTCATCAGCGGTACACCCGCAAGCGCCAAACTGTCCACCGTGGCGAGCAAGTCATCGCAAATCATGGCAATGTGCTGAATGCCTTCGCCGTTGAACTTCATCAAATACTCTTCAATTTGCCCGCCGCCTTGACGCGATTCTTCGTTGAGCGGGATGCGGATTTTACCATCGGGCGCCGTCAACGCTTTAGAGGTTAAACCTGTGTATTCACCTTTGATGTCAAAAAAACGAATCTCGCGGAAGTTGAACAGCTTGGTGTAAAAATCTGCCCAAAACGCCATGCGGCCGCGGTAGACGTTGTGCGTCAAATGGTCGATCAGTCTCAAGCCGTGGCCAACGGGGTGCTTGTCTACGCCCTCAATGAAATCAAAATCAATGTCGTAAATCGATTTGCCGTCTTCATAACGGTCAATCAAATACAACGGCGCACCGCCAATGCCTTTGATAGCGGGCAAATTCAGCTCCATCGGACCAGGGTGCAGCTCAATCGGCTGTGCGCCCAGTTCCAACGCACGTTTATAAGCGTGGTGCGAATCTTTGACACGAAACGCCATGCCGCAGGCGCTGGGGCCATGCTCAGCCGCAAAGTAGCCCGCAACGCTTTTGGGTTCGCGGTTGACGATGAAGTTGATCTCGCCTTGGCGGTACAGCACCACGTCTTTAGAGCGGTGTTTGGCGACCAGTGTAAAACCCATGCGCTCAAAAATTGGCTCTAGCAAGCCGGCAGTGGGGGAAGCGAATTCAACGAACTCAAAACCCATCAGTCCCATGGGGTTGTCAAATAAATCAGCCATCAAACGCTCCTTTTAAGCCCTATCCCTTATGTTATGTTCCGTGCTTCAACCTCAAACACATTGTCCCAGTAAAACCGCTTACCCGTCAGTAGCGCTCTGAAACTCGCCAACACGTATCAAACAGGAAACAGCAGCCCCCAGCGTTCGTATTGCCGCACGTGCACATGCTCATGAATGCGGTAGCGGGTCAACGTGTCGTGGTTGCGGTGTTAGTTTCATCTTGGACGGTGAAGGGAATCGAACCCTCGTTATTTGCTTGGGAAGCAAAAGTCCTGCCACTGAACGACACCCGCGCAAGATTCAATTATGGCCTGATATAAGCCCAGCCTTCACTGTGCAAACGCATCAATTCCACCACGCCAGCCGGCACGTAGCTGATGACGGGGTTCATGTCCTCTTTGGTGAGTTTTTGAACTGTCATGGTGTTTTCGCAGGCCACCACTTTGATGCCAGATTTTGTGGCTTCCAGCACGCGGCTGTTGGTGGGTGCATCGGCTTTCAGCATGCCAATGCCCGGGCCGTAAGCCACGATTTCGATCTCCACTTTGTCGGCACCCAGCTCCTGCTGCACGTTTTTGGCGTTGTTGAGTGCCAAATTCCACTTGCCAGCGTCAGCGTCGCTGACTTGGAAGACCACTTTCGACTTGGAAGGTGCTGCCGTTTGCGCCAAAGCGGCTAGGCTGGTTGCGCTGAGGATAAGAGCCAACGCAGCGCTCTGGATAAAAGTTTTTCGGTTCATTTTTGTATGTCTCCCATGCATAAATATTTCATTTCTAGGTACTCGTCCATCCCGTGACGTGAGCCTTCGCGCCCCAGGCCAGATTGTTTGACCCCCCCGAATGGTACGTGCTCCGTGGCGATCACGCCAGCGTTGATGCCCACCATGCCATATTCCAGCGCCTCGGCCACGCGGAAGATGCGGCCTATATCGCGGCTGTAGAAGTAGCTGGCCAGACCAAACTCGGTGTTATTCGCAGCGTCAATGGCTTCTTGGTCGGTTTTAAAACGGTAAATCGGCGCTAAGGGGCCAAAGGTTTCTTCGGTCGAGCACAACATGTTGGCTGTGGCGTCGCCAATCACGGTCGGTTCAAAAAACTGGCCTGCCAGCTTGTTGCCACCGGTGATCAGTTTGCCGCCTTTGGCAATTGCGTCGTCAATATGCCGTTGCACTTTGTCCAGTGCAGCCGGCTCAATCAGCGGGCCCTGCACCACGCCGTCTTCAAAGCCGTTGCCGACTTTGAGGGCTTTCACTTTCGCTGCAAACTTGCTGACAAACGCGTCATACACGCCGTTTTGCACGTAAATGCGGTTCGCGCAAACGCAGGTTTGCCCGGCGTTGCGGTATTTGCTGGCCATCGCGCCTTCGACGGCGGAGTCGATATCGGCATCGTCAAACACGATGAATGGCGCGTTGCCACCCAGCTCTAGCGACAATTTTTTCACCGTAGGCGCGCTTTGCGCCATCAAAATGCGACCCACTTCGGTCGAGCCGGTGAAGCTGATGTGGCTGACGATGGGGCTGGCGCAAAACACTTTGCCAATCGCGATGGAGTTTGTCTCATCCGCCGTCAGCACATTCAGCACCCCCGCCGGAATGCCAGCGCGCATGGCCAGTTCGGCCACCGCCAGTGCCGTCAGCGGTGTCAATTCCGCCGGTTTGATGACGACGGTGCAACCCGCCGCCAACGCCGGTGCGACCTTGCGGGTGATCATGGCGATGGGGAAGTTCCATGGCGTGATGGCCGCGCAAACGCCAATCGGCTGCTTCATCACCATCAGGCGGCGGTTGTTGTCGAACGGTGGCAAGACCTCGCCATTCACGCGTTTAGCTTCTTCAGCAAACCATTCCACAAAGCTAGCCCCGTAGGCGACTTCGCCTTTGGCCTCGGCATACGGTTTGCCTTGTTCCGCCGTCAAAATGCGGGCAATATCGTCTTGATTCGCCATGATGAGTTGAAACCATTTCAGCAAAATGCCGTGCCGCTCTTTGCCGGTTTTGAGTCGCCATGTTTTTAAGGAAGTTGCTGCAGATGCTATCGCTTTAGTAGCGTCTGAGGCAGATAAATTGCTGACTGAGGCTAGTTTTAACCCTGTGGCGGGGTCGTTCACGTCAAATCTAGCCGCGCTTGTAACCCATTCGCCGTTGATCAGGGCGTCGGTTTTCAGCAAGCTGAGGTCGTTGAGTAAATTGAGAGGCGAGGCGAGGCGAGAAGTTTTCATGTCCATTCCACTATCTTAAAGCAAAGTCGGTTTTTGATTGGTCTGCAAAGTGACAAGCCATGTGACAAAAGTTGTCAAAGCCACAGCTTCTTCCGCGCGTTCAGGGGTGACGATGTAGTAACCCCGCTCACCTCGCAGCGGTCGGTTGCAGGCGATGACCAGCTCGCCCCGCGCCAGCTCGGTTTCAATCAGCAAACGCGGCACCAGCGCCACGCCCATGCCCTGCGTGGCAGCGGCTGCCGTCATGGAGAAAAGCTCATAACGCGGCCCCGCCAATGCCAGCGGCGCGTCCACACCCTGCGCTTCAAACCACTGCCGCCAACCCTCGGCGCGGGTGCTTTGCTGCAAAAGGGGGAGTTGGGCGATGTTTTCTGGGGTGAGTTCTAGAGCATCGTTCGTTAATTGTGGGCTGCAAACGGGCACGACTTCCTCCATCAGCAACAGCGTTGCCTTCGTCCCCGCCCAGTTGCGTACCTGCTCGGGCGTGCCGGCGTACAAAGCGGCGTCAAACGGCGTTTCACCAAACATGAAGGGGCGAGTCCGGGTTTCGATGTGGACGGTGATGTCAGGGTGCTGCGCCGCCAAACCGGGCAAACGCGGTATCAGCCAGCGTGTCGCAAAGGTCGGGACTGCCGCCAAATGCACGGCGCTGCCTTGGCCTTGGGTGGACATGGCGTCCAGCGTGTCCTGCTCCAAACCCTGCAGCCGGGGCGCCACTTGTTTGGCATACGCCGCGCCGCGCTCGGTCAGCGCGACGCCGTGGCGGGTGCGGCGGAACAAATCCATGCCCAAAAACGCCTCCAGCGCCGTGATCTGCCGCGACACCGCCCCCTGCGTCAACGCCAGCTCTTGCGCGGCTCGGGTGTAGCTTTCATGGCGGGCGGCGGCGTCAAAGCAGGCCAGGGCTTGAAGGGAGGGTATTTTTCTGCGCATGGTGTGCGTAATATACACAATTAAGTCAAAAATGCAAGTAAAAAATGCTATGTATTTAATAGCTGTTTAATCAATAAATACGCCGACTAATCTCCAATTTATGCCATTAGTTTGTGGTATTTTTTTAAATTCAATAAGTGATTAAATATCATAACCAAGTGCGTAAAAGTCGTTTGCACAGAGCAAATATAACCGCTACGATGAGGTTCAATTCGACATAATCGCAATAGAAGTCCGTCAATTTAAAGGAGATACTCATGGCATTCACCCAAAAAGCAACTTTCAACTGGCAAGACCCCTTCCTGCTCGACCAGCAGCTCACCGCTGACGAGCGGATGGTCAAAGAAGCGGCAGCCGCGTATTGCCAAGACAAGCTCTTACCCCGCGTGACCATGGCTTTCCGTGAAGGGACAACAGACGTGGCGATTTTTCGAGAAATGGGTGAACTCGGTTTACTCGGTCCCACGATTCCTGAGCAATACGGCGGCCCGGGCTTGAATTACGTGGCCTACGGCGTGATTGCCCGCGAAGTGGAACGGGTAGATTCTGGCTACCGCTCGATGATGAGCGTGCAAAGCTCCCTCGTCATGGTGCCTATTTTTGAATTCGGCACCGAAGCACAGCGCCAAAAATACCTGCCCAAGCTGGCGACAGGCGAATGGATTGGCTGCTTCGGCCTGACCGAGCCCGACCACGGCTCTGACCCCAGCTCCATGGTCACCCGCGCACAAAAAGTCGCTGGCGGCTACAAGCTCAGCGGCGCAAAAATGTGGATTTCTAACAGCCCGATGGCGGATGTATTCGTGGTTTGGGCAAAAGAAGTGAGCGAATCTGGCACCGTCGGCCCGATTCGCGGCTTTGTGCTGGAAAAAGGCATGAAAGGTTTGAGCGCACCCGCTATCCACGGCAAAGTCGGCCTGCGCGCTTCCGTCACCGGTGAAATCGTCATGGACGGCGTGTTTTGCCCTGAAGAAAACGCTTTTCCTGAAGTGCAGGGCCTCAAAGGGCCGTTCACCTGCCTGAACTCTGCCCGCTACGGCATCGCTTGGGGGGCGTTGGGTGCGGCAGAAGACTGCTGGTTTCGCGCCCGCCAGTATGTGATGGATCGCAAGCAATTCGGCCGTCCGCTCGCCGCCAACCAGTTGATTCAAAAGAAACTCGCCGATATGCAAACCGAAATCGCGCTTGGCCTGCAAGGCTGCCTGCGCTTGGGCCGCATGAAGGAAGAAGGCACAGCAGCGCCAGATTTAACCTCGTTGCTCAAGCGCAATTCCTGCGGCAAAGCCCTGGACATTGCCCGCTTAGCGCGTGACATGATGGGCGGCAACGGTATCAGCGACGAGTTCGGCGTGGCGCGGCATTTGGTCAACCTGGAAGTGGTCAACACCTACGAAGGTACGCACGACATCCATGCGCTGATTTTGGGACGTGCGCAGACGGGGATTGCGGCGTTTGGGAATTAACCATGGGTATGTCTATAAATGCAAAAAATACCGTTCGTACTAAGCTTGTCGAAGTCTTCTCAATAATGAAATCAACCACTTATCGCTGTAACCCTTCGACAGGCTCAGGGCGAACGGAGATGTTTATATGAACCAAGGCGCACTTTCACATCTCAAAGTTTTAGATTTATCCCGCGTCCTAGCCGGCCCGTGGTGCACCCAAATGCTGGCGGACTTGGGCGCGGATGTCGTCAAAGTCGAACGTCCTAAAGAGGGCGATGACACCCGCCACTGGGGGCCGCCGTTTTTGCAGGATGCTGAAGGCAATGACACCACCGAAGCCGCGTATTTCACCGCCTGCAACCGCAACAAACGCTCCATCACCATCGACATCGCCAAACCCGAAGGCCAAGCGCTGATTCGGCAAATGGCGTTGAGCAGCGATATATTGGTGGAAAACTTCAAAGTCGGCGGTTTGGCTCACTATGGACTGGATTACGACAGCCTCAAAGCCCTCAACCCAGGTTTGATTTATTGCTCCATCACCGGCTTCGGGCAAGACGGCCCGTATGCCAAGCGCGCCGGTTACGACCTGATGATTCAGGCCATGAGCGGCATGATGAGCATCACCGGCAAACCCGACAGCGTGCCCGGCGGCGGCCCGCAGCGTGTGGGTGTGGCGTTGACCGATGTGTTTACCGGCGTGTACGCCACATCCGCCATCCTCGCCGCGCTGGAAGTGCGTCATCGCACAGGAACTGGGCAGCACATCGACATGGCGCTGCTAGACGTCGGCATGGCGATTTTGGCCAACCAAGCAGGCGGGTTTCTCAACACCGGCAAAGTCCCCCAACGCATGGGCAACAGCCACCCCAGCTTGGCGCCATACCAAGATTTCCCCACCGCAGACGGTGCGATGCTGCTGGCAATCGGCAACGACGGCCAATTTTCCCGCTTTTGCCACGCGGTAGACAAGCCAGAATGGGCCGCCGACCCGCGCTTTTCCACCATGGGCGCTAGGGTAACGAACCGCACCGAACTGATTCCCGCCATGGAAACCGTCACCCGCAGCCGCACCACCGCGCAGTGGATCAAGCTGCTAGAAGACAAAGCCGTGCCCTGCGGCCCGATCAACGACATTGGGCAGGCGTTTGCAGATGAGCAGGTGAAAGCGCGGCATTTAGAGGTAAAACAAGCCACAAATCAGCCTCTAGCCGGCGTATCTACTACCAAGACTGCTATCAAAAATATATCAACAGTCGCCAGCCCGCTGCGCCTCACCGCCACCCCACCTGTGCTGCTACGCGCGCCACCGGGTTTGGGGGAGCATACGGATGAGGTGTTGCGGGAGATGGGGTTGAGTGCTGAAGCCATTGAAGCTTTGCGCGTTTCTGGGGTTGTCTGAGGTTTAACCGTGGATAATCACTCCCTATTGATTCAAACACATCGTTAGACACATAAAGGGAAGACAGCCATGGGCGCGCAATGGAAAGCAAAAGGCAAAGAACTGGCAGCCAGTGTCAGGGGTAAATTGTTCGGCCGTTTGGCCAAAGACATCATGGTCGCCGCCCGCAACGGGGCAGACCCTGCTTCTAACTCCAAGCTGCGCCTGGTCGTCGAGCAGGCCCGCAAAGTCTCCATGCCCAAAGAAACGCTGGAGCGTGCCATCAAAAAAGGTGCGGGTTTGACGGGTGAGGCTGTTCATTTTGAACACGTCATTTACGAAGGCTTTGCCCCGCACCAAGTCGCCGTCATGGTCGAATGCCTGACCGACAACGTCAAACGCACCGCCCCCGAAATGCGCGTCCTGTTCCGCAAAGGCCAGTTGGGCACATCCGGCTCAGTTTCTTGGGATTTTGACCACTTGGGTATCATAGAAGCAGAGCCAGCGAACAAAGTAGCCGACGCTGAAACCGCCGCCATCGAAGCCGGCGCACAAGATTTTGAGCCGGGCGATGCAGATGAAGAAGGCAAAGTCACCACCACCCTGTTCTACAGCGACGCCACCGACCTAGACCTCGTCAGCCGCGCCCTGCCAACCCACGGCTTCACCGTCCTGTCCGCCAAGTTAGGCTACAAAGCCAAAAACCCCGTAGACCCAGCTAGTCTGAGCGCTGAGCAGCTAGAAGAAGTAGAAGCCTTCTTGAGCGCGATTGACGGGAATGATGATGTGCAGAATGTTTATGTGGGGTTGGCTGGGTAATCATGTCGCATAACGCTGCTCCTGCTGTTGACGCTGAGATGCAGCAGTTTCAGGATGATTTGCTGCAATCAATACGCGAGTTCAAAGCAGGCAAGTTTGCGCGAGTTACTCAAATCGAGTCAACATTGGATGAGCGGGTGCGCCAATCTTGCAAAGCTACAAGCAATTCCGCAGCTGAATCTCTAGATCGTCAGATGAACACATTAGATCAATCGTCTTAAAGCGCATGAGATGCCCTTGTAGATCGATGTACTCGTCGACAACCCCGTTCACCTGAGGATGCAACAGCATTCCCTCGCTCATCCACCCCTTTTCAAGTACCAAGCCCTCTTGTGTACGCAGGTAAGTGTATAGCTGGTAGAGGTAGCCGCTTTTTAGTACCTCGTCCCGGTATTGGGTGGTTGTAAATATGTGGGTGAACTTGGTATCGATTACCACCTTTCGCTTTTGCGCGTGATGAGTCAATTCAATGTCAGTCTGCATGCTTGGCAAATACGACAAAACATTACTGCTCGCTGAGTTTATGGGCCATGAAAGCCTTCTTCCGGCACGCACCTGCCATTCTTGCGGCTCCAGCTCAATCCGCAGCGCATTACCAACGGCCTTTTCAAAAAGGCGTCGCACCAAATGCGGCGAGGTATCCGCCTTGTATGCAGCTGTCATCCCTTCTTGTTCGCTGGGAATCAATGCCTCAAAAGCCATCCGCGCCAAATTCACCATGAGTAAATCTGTTGCTTCATTGCGCCCGATTTGGTCAGCAGCCATTTCTGCTCGCGATGGCCTTTCCGGACCCACACCCAGTCGCCCTAATGCGTTCGAAAGTGATTTGCAGGCGCGCACAACCTCTACATCCTCCACACAGATTGCTAAGTAGTCCAACGCGGCTCGCACCAACCTGTTGCGCGGCGTGTGCATGGTGTGCTCTTCAAAGTTGCACGCGATACGACCGCGCTCTAGCAATTGACCAGTCACTGTTTGAAGCATGTCGATACGCCCGCGTACGCGCGGCAAGACGGCATGCTTAGGTAGGTAGCCTTTGCTTAAATTGCGGCGTAGTCTTTGCTCCACCACATGCACCAGAAGGCGTGCGACGAGCTCTGGCAGATCTTTGGCCGATTCAGGATCTACCTTCCACTGGTCTTTGAAATGCACTAAATCGGCTGCATACAGAAATAGTAGCCAAATATTGCGCAGGGGAATTTGGGTTGCCATTGCTCAAGCTTGTAGCAGCAGATTTTGAGTAGCCTGCTTGGCACGTTCTGGCGCATCGAACCAATATTCGTGCAGTAAAGGGCCAATTTCTGTTTGTACTACATTTGCAAACCACGTTTTGGCATCGCGCACTGTTTCCACGGGAGTCAAATAAGAGTGACCGATTTGAAACTGTGGGCCAAGGGCACGGTCAGCGGTAACTTCCACATTCAATGTATCTATCGCCGCCTTGATACGTGTAATTTCTTCTGCCGCAAGTCCTTTTGCCGTGCACCATTGAATCCAAGCTTGGTTAAAGCAAGGCTCTAAAGTGACAAATGCAAATCGGCGGCGCAACGCGAGATCGACCAGGGCCAGCGAACGATCAGCTATATTCATAGTGCCAATCACATACAGGTTTTCGGGAACATAGACTTTCTCACCGATAGACTTGCGGTACGCCAGCTCCATGGCATCAGCTCTCGAACGCTTGCTGCTCTCTAGCAGCGTCAACATTTCACCAAGTACCTGAGCTGGGTTACCACGATTGATTTCTTCAATAATTAGTACGTGCTCTATATCCGGCTGAGAACGTGCTGCCTCTACGACTTGCAGGAAAATTCCATCCATCAAGGCCAAGCGACCATCAGCATTCGGTCGGTAGCCACGAACGAAGTCTTCATACGACAACGAAGGGTGAAACTGCACCACACGCAGCTGATCATCATTTGGGTTTTTTTGCCCAATAAGCGCCTTGGCTAAACGCTTAGCCAGCCACGTTTTACCGGTTCCGGGAGGTCCTTGGAGAATGAGGTTTTTCTTCTCATGCCAACGCTTGAGAATAATGTCCAACTCCTGCTCCGGAAGAAAACAACCTTCAGCCATGATCTCAGACGCACCGTATGTGACAACTTCTATCAACTCATCTTCAACCAACTCTTCAATCTCTTCTTCAGCAGCAGTAACCACCTCTGCCGTATTGTCTGCATCCTTAAAGTGATCACGCCAATATGGTTGCGCCATAAAGTAGTTGTAATCTTGGCTGGAATTTTCAAACGTAAAACTCACCAAGCGCGTAGCCAAACCTTCATCTTCGATACGAGCTCTAGTCACTGTCGAACGGTACGTGTAAAAGTACCAATCCCGCGGTTTGAAGTCTTGCTCCCACTCCACATCCACTAAGCGGCCATCACCGTGATTACGAGTAATAGTGCCAATGGCTTTAATCCTCATGACACTTACTGAACGACCGCGATTGTCAAACGGGAGATCGCGTTTTTGGGAAAATGCAGACTTGATAGCGATCCTGTCTCCCGGTTTCATGTCCCGAACCTGATCAGCATATTTTCCGTCATAGCCGTTTTGCCAAACGTTCTGTTCCAGAAATCGTGGAAGCTGATCTCCCTCGACCCATGCTGCGCCCACAAACCAATACTGGGTGTCATCGGGTTGAACATGGTTTTCAGGCGCGATTTGACTCTCTTCGTGCCCTTTGAACTTTGTTTGCGCTGTTTTAAAAAGTGTGACAGCCAGTTCTTCTGTCAACTCTCCTTGTTTTCCGACCTCCGTTAGCGCCCATACACCTCGCTTTGGAGAAAACATCCAGCTCGCCTTGGTTAGATAGAAGCGCGCCCAAGCCACGCGGTTTTCAAAAGTGGGACGTCCATTTTGGTTTGACTGGCTCAAGTCTTCATTCGTGAAACCACCGTGCTGAGCAATGTGGTCACAAACCTGTCGCGCTGTTGCCTGCCCACCGAAATGCAAGAGTGCATCTCTAACTGGGATGAAATAACTCACAAACTGCGGAACGCCTTCAATTTTTTGCTGGAATAGCGACATGGTTTTCTCCCTGATAATCTTGTTATGTTACTTGAGCTGCGACCTTGCTATAGCATTTGACCTAAATCTGGCAAATGCCAAATCATGGAAAATAGACATTTGTTAAATTGATTAAATTAAAATCCTCCCCATGACCGAAACCACCAAACCCACACTCCCAGACCACCTCTCCACCGACGCCCGCAGCCCATTTCATGTGGCTGCCATTTTTGAGCACGATGTGGGCATCAAATTCAACGACAAAGAACGTTTTGATGTGGAGGAATACTGCATCAGCGAGGGGTGGATCAAGGTGCCTGTGGGCAAAAAGGTGGACCGCAAGGGCTACCCGCTGACGGTGAAGCTGAAGGGCGTGGTTGAGGCGTTTTACAAATAGGCGCTGAATATTGATAGTAAGGAATCAAAATGTTGGTATCCACTATCACTGCCAGAGGGCGAACATCAGTGCCCCAGCCCATCAAAGATGCCTTGCACACTGCGGCGGGTACTAAATTGCAATGGAATTTGATGCCTGACGGTACGATCACCGTGCGGGCTAAAACCAAAGCAATGCTTGATCTTGCCGGCATTCTGAAAGCGCCTAAAGGCAAAAAGGTTCAGATTGAAGACATGAATGCTTGGCGCTGTATCTAACTACATTTCGACAAGCTCAATGCGAACGGGTTAGTCGGGTACTGGCAAACTTTATAATCACCGACTACCTGTGATTTATAGAGTTAAAAGACCAACATGACCCAATCAGCCGCTCAGCCTAAATTCTCCGTCGCCGACATCCGCAAGACCTTCCTCGACTTTTACGCCGCCAAAGGGCACACGGTTGTGCCGTCGAGCTCTTTGGTGCCGGGCAACGACCCGACGCTGATGTTCACCAACTCGGGCATGGTGCAGTTTAAAGACGTGTTTTTGGGGCTGGACAAGCGCCCTTACGTGCGCGCGGCCAGCGTGCAAGCTTGCCTGCGTGCGGGCGGTAAGCACAACGACCTGGAAAACGTGGGCTACACGGCGCGCCACCATACTTTCTTTGAAATGATGGGCAACTGGAGCTTTGGTGACTATTTCAAGCGCGATTCGCTCAAATGGGGCTGGGAGCTGTTGACCAAGGTCTACGGCCTGCCGGCTGACAAGCTGCTCGCCACCGTCTACATTGATGACCAGGAAGCCTACGATATTTGGCATGACGAGATTGGCCTGCCAGCGGAACGCATCGTCCGCATTGGCGACAACAAAGGCAAAAAATACGCCTCTGACAACTTCTGGATGATGGCCGACACGGGGCCTTGCGGCCCGTGCTCAGAGATTTTTTACGACCACGGCGCGCACATCCCAGGCGGCCCGCCGGGCAGCCCGGACGAAGACGGCGACCGTTTTATCGAGATCTGGAACCACGTGTTTATGCAGTTTGACATGCAGGCCGATGGCAGCCTGGTCAAGCTGCCTGCGCCCTGCGTGGACACCGGCATGGGTCTCGAACGTCTTGCAGCTATTCTTCAGCATGTTCACAGCAACTACGAAATCGACATTTTCGACGTGCTGATCAAAGCCGCAGCGCGTGAAACGGGTTGCACCGACATGCAAAACAAGAGCCTGCGCGTGATTGCCGATCACATCCGCGCGACGGCGTTTTTGGTGAGTGACGGCGTGTTGCCCAGCAACGAAGGCCGCGGCTACGTGCAGCGCAGGATCGTAAGGCGTGCGATACGCCACGGCTACCAGCTGGGCAAAAAGACCCCGTTTTTCCACAAACTGGTGGCAGACTTGGTCAGCGTCATGGGCGAAGCCTACCCCAGCATCGCCAAACAGCAGCAGCGCATCACCGAGGTATTGAAGCAAGAAGAAGAGCGCTTCTTCGAGACGCTGGCAACGGGCATGTCGCTGTTGGATAACGCCATGAAAGATGGCGGCAAAGTGCTGGAAGGCGAAGTCGCCTTCAAACTGCACGATACCTACGGCTTCCCGCTGGATTTGACCGCAGATGTGTGCCGCGACCGCGGTGTGGACGTGGATGAAGCCGGTTTTGATGCCGCCATGCTGCGTCAAAAAACCATGGCTCGTGCAGCCGGCAAGTTCAAAATGGACAAAGCGCTGGAGTACAGCGGTGAACTGAACGA
Source organism: Comamonadaceae bacterium (assembly GCA_947485165.1). Classification (GTDB taxonomy): domain Bacteria; phylum Pseudomonadota; class Gammaproteobacteria; order Burkholderiales; family Burkholderiaceae_C; genus Aalborgiella. The sequence continues at coordinate 19,095 of CANKRG010000028.1, forward strand.
CTTTGTCGGTTATGAGAAACTCCAGACAACTTCAAAAATAATAGCGCTCTATGTAGAAGGTACGCCGGCTAGTGTGCTAAATGCAGGTCAAAACGGGGTGATCGTGCTCGATACCACACCGTTCTACGCCGAAAGCGGCGGGCAGGTGGGCGATGAGGGCACTCTTACCGTTCGGGCTACAACCAATACCGTTCGCCCTGAGCTTGTCGAAGGGGTTTCGACAGGCTCAACCCGAACGGATATGGTTTCTAGTACGGATTTGGCGGTTTTTGAAGTCCAGGACACCCAAAAAATCAAAGCTGACGTCTTCGGCCACCACGGCGTATTGACCTCTGGCAGCCTGAAAGTCGGCGATACCGTGGCAGCGCAGGTGAACTTGGAGCTGCGCGCCAAAACCATCCGCAACCATAGCGCCACCCACTTGATGCACAAAGCCCTGCGCGAAGTGCTGGGTGAGCATGTGCAGCAAAAGGGCAGCCTGGTCAACGCCGAGCGCACCCGTTTCGACTTTGCGCACAACGCACCGGTGACAGACGCGCAGATCGTGGCGATTGAAGCGCAGGTGAATGCTGAAATTCTGGCCAATGAGGCTGCCTCTGCCAAGGTGATGGACATTGAATCCGCCAAAGCCACCGGCGCGATGATGCTGTTTGGCGAAAAGTACGGCGACGCTGTGCGTGTGCTGGAAATTGGCTCGTCCAAAGAGCTGTGCGGCGGCGTTCACGTGCAGCGCACGGGCGACATTGGCCTGTTCAAAATCGTCTCCGAAGGCGGCATCGCCTCTGGTGTGCGCCGCATTGAAGCGGTGACAGGGCAAAACGCACTCACATATTTGCAAGATTTGGAAGCCACGGTCAGCAAAGCCGCCGGTGCGCTCAAAGTCGCTGTGCCTGAGCTGGGTGAGCGTCTGCAAAGCTTGCTGGACCAAAACAAGGCGTTGGAAAAAGAAATTTCCGCCCTCAAAGGGCAGTTGGCGTCGCACCAGGGTGACGCCTTGTTGTCGCAAGCGGTTGATCTGAAAGGCATTAAATTTCTGGTCGCCAAAATGGAAGGTGTCAGCGCCGCTGATGCCGCCCAGACTTTGCGCGACACGGTGGGCAAGTTGAAAGACAAGCTGAAATCTGCCGTGGTCGTGCTGGCCAGCGTGGATGGCGGCAAGGTGCAGCTTGCCACCGGTGTGACGGCCGACGTGATGGGCAAGGTCAAATCGGGCGAACTGGTCAACTTCCTGGCGGCGCAAGTCGGTGGCAAAGGCGGTGGCCGGCCGGACATGGCGATGGCGGGCGGCACAGATGCGAGTGGGCTGGACAAGGCGCTGGCGAGTGCGCAGGGCTGGATCAGTGAGAAATTGGGTTAAACCCGTTAATGTTAAAAATGCTATGAATGCGCTATAAAAATAATAGCGTTTTAACATGCTAAAAATGACTTTAGTTGGCGTATTTATTGCCTAAATAGCTATTAAAAGTATAGCAAAATTATGCTTACGCCTTTATCTGCACTTCAATCAGCGACTCAACAGTTCGTCACTGTCAACGCTGGCCATACACCGTTGGTGCTTGATTCACCGCACAGCGGCACAGATTACCCGCAAGATTTTGGCCATGTGTGCGACTTAGCGACCCTGCGTCGTGCAGAAGATACGCATGTAGAAAAGCTCTACAGCTTCGCACCGGCTTTGGGTGTGGCTTGGGTGGAGGCACATTTTCCGCGCAGCTATTTAGACGCTAACCGCAACGTGACCGAGATTGACCCCACCATGCTGTCTGGTGCTTGGCCAGATGAATTAGGCGAGCAGGACGCAGCCGTGCAGTCAAAACTACGACTGGGCAAGGGACTGATTTGGCGGATGACAGACGATGGCTTGCCGCTGTACAACCGCCCACTCAGCGTGGCAGAGGTGCAGGCGCGGATTGCCAACTGCTGGCAGCCCTACCATGCAGCGGTGGACAGCGCGATAGACGCAGCCCATGCCCGCCACGGCTACAGCATCCACATCAATTGTCACAGCATGCCTGCAGTTAGCAGCAGCCATGCGACGGATTTTCCGGGTTTGGTACATGCGGATTTTGTCATCGGGAATCGTGACAACACCACATCCAGCGCAAGCTTGGTGCTCTTTATTCAGGAGCAATTAGCGCAGCATGGGTATAACGTCGCCATCAACCACCCGTACAAAGGCGTAGAACTTGTGCGTCGTTATGGCAAACCAGAGCAGTACCGCCACAGCGTGCAGTTGGAGATCAACCGCAAGCTGTATATGGACGAAAAAACTTTGGCCATGCATGCGGGGTTTGAGGCTTTGCAAGCGCACTTGCGAAGCCTTGTTCAGCAGCTTTTGGCTTACGATCCGCGATAAGCACCATTGGTTAAGAGCTTCGATAAGCTGAAGCTGAATCAGTAACTCAGCGTGCCAAAACCATCCAGCCTTGTGTCACGCATCCAGTTGTGCAGGGGTTTGTCGTGCGACCACGGCATTTGGTTCATCATGGTCACCATCATGGTGCGGGGGTAATCAGCCAGTGTTTCCCCCTTCTAGATTGATGGTTGATGCCATGACCGATTCGAAATGCAGCAATTCACTTCAACTTCAAATTCAACTTCAAATTCTGCAGGCTCTCAAATCGCCTAACTTGCCCCAAAATCGGATCAGTCCATTCAATCGACTTCGCCAGCAGTTGCAGCGGATTGTCGTAGTCAATCTGCCCCTCTGGCGTCAGCACGGGGTAAATGCCATCGCCCTGAATGGGGATGCCCAGCGCATTCATGTGGACGCGCAGCTGGTGGCGTTTGCCGGTAACGGGTTTTAGCTGGTAGCGGGCTAAATGTCCCTTGACTTCAAGGACTTGAATGTGGGTGAGGGCATTGGGTGCGCCTTCCACCTCGCGTTGGGTCATGAAACCCTCACCTTCCTCAATACGGCTGTGGCGGGTGAGTGGGAAGCTGGATTCGTCGTGTATTTCTGGTCGCCACGGTGCAATCGCTTCGTAGGTTTTGTGCACTGCACGCTCGCGAAACAGGGCTTGGTAGGCGTCGCGGGTGGCGGGTTGGACGGAGAAGAGCACCAAGCCCGCTGTGTCACGGTCAATGCGGTGAATGGGGACTAAATCGTCTAAACCCAGCTTGCGTTTCAGCCGTACCAGCACCGTTTCTTGCAGGTATTTGCCGGAAGGGGTGACGGGGAGGAAATGCGGCTTGTCGACAACGATGAGGTGCGCGTCGTGGTGCAATATCACTTCGTCGAAGGGGATGCGTTCTTCAACATCTAGGTCGCGGTAGTAGTAGACGCGAATGTGGCCTTGATAGGGGCGATCTGGGGTGACGGGTTTGCCGAATTCGTCTTCAATATCGCCATCGACCATGCGCTGCAGCCAAGTAGCGCGGGGGATGGCGGGGAAGCGATCAACCAGGAAGTCGGTGATGGTGCGCCATTGAGCGGCGTCGTCTTTGGGTAGACCAACAACGCTGGGGCCGACGCCGTTTCTGGTCGGTAGCACAGGGGTGGCTAGGTCGGGCTGTCCGAGCGGCGCTGTTGCACAGGCCGCTTTTGCTCACGCAACATGAACAGATACAAACTCTCCACCTTCTCACGCGCCCACGGCGTTTTGCGCAAAAACTTCAGGCTAGACGCCACGCTGGGGTCAAGCACAAAACTGCGGATGTGGATGCGCTGGCCAAGGTCGTCCCAGCCGTAATGCTCGACCAGCGCCGTCACCATCGCCTCCAAGGTCACGCCGTGGAGGGGGTTTCTGGCTTGAGCCGGTGGTTTAGCTGACACTTCTGCGGGCGGCTGAGGTTGATTAATACCGTTCGGACTGAGCTTGTCGAAGTCTTCTGAGTGCAATTGGTTTACCTTTGATGCATTTCGACAGGCTCAATGCGAACGGAGATAGTCAAAACAGCTTATTTTTTTGGCAACTTAGCCGCTTTGCCGCGCAAAGGCACTTGTGTCACCACGGTTGGGCGCACGGCGTCAACCGAGATTGCTTTGGGTGGAGATGTGTCTTTCTTTGGTTTTTTAACCATTTTTTGTGATCCGAGACCTTTTGCCATGATGTTCTCCAGTTAAGTTGCTGAATGTTGTTAAATGCCGTTTTGAATGGGTATTATCGTACCCATACGTTTATTTTAATTAGATTTCAAAACAATTTACCATGCAAAACATCACCGTACGCCCCGCCACCTTGGGCGATGTCCCCGCCATCACCGCCATCCACATCCGCGCCTGGCAAATCGCCTACGCTGGCATCATGGCGGATGAGCATTTGGACAACCTCTCGTCAGAGAAGCGCGCCGCTTTCTGGACAGACGCGATTGAGTACAGCGAGCCGCAAGTCTGGGTCGCCATGGGCTCTACCAAAACCGGCGAAAAAGTCGTCGGTTTCGTCGGCTTTGACCGCTCCCGCGACGCCAAAACCAAACCGACGACTGGTGAAATTTGGGCCGTCTACGTTGACCCCGAGCATTGGGGCAAAGGCGTTGGCTTGGCCCTGTGGGACGCCGCCCGCGAAGGCATGCTAGAAGAAGAATTCACCGAAGCCACCCTGTGGGTACTCGTCCAAAACGAACGCGCCTTGCACTTCTACGACATGGCCGGCTTCAAACGCGAAATGACCACGTTGAAAACCGTAGAAGTAGGCGGCGCTAAGCTGGAAGAGATTCGCTTAAAACGCTCATTAGCGTAGTCCAAGCTGATTTTTGCTATATTTTTCATTATTTTAAGGAAACCCCATGTCAATTTCTATGTACGCCGCTTCCGTCCCCGTGTTTCAGCAAGCACTGCAAGCTTTGAGTGGTTCTTTAACCAAAGCAGCTGCCCACGCCGAAGCCAAGAAAATCGCGCCTGAGGTGTTGTTGCAAAGCCGTTTGTACCCAGACATGTTTCACATGCTGCGCCAGGTGCAAATTGCTTGCGATTTTGCCAAAGGCACGTGTGCGCGTTTAGCTGGGGTGGACGTGCCAGCGTATGAGGACACTGAAGTGACGTTTGACGACGCGCAAGCCCGCATCGCTAAAACGCTGGCGTTTATCGCCACATTGCCTGCTGCCAGCATCAACGGCAGCGAAGAGCGCCAAATTGTGACCCAACCAGGCACAGCGCGTGAGCGTACGTTTGCGGGCCAAGCGTATTTGCTGACCTATGCACTGCAGCATTTCTTTTTCCACACCACAACGGCCTACGCCATCTTGCGCCACAACGGTGTTGAAGTGGGCAAAAAAGACTTTGTGGGTGCGAATTAATCGCTAAATCAGGTTTGATTCTGCTCGCCCCGATGGAGGGGCTACTTGATTTCGTGCTGCGCGACATCCTCACCCGCGTGGGTGGGGTGGACAGGTGCGTGTCTGAATTCATTCGGGTGACCAACACCGAGCTGCCCGAGCGCGTGTTTTACCGCGTCGTGCCTGAGCTGTTGAACAAAGGTTTGACATTCTCAGGCGTACCCGTGCGTCCGCAATTGCTCGGCTCAGACCCATATTGCTTGGCGGATAACGCGGCTGCACTAGCGCGACTCAACCCACCCGGTATCGACCTCAATTTCGGCTGCCCTGCCAAAGTGGTGAACCGCCACGGCGGTGGTGCGGCGCTGTTGGACGAACCTGAATTGGTGGCAAAAATAGTGTCTGCCGTGCGCCGCGCTGTGCCGTCCAACATTCCGGTATCAGCCAAAATGCGGCTGGGCTTCAATGATGACAGTCGCGCCGAGGAGTGCGCCATCGCCATTGCGTCCAGCGGTGCCAACGAGCTGGTCGTCCACGCCCGCACGAAAGCCGATGGCTACCGGCCACCGGCGTATTGGTCGCGGATTGCAGATATTCGCGCCGTCGTCAACATCAAAGTCATCGCCAACGGCGAAATTTGGAATGTGGATGATGCCAAGCGCTGCCAAGAACTATCAGGCTGCGACACGCTGATGGTTGGGCGCGGCATGGTGCAAAACCCGGGTTTGGCCAACGACATCAAGGGTTTGGCCGATGCTTCTAGCTGGCAATCCATTCAACCGCTGCTGCACGATTTTTGGGAATTGGTGTGCAACCGCCTAGACAGAAAATCAAGAACCGGCAGGTTCAAGCAATGGCTCAACTTCCTGCGCCGCCAGTATCCAGAAGCCGAAATCGCCTACATGGCACTGCGTACTTGCAATGATCCGGATCAGGTGGATGCTTGGTTTGCAGCATTCATTCCCGCAAAAACAGCGCTTCAAGCCCATTGACAGGCTCAAACCGCTTGTTGCGGTAGCACAGCCGCGTAGGGCCAGGCAGGGCGCGTTGACGTATTGAATGTTGTACATCGCCTGGGTAAGTGATGGTGCGCAGGCCTTCAAAGTCAAATGGCTCAGGTTCAATCACCGCCGGTGGCTTGCTTCTGGCTTCAGCCAAAGCGCTGGCAACCGTGCGGTGGTGCGACAAATGCGCCAAGCTCATGATTTGCGGCGGTGCAAGGGCAATGCCGCCGCTCCAGTATGCCTCTAACGCCGCACGAGGCGCTAACCATACGCTTTCGGTGGTCTCAAAATTATCGTGCACCGCCGTCTGATGATGAGGCACAGCTGCAAGAAAGAAGCGAGTATCAAAGCGCTTGGTCGATACGGAAGCGAGTTTGGGCGTGATCCAGCGTGCCCACGGTTGCACGTGCTGGGTTTGCAGCCGCAAGCCAAGCTGCGCGAGTATGGCGGGGAAGTTTTTACCGTTTTTGAGTAATTCTGCCGCTTGAGCCGTCACTGCCAATGAAGCGCCTTCGGCAAACAGCACGCCAGATTCTTCAAACGCCTCACGCAAAGCAGCCACATACAACGCAGCAGCATGGTGGTGCTGCAAAGCTGGCTCGTTCAGCGCAGCATGTAAGGCTTGTGGCGTTTGGTCAAGGCGGTTCGGCATGTCGTCAATCACATCAGCCGCATCCAGCTTGCCACCTGGAAACACATAAGCCCCCCCCAAAACGTCAGACAAACCGCTGCGTTTCATCAAAAACACCTCCAAACCGGATGGCGCGTCGCGTAGGAGAACGACGGTTGACGCGTCGCGGACAGGGGTTTCTATGGCTTGGTGGTTTAATTCCATAATGATGTTTAGAAAAGTCTCTTAAATATTAAATTTTGTTAAATTATCTTAAATTTAGAAAAAGGAAATGCGTATGTCGTTAGATTTTAAGGGTCGCGTTGCTATTGTGACCGGTGCGGGCGGTGGCTTGGGTCGCCAACATGCCTTGGCTTTGGCGGCGCGGGGTGCAAAAGTGGTGGTGAATGACCTGGGTGGTGCGCGAGATGGCGCGGTGGGCACGGGTTCTGTAACCGCAGCACAAGCCGTGGTCGAAGAAATTCGCGCTGCAGGTGGCGAGGCGATGGCCAATGGCGCATCCGTCACCGACTTTGCCGCTGTACAAACGATGGTGGCCGAGGCGATGGCGAAGTGGGGCAGGGTTGATATTTTGGTCAACAACGCCGGTATTTTGCGTGACAAAAGCTTTGCCAAGATGGAAATTGCTGACTTTGCACTGGTGGTGGACGTGCATTTGATGGGCGCGGTGAACTGCAGCAAAGCCGTTTGGGCCATCATGAACGAGCAAAAATATGGTCGTATTGTGATGACGACGTCATCCAGTGGCCTGTATGGCAACTTTGGCCAAGCAAACTATGGCGCAGCCAAAATGGCTTTGGTGGGGTTGATGCAAACGCTGTCTATTGAAGGTGCGAAAAACGACATTCGGGTGAATTGTCTAGCGCCAACGGCTGCGACGCGTATGACCGAGGGCTTGATGTCAGAAGAAGTCTTGACCGCATTGAAACCCGAAGCCGTGGTGCCTGCCATGCTGGTGCTGGTGAGCGACAACGCGCCGACCCGTACGATTTTGTGCGCTGGTGCAGGCACGTTTGAAGCCGCGCACATCACGATGACACAGGGTGCCTACATTGGCTTGGATATGCAGGCTCCGGAACGATTAGCCGCACGTTTGGCTGAAGTTTTGCAGCGCAACGGTGACATCGTGCCTCAAAGTGGATCGGCACAAGGTCGCAACGAGGTGGAAAAGGCTATGCGTAATACTGGTTTGTAGTGCTTATTTTTATATATTTAGTCGCTGTAGGTTAAGTAACACCTGCATAAGTCCGTTCGCATTGAGCTTGTCGAAATGCTTTCTGGACTTGCCCCGATTCGACGGACAGTTTAGAGATTTTGGTGGACTTCCCACGGTCTGGTAGACAGTCCGGGTCTATGATTTATTCATAGGAGGAAGTCATGAGCATTCAACGTTTTCCAGCGGAATTTAAAGAAGAGGCCGTACGCCA